>JAGHSZ010000045.1 GCA_018065565.1 Candidatus Colivivens caballi
AATGGTTAAACTTAAGCGACAACACTCTTGATTGTCAATTCTGTGAACTGCTGACGATGACCGCGGAGCTTCTTGTAGCCCTTGCGACGACGCTTGTGGAACACGAGCGCCTTGTCACCCTTAACGAGTGGGCAGGCAACTTCGCATACTACCTTTGCGCCTTCAACTGTAGGAGTGCCTACTGTAACTGCGCCTTCATTGTCAACCAATAATACTTTCTCGAACTCAACTGTCTGCTGAGCTTCAGCGTCCTTGATGTGGTGAACGAAGAGCTTCTTGCCTTCTTCTGCCTTGAACTGCTGACCGTTAATTTCTACGATTGCGTACATTTTGTTAGGTTTAAACGGTTTTGACCGAGAGGCGGATCGGGTTTCCGAACGCTTAATCGAGCCTTTTCGGCATAATTCGGCTGCAAAGGTAAGCAAAATTTGACAACTGGCAATTGATTGTTGCGAGAATTTATGTTTTTTCGTTGTTTTTTGTGGCTTGATGCATACTTTTGCGTAAATTTGCAGAAGATTTGTAATTGACAACGAACAAACGATGAATAAATTGAGGTTAAGATTTGGATGGGTGATGTGCCTGCTGCTGACGGCGCTTGTCTGCTGTCCTGGCGACTGTATGGCACAGAAAAATAAAGAAAAGGCACGGAGGGAGAGAAAGGTGTCGATTGGTGGCAGTGTGCTGAATTCGTTCACGAAGGCTGGTGTGGGGGCGAAGGTGACTCTGCTGACTGCCGACAGTGTGTTTGTTGACTCGATGACATGCTGGTCGGTTGCAAACAATTCGGGTTATTATTTTGAAGTGCCGGCTAAACCTGCAAAGTATATATTGAAGGCTGAACACGCTGACTACCATACTGCTTACTTGAACTATGAAATAAACTACATAGCCCGTAACACCAGTTTTAGTGTTCCGCACCTCCTGATGAAGAAAAAGGACCCGACCACCGACCTTGACCAGATGCTTGATGAGGTGAAGGTGGTGGCTTCGAAGGTGAAGTTCCTGCACAAGGGCGACACACTGGTGTTTAATGCCGATGCCTTCAATGTGTCCGAAGGCAGTATGCTCGACGGACTGATAAGGCAACTGCCTGGGGTGGAACTGAAAAAAGGCGGCGAAATCTATGTGAACGGACGAAAGGTCGATGAACTGTTGCTCAACGGTGAACGCTTCATCAGCAGCGACCGTGAACTGATGCTCGACAACCTGCCATACTATGTGGTGAAGGACATTCAGGTGTATGACCGTCTGACCGATGGCGACAAATGGAAGGGCCGCCAGACTGAGCAGAAGGAATATGTGATGGATGTGACGATGAAGAAGGAGTTTCTCGGTGGCTACATTGGCAACATCGATGCAGGTGTCGGCAGTCACGACCGCTGGGTCGGACGATTGTTTGCCATGAGAAACAACATTCACTCGCAACTTGCCATCTTCGGCAACCTCAACAATGTGAACATCAGTTCGCAACCCGGTGAATCAGCCGAATGGGACCCGAGTGCGAACACGCAGAACGAGATGACACAGAAGCAAATCGGTGTGAACTGGTCAGAGACCGACAAAGACAAGGCGTGGGAAAGCAATTTTGATGCTGTGGTTGCATGGTTGAAGGATGAGGACGAGAACCGCACTGCTTCGGAGACATTTGCTTCCTCGGGAAATATATTCAACCGGAGCCTGAACAAGAGCGTTTCCGACATGTTCAATGTGAACGCAAACCACTGGTTCCGACATAATAAGGTGTTTGGCAGCGAAAAGCTGCAACTGCTTACAACCATAGGAGTGGATTACAGCCGGGGCAATTCCACCTCTATGTCGAGGAGTGCATCGCTCAACTCCGACCCCTCGGCATATGGACTTGATGTGCCGCAGATGCTCGACTCCATCTTTTCGGCTGCAAAAGGGACGGAACTGTACGGGATGACAACAAACCGCTCGGCAAGCAACAGCCTGAACCGGACAGAGTCGCTCGGTCTGAACATTAACGAAAGTTTCAGTTACAAGATGCCGTGGGGCGACATCATCGCACTGGACTCACATGGCAGTTACTCACGGCAGAGCCGGGGCGAAGCCTACTCGCTCGACAGGACTGAGTTCCTGCAAAACGGTGATGTCGATTACAGAAACCAGTATCAGTCGTCGCCGTCGTCAAACTACAATTTTACGACTTCACTGGTGTATCGGCTGAACTTCCTCAACGGACTGACGGTGTCGCCGTCAGTCAGTTATTCTCAGAACTATTCGAGGACTGATTGCGAATACTACCGACTCGACAAGTTGGGAGCAGGATGGGGCTCAATCGCTGACAGCCGCTCACTCGGACAGTTGCCATCGACACGCGACTCCCTGCTTCTTGCCCTTGACATGCAGAACTCGGAATGGCACGACAACATGTCAAAGACTCTGAGAGGAAAACTTGATGCTTCATGGCTAATTGAACACGACTCGATTAACACTTATTTGTCGATGAATGCATCGGTGCAGAGCGACCGTCAATGGATGCGCTACGATGATGTCAATCCGGCTCTCGTGCTCGACTTCGACCCTTCACAGCGCCTGCGCCAGTCAGTGGTCACACCTTCTTTCAATATGAACATCCAGCGCATCAATAACAAACAGTCGCGCTCGAGCTATGCCAGCATGTCCTACAACTTCTCTGTGAGCAGCCCTTCGCTCTCGCAACTCTACACCATTGTCAAGACTACAGACCCGCTGATGCGTACATACAGCAATCCCGACCTAAAAAACTCAAAACAACACTCGCTCAACCTTGCTTATAGCAAATGGGGCGAACCGTCGTTCTCCGTATGGTCGCACTTCAGCATTGTGCAGGACAGCTGGGGACAGCAGCGTATATATAATAAGGAGAAAGGGTCGTACTACTACAAGGCAGGAAATGTGGATGGCAACTGGAATGCAGGAGTTGACCTAACTTTCAGTTGCGCACTCGACTCAGCCGAACACTGGCGGTTCTCTGCTGATACTGATTTCAGATACAACCATAGCGTGGATTTCGATATGACCGAGATTGATGGCGACAAGGTGGTGGAGTCTGCCGACTTCGCGTCCTACGGCATGGCACTGAGCAAGGTGAACACCATGACCACCAATAGCGGCCTTTACCTTGAATACACTTATGCCGACCTGCGAATCAATGCATCGGGCAACCTCACATGGCGCAACAGTCAGAGCCATCGTGAAAACTTCAAGACCATCAATGCATTCGAGTTCAACTATGGCATTGATGGTCAATACACATTCCCGAAACTGGCACTGTCTTTCAGCACATCCATTGCCATGTTTAGCAAACGCGGCTATCAGGACAGCGACATGAACACCGACGACCTCATCTGGAACCTTGGAGTCTCGAAGTCGTTGTTGAAGGACAAGTCGCTGATACTGAAACTGGAAGGCGTGGATTTATTCCATCAACTGTCGGCCAAGCATATGACGATCAATGCGCAGGGCCGCACCGAACAATGGCACAACTGCATACCGAACTACATCATGCTCCATGCCATCTACCGTCTCAACATCCTTCCGAAAAAGACATAGGATTAGTGCCGTCACTGTAACTTTCCTCCACACCAACATTACATTTCTTCTCGTTGACTGTCCGCTGTTTCCCATTTTTTCCGTAACTTTGTGCCGTCAACCAAATATGTTCGCATTTACCGAACATGCATGACTGCAACCAGATATGAAGATACTCATAGTCAATACATACTTGCAGGGTGGTGGTGCTGCCGTGGCATCGTGCCGTCTGGCGCAGGCACTGCGTCGCGACGGACTCGATGTGACAATGCTGTCCATGCACCGCAAGTTCCCTCATTTCTACTGGGAACGCTTTGTCATTTGGGCATCAAACCTTTTCAGCCGCAAGCATCTGTTTGCAGTGTCAATCGCCAATGCGGGCGAGGACATCACACGGCTTCCAGAATTCCGCGAAGCCGACATCATTCATCTTCATTGGATCAACCAGGGCTTCATTTCGCTCGACTGTCTCCGCCAGATACTTGACAGTGGCAAACCCGTGGTGTGGACCCTCCACGACATGTGGCCCTTGACAGCCATCTGCCATCATGCCTACACCTGTACAGCCTATGAAACCCACTGCCGCAACTGTCATTTCCTTCGCCACCCATCTGCCACCGACCTTTCTGCAAAGGTATTCGACCGGAAGGCAGAAGTGCTTAAAGGCAGTGACATGCATGTGGTGGCTGTCAGTCAGTGGCTTGCCGACAAGGTGCGTCACAGCGCATTGTTGAAGGACAAACCTCTGTGCGTAATACCTAATACGCTGTCCACTCGTCTGTTCCCGATGCTTGATAAGGCTGAGTGCCGACGGATAGTGGGTGTGCCCGACAAGAATATCTTGATTTTTGGCGCAGCAAAACTGGATGACCCAATCAAGGGCTTCGGGCTGTTTGTAAAGTCGCTGAGATGCTTGTTCAGGAGTCATCCCGAATACTGGGGCACAGTGCATGTACTACTGTTCGGAAACATCAAGTCCGACAAAAAAGCTTTTCTCTCGTCAATCCAAGTTCCATGTACTTATTGTGGTTCAATCGAAACCGGGAACCTTGCCCAACTGTATTCTGCTTCGGATGCGGTTGTGTCGTCGTCATACTATGAGACATTTGGACAGACTCTGATTGAGGCTCAGGCTTGTGGGTGTGTGGCTGTGTCGTGGAACAACAGTGGGCAGGCTGACATCATCCGTCACAAGGTGAATGGCTATCTTGCCGAATATCTGTCGGAGGCTGACCTTGCAGAGGGCATCCGCTGGGCACTTGATGAAGGGCAGAAAGTGGCAACGCGTGAACAACGGAGGCAGATGACCATTGAACGCTTTTCGGAAAATGTAGTCGGTCAGATGCATGTGCAACTGTACGAACAACTAATTGATAACAAAAAAAAGAATAATGGATGCACCATTAACCAAGAAACCGCGCCTTGAATGGATTGATGCCATGCGTGGATTTACAATGATTCTTGTAGTGGCAATGCATGTCGCTACGCAGGGCTTCACCCAGGAACCCAAGTACTCGTCGTCGCTGTCACTGTTTCTGTTGCTGCGAATGCCGCTGTTCTTCTTCATCAGCGGTTTCCTCTCCTACAAGGCGAATGCCGATTGGAGTTTCCGCGGTTTCAGTCGCATGGTGGGCAAGAAGATGCGCATCCAGATCATTCCGACGGTGGTCTTTTTCCTGGTGTTCATCACGCTGATACACCCATCGACCTTCGGCAGTTCGCTTGTGTCGAGCCTTGCTTCACCGATGAAGGCTGGCTACTGGTTCACGCTGACACTGCTCTACATGTTCATCATCTATTATGTGTTCGAGTTCTTCGAACAGAAACTGAAATACCAGTCGTGCGTACCAATCCTGTTGCTGTGGGTGCTTTCGCTCATATTCTACGAAACATGCTACATGCCAAAGGATTTCCCTTGGGCATTTGGTGCAAAGAAGGGCTATGATGGATGGCTGAACTATACGAGTATGGTGCAGGTGATGATATATTTCCACTTCTTCATCTTCGGCAACATCGTACACCGCTACTGGGGCAAGGTCGAGAAACTCTATGACAAGCAGGGCTTCATTTTCGCTATCATCGTGCTGGCGTTCTTGTCGTCGGCCGACTACATCTCGCTCCATCTGCTGAAAGGTGCGTGGGCAAATCTCTCGCAGACACTGGCACGCTACTCGCTGCTCACACTCACATTCCTTTTCTTCCGCTACTATCAGACTGACTTCTCGAAGGACAAGTGGCTGGGGCGCGGACTGCAATACATCGGTACCCGCACCCTCGACATCTATCTCATTCACTTCCTGTTGCTTCCACGCATACCCGAGGTCGGTGAGTTCTTCAACAAACATCCACACAATTTCGTTGTTGACAGCACATTGTCGTTCATTGGCGGCATAATCGTTATCGGCTTCTGCATCGTCATTTCCAACACACTGCGCATCAGTCCGTTCTTGAAGAAGTATCTGTTCGGAAGGCAATGACAGGCAAAGACCATTTTCACAATTACAACAAAGCGAGCGTTCATGTTTCCACTTCATGAACGCTCGCTTTTTTCCTTCACAACCGCTTATATACCCAAATCATTTATTGTGCTGTTTCGTGCAAACAAGCCTGCTTTTGGTCATCCCAAGAACCATCCAAGGTACAACTTAACACAGAGACGGGATTATCATTCCTGCTGTGTGGTTATTAATCCCGTCCACAGAGAATGCCTGCGGCATTAATGAGTTATACAGAGCCATGCGGACGGGTGGCAGCACTCCGTGACCTCTCCATGTGCCAAAGGCACACTCTGTGAGAAGGTATGTGAAAAAATATATTAAACCTTCTCTGTGTTGAAAACAAAGTCTGCTGATGTTATAACGCTAATGAACGATTGTGGATAAATGCTCTCGCGTGCGCTCATAAATGTCTTCACGAGCGCTCATAAATGCTCTCACGAGCGCACGATAATATATAAAAGGTGTACACCTTTTTCCATTTAGGTGTACACCTTTCCTAAGTTTGCTGTACACCTTTTTTCAGGAAGGTGTACACCTTTTTCAATTATCCACCGCTCGTGAGACAATTATCGTGCGCTCGTGAGACAATCCGTCACCGCTCGTGGGACAGTTTTTGTTCAGGCATTGAACAGCCAGAACCGCAGAATCTGATAAGGAAACTTCACCCACTGCTGCCACATGAGCGAGGCGTGGTGGTTGAGCGACTTCATGTTGATGTTTTCGACTGTGATGTCGTCGAAGTCGAAGACCTGTGCCGTGTCAATCATCTGGTCTTCGTATTTTGTATCTGAAATCTTGACACAGTTGATGCCCGAGCCGTCATTGCCCCAGTTGCGTACCTTGCTTACGGTCGGTGCCACCGAGTAGAGGCCGTTGAGAATGGAGTAGGCAACGGTGCAGGTGTCGCCGTAAAGCATGCGTTTGTTTATCATGCGGAGCAGGGTGTAGAGCACACGCGGTTCGGTGCGGAATATCTTCCATGACTTCCGAGGTGAATGCAGAATGCTGATTGCCCACTGGCGGGTGTGGATGAAGAGTTTCGACTTCCACAGTCCGACGCCCCATGCCGAATAGTTGTAGGTGGCATAGGCATTCTTCGTGTAGTCCTTCATCTCGACTGGTGGGGTATATCCGCTGACGGCATAGACCGAGGGATTGTCCTCGAAGAGGTTGAGGCCCTTGTTGATGTAGTCGAGGAAGTTAGGCGCAAACTCGTTGTCGTCCTCCGACAGTATGTAGCGGTCATATCCCAGACTGAAACAGTAGTCGCGCATGTCAGCAATGTTCTGCCGGCACCCGATGTTGTGCTCGCGGCTGTGAACCGTCACACTCCTGAACCCCGTGATGGTTGGTATGTATTCTTTCAGTTGCTCATAGCCGGGACGGTGAGCGTCTTTGAGCGGGTAGTCGAGGGCAATGAAAAGGTCGGTCTCCGATGCGTGAGTACAGCGCGACAGCGATTCCACGCAGCGGCGGAAGTGGTCGTAGCGGCAGAGGGTGGGGATGATGACGGGGGCGAATGGCGACAGTTCCATGTTGATGTTGCTGCTGATTATTTGCGGATTAGGTCGATGACTCTCATCACCTGTTCGTCGGTGAGGTCGTGATAGATAGGCAGACAGATTACGGTGTCGGCCAGGCGTGTGGCATTCGGCAGATTGGCAGGATGAGCCGAAGGCAGACTGCGGTAAGTGGAGAACGAACTGATGAGTGGGTAGAAGTAGCGGCGTCCCAGCACATCGTGTTCCTTCATCTTGAAATAGAGTTCGTCGCGGCTCATGCCGTACTGTGCCTCATCGACAAATATCGGGAAGTAGGCGAAGTTGTGGCGCAGGCTGTGGTCTTCATCGGCAGTACCCATTGCAGCCATGTAAGGGAAGGTGCTGATGCCGGGGATGTCGCGAATGGCATCCGCATACTTCTCTGCAATGGCACGACGGGCAGCGATGGCGCTATCCACCTGTCGCAGGTTGAGCAGTCCGTAGGCTGCACGGATTTCGTCCATCTTGGAGTTGATGCCGGGACCCACCACCTCGGTCTCGCCAGCAAAACCGAAGTTCTTCAAGTAGTCGATGCGCTGTTTCATCTCGGCATCGTGCATCACCATGGCACCACCTTCGATGGTGTTATACACCTTTGTGGCATGGAACGACAGCGTTGACAGGTCGCCCCATTCCAGTATGCTCTTGCCGTCCTGTTCCACACCGAAGGCATGGGCTGCATCGTAGATGACACGCAGGTTGTAGCGGTCGGCAATCTCCTTGATGCGTTTCACATCACAAGGCTTGCCATAGACATGTACTGGCATGATGGCAGAAGTCTGTGGCGTGATGGCACTCTCAATCTTGTCGGGGTCGATGTTTCCGGTTGCAGGGTCGATATCGACGAACACCGGGCGTGCTCCGTTCCACCAGATAGAGTGGGTGGTGGCAACGAACGAGTAGGGCGTGGTGATGACCTCGCCTGTGATGTGCAGTGCTTGCAGAGCGGTGATGAGCGGCAGTGTGCCGTTGGTGAACAGACTGATGTATGGCACTTTCAGATACGATGCCAGTTCCTGCTCGAGTTGGCGGTGCAGTGTTCCGTTGTTGGTTATCCACTTGCGGTCCCAGATGTCTTTGAGCAACTCGTGAAACTCGTCGAGGTCGGGCAGCAGTGGTGATGTGACGGTGATTTTATCCATTGACATTTGTGTATTTGGTGCAAATTTATGAATTTGTTTCTACATACAGGCAATGTTTTGGCATTTATTTTGTCGCTCCGACTCTTTTTTGTGGAAATGCAGTCGCACGGGCATTTATGCGAGCACCTGTAACAAAAAACTTGCAATTGTGTTGTGCGTGTCGAAAATATGATGTATCTTTGCACACCTTAATATATATTAAGGAGAATGTTGATAGCAATAAGAGCAATTGTATTTGCTGAAAACTGAATACATTTGCTGAAAATTGAAAACGAATGATGGAAGGACTGCCACAAGACCCGATGATGCTGCTGAGCATGATTAATATGAAATTGCGCGACGAATATGGATCGCTCGATGAATTGTGCGATGATATGAACATCGACCGTGATGAACTGTGCCAGCGACTGGCCGCTGCTGGATTTGAATACAGCAAGCAGGCGAACAAGTTCTGGTGATTGATACAATAAATCGTGCTGTTGTTTCGTTAATTAACTGTGAACTTATGATATGAAACATATTCTGAACATAATGCTGATGCTTGGTGCATTCACGATGACTCAGGAAGTGAAGGCTCAGGAACTGAATTGCAGCGTGAAAATCAACCACGCCCAGGTGCAGCGGTCTAACACCAGCGTCTTTGAGACCCTCGAAAAGGCTCTCAACGAATTTATGAACAACAAGGCATGGACCGACCTCCAATTTAACAAGAACGAGCGCATCAGTTGTTCGATGAACATCACCATCAAGAAGTACGATGAAGCGGAGAACCACTTCACTGGCAATATGCTGTTCCAAATTACCCGTCCGGTCTTTAATGCATCATACACCACCACTGTGTTCTCTATGCGTGACGAGTCGTTCAATTTCTATTATCAGGAACACGAACCGCTCGACTTCAACGAGAATTCCATCGACAACAATCTCACAGCAATGATGGCGTACTATGCTTATCTGTTCATCGGTCTGGACCTCGACACCTTCTCGCCAATGGGTGGAACGGAGGTGCTGCACCGTGTGGAGAACATCGTCAACAATGCACAGAGCCTGGGCGATGCCGGATGGAAAGCGTTTGATGACGACCGCAACCGTCATGCCATCATCAACGACTATATGGACTCATCATTTGAACCGATGCGCCAGCTCATGTATAAATATCACCGTCAGGGACTCGATGAAATGGCACAGAATGCCGACCGTGGGCGCACTGCCGTGACTGAATCAATCGAAATGTTGAAGGAGGCACACACCAACAACTCGATGTCAACTCTGCCAATGATCTTTACCGACTATAAGCGCGATGAACTGGTTGGCATCTATGCCGGGCATGGCACGGAGAATGAGCGGACATCCGTCTATACCATTCTCTCCGACCTTAATGCATCGCAGGGGCGTGAATGGGATAAAATCAAGAAGACAAAGGTGGACTAATCCCACATTGGCTGTTGAGCCTGTAAGCAGACTGTTGTGCTTGTAGTCAGACTGTTGAGCCTGCAAGCAAACTGTAATCAAAACAGGAAGGGCGTTCAGAACATTGCCGTAGCAAGTGTCTGAACGCCCTTCCTCTGTTGTGCCGAACCGTCTGCATCAGTCCATGCAGTGTCAGTCGATGGTCACATGGTAGTAGTCGAAATCGACATAACCGCCGAGTGCAGTTGTTGCGTAATTATATAATAATGTGCGGTAGCCCATGAAGATGTCGAGTGTATATTGCATGTGGAGAGTCACACCGCAGTCGGTCCACTTCTTGCCGTCGTAACTGTATGCGAGTCGTGCCGTGTTAGGCTTTTCATCCTGACCATCCTTCTGGTAGAACACATAACTGATGCGCAGATACACCTTGTCCTTTTTCAGTTTCATTGACATTGCCACCTCGCTGTCGTCAGTTGGTGCGATGAAGGCACTGCGCTGCTTGCCGCGTGACGAACGGGTGCGAACGACCAGTTGCTTCTTGCCATCGGCGCTTTTCTCCACTCCGATGCTGGCATAGTTGCTCTGGAAGGCACAGATGCCTGCGCGGTCGCCTGCCTGCATGCCTTTGGTGTCGAGCAACACTTCGGTAGTGCAGCGAGGACCAGGCAGACGCTGACTGATGGAGTTACGAGCAAGGAATATGTGAGGTGCCACGGCTGCCGTTTTGAGTCGGAGCCAGCCCACACGCTCGGTGAGGCTCCACTTGTCGTTGACAGGGTTGTGGTTCCACTGCCATGCAGGACCAACGGCTAAACAGTTGGTGGTGCCTGGGTTGTATGTGCCGTTGAAGTCGTCAGAACAGGTGAGACCGTGCTGGACGGTGCCCACTGTTGGTGATGATGAATTGGCGTATTCAGTTGGGAAAGTAGGCCAACCGTCTTTCCACTCCATCGGGATGAAGATTGGTGCGCGTCCGAGTGGACCTTGATCCTGAAAGAAGAAACCTACCCACTTGCCGTCAGGGGTGTCAACGATACCACCCTGTGCTATGCCGTTGCCGCCGAAACCGCCAACACCTTTGTTGACTGTCGCTTCGACCACAGTCCGCTTTTCCCATTCACCGAGCAAGTCCTTGGTGCGGAAGCACACCTCGCGGCGTACGCTGCCCTGAGGCCAGTCGATGTTGAAGAGGTAGTAATAGTCGCCAAACTTATAGAGGTGGCTGCCTTCTGCTTGAAGTCCACACTTGGGGTCGCGTGCATCGACCATCAGCTGATCGACTCCACCTTCCTTCACTGCTGTGAAGTCAGGGGTGAGTTCGCGAATCATGATTCGGCCGTTGCCGTATGCCACGAATGCCCGTCCGCTGGCTTCGTCGAAGAGCAGTGCCGGGTCGTGGAACTTACCCTGGAAGTCGCTGCGTGTCCATTTACCCGAGCGCAGGTCATTGGTGTGGTAGATGTACGACTTGTTCTGCTCGTTAGCCACGAAGCAGATGTGGTAGGTGCCGTTGACATACTTGATGCTGCTTGCCCATGAACCGTTGCCGTATGCCTCGCCGCCGTTGAGGGTGGCTTTGCCGTTGGTTTCAAGAATGTCATATACATAGTTGATGGTCTCCCAGTGGACGAGGTCGGTGGAGTGCATCACTGGCACGCCTGGACACAGGTGCATGGTGGTGGATGTCATGTAATAGTCTTTGCCGACACGGATGATGTCGATGTCGGGCACATCGGTGAATATGACTGGGTTCTGAATCTCCTGTCCTGCCACCACTTGCTGTGCATCAGCTGTGCTTGTGAAACCAAGTGGAGTGACTGCTATGCCGATGGCTAATAGTTGTCTGAATAGTTGCTTCATTTGATAAGAATATGTAACTGGGTTGATTTGTTGTCTGCTGGTTATGGGCAACAAGTAACTGTATGCGCCTGTGGTCTATTGCCTATTGCTTGTGAACTGTTGCCTGTGACTTGTTGCCTGTTGCCATTGTATATAATTACGACTTGACATGCCAGACCTATTGCTGGCTTGTCAAGTCGTTTTTGATGAAGTCGATGAGTCGGCTGACGGCATCGTCCTCAGGTATGTTCATTTCGATGCATTCCTTGCACTTGTACAGGCTCACCTTGCCACGGCCTGCTCCTACATATCCGTAGTCGGCATCAGCCATTTCGCCTGGACCGTTGACTATGCAGCCCATGATGGCAATCTTCAAACTGTTGGCTGTTGGCCACTTTGCCTTTGCCTCGGCTGTTCCGAAGTTTTCGGCAAATGCTGTCTTGATACGTGCAATGGTCTCTTCGAGATTGTACATGGTGCGTCCGCATCCTGGGCATGACACAAATTCGGGCTTGGAGATGCGTGCCCCTGCTGCTTGCAGAATGCCGAATGCCACTGGAATCTCCTTTTCTGGTGCTTCGCTCAGACTGACACGGATGGTGTCGCCGATGCCGTCAACCAGGAGTGTGCCGATGCCTACTGCGCTTTTCAGTCGTCCGTCCTCGCCTTCGCCCGCTTCTGTCACACCGAGATGCAGAGGGAAGTGCATGTCTTCTGCATCCATTGCCTTGACCAGCAGCCTGACGGTGGTGACCATCACATTAGTGCTGGAAGCCTTGATGGAGATGACGACATCGGTGAACTGTTCCTTGACGCAGATGCGGAGAAACTCCATACAACTTTCGACCATGCCGGCAGGTGTGTCGCCATATCGGCTCATGATGCGGTCGGACAGACTGCCGTGGTTCACGCCGATGCGTATGGCGGTGTGGTGTTCCTTGCAGATGTTGAGGAACGGAACGAAGCGTGCCTCAATCTTCTTGATTTCTTCGGCATATTCTTCGTCGGTGTATTCCAGGTGCTTGAACTTGCGTGCTGGATCGACATAGTTGCCCGGATTGATTCTGACCTTGTCGGCATAGAGTGCTGCCACATCTGCCACATTGGCGTTGAAGTGTACATCTGCGATGAGTGGCACTGTGTAGCCATCGCGGCGTAGTCCGTCGCGTATGTTTTTCAGGTTTTCAGCCTCGCGTATTCCTTGCGTAGTGAGTCGCACATATTCGCCTCCGGCATCGACTATTCGCTTTATCTGCTCAATGCAGCCTTCGGTGTCGGTGGTGGGGCATGTTGTCATCGACTGCACGCGGATGGGATAGTCGCCTCCCATTGGCAGGTTGCCGATGTGCACTACTGTTGTCTTTCTACGATGCATAGTGTGTGATGTCTTTTCGGTGAAGTTTGCAAATGCTTGTTGTGGCAACTTGCAAATGTTGGTTGTTGAAACTTGTCTGTTGTTTACTTGCCTGCGCAGAGGTCAAGAATCTTGCATGCGAAGACTGCTGCGTTCTTTGCTCCGTCGATAGCCATTGTGGCAACAGGTACTCCGGGTGGCATCTGTACGATGGCAAGCAGTGCGTCCATTCCCTGGAGAGCGCCCGACTTGATTGGTACTCCGATGACAGGGAGTGTGGTGTAGGCTGCGATTACTCCCGGCAGTGCTGCTGCCATGCCTGCACCTGCGATGATGACTTTCACGCCGCGGTCCTTGGCTGTCTTGGCAAATTCCGCTACTCCTTCTGGGTTGCGGTGTGCTGAAATTACATTTACTTCGTATGGCACTCCTTGTTCTTCGAGGTATGCCTTTGCTTTTTCCATTACTGGCATGTCGGACTGACTGCCCATGATGATTGAAACCATAGATTGTATATTAGTTGTTTGGTTGTTTAGTTATTTGGTTGTTTGGTTGTTTGGGGTGGTGGACTTTGGTTGCCTACTTGTTCAATCCACGCTAATGGCTAATGACCAATGGCTAACGGCCCATGATTACCATCCAATCATGATGAACACCAATGCGCTGATGAATCCGATGAAGAATCCTCCGATGACTTGTGACAGGCTGTGCTGTCGCAGAATCATACGGCTGGTGCCCATTAATCCTGAAAGTAAGAGCATGATGCACATCATTGGTATCGGGTTGAAATAGAATATGTAACTGAATGCCACAACTGTGCCCGTGAGTCCTCCCATTGCTGCTGTGTGTGTGCTGACTTTCCACCAGATGTTGAGAATGCCGCAGAGTACTCCTGCCACGAGTGTTGCCACAAGTATGCCGAGCATGAACTGTGCGGTGTTGATCTTTGTGAAGAGAATGACGCAAGCCACATAGCTGGCGATGGTGATGAGGTATGGAGTGTAGCGGTGCTCACGGTGGCTGAGTTGCCAGTGTGTCCATTTGTTGATTTTTCGGAAAATGTTGATGGTCACCCTTGGAATGACGATGGTGAACATCAGTACGGTGACGAGTATGAAGATTTTGTAGGCAAGGGGCAACAGCCGCAGGTAACTGTAAAGAAACAGCCAGATGAATGCCCACAGTGGGGCGTAGAATGGTGAGAACAGCAGACAATAGATGTGTGCTGCCTTGATGAGTCCTTTTGAACTGAATAGTTTCATGTCAGTCTTTACGGTTTTTTGCTGTTGGTATGCCCATGATGCCTCTGTATTTTGCAACGGTGCGCCGGCTTATGTTGATGTTCTGGCCTTTGAGCTTTTCTACGATTTGTGCGTCGGAGAGTGGGTTGGCCTTGTCTTCGGTGTTGATGAGCTGGCGGATGGTGTCGCAGACATTGTCCTGTTCGATGTTTTCTCCTTGTGCGTTGGTGTGTGCCCGCTTGAAGAAAATGGACAGAGGGTAGGTGGTGCCGTCAATCTGTACATATTTGCTGGTGCGTACTCGCGAGATGGTCGAGATGTCGATGTTGAGATGCTTGGCTATGTCGGTGAGTCGCATCGGCACCAGGCGCGACTCGTCTTGTGTCAGGATGAAGTCGCGCTGATACTGTATAATGGTCTGGATTGTGGTTTTCAGTGTGTTCTGCCTCTGGCACATGGCAGCGATGAACTGGCGGGCTGATTCCACCTTTTGCTGTGCATAGGTGAATGCTTCGTGCTCGAGCCGTGACAGTTTGCCACTGCGCTTTTTGTAGGCTTCAATCTGTGCGATGTATTCTTTGCTGATGTGCAGTTCGGGCAGTTTCCCACAGTTGAGTGTGACTGAGATTTCTCCATCGGGAGTGGTCTCGATGATGAAATCGGGGATGATGGTCTGCACGCGGTCGGCTGCCGATTCGCTGAGTGCTGTGCCTGGGTAGGGGTTGAGATGGCGTATGATGTCGAGGGCTGCGCTGAGCTGAATGCTGTCGGTGGAGAGTTTGCGCATCAGGGTCTCGTTGCGCTGGTTGACAAAGTCGTCGTAGTGGTTCTCGATGATTTGCCGTGCCAGGTCGCTGCTGCTTGGCTGCTTGTCGTTGTCGGTGCTGTCGGCACGCTGCAATTGCAGCAACAGGCATTCCTGCGTGCTGCGTGCTCCGATGCCGGGTGGGTCGAACTGTTGCAGAATTTGCAGCATCTGTTCGAGTTCGGCTTTGGATGTGTCGATGTAGTAGTAGATGGCGAGGTCATCGACCATGGTGCCGAGACTGACATCGATGAATCCCTTCTCGTTGAGCGACCCGATGAGATATTCCACAAGTTGCTGCTGGTGTTCGTCGAGGTCGAAGTCGGCTATCTGTGCGTTGAGGTCGTCAATGAACGATGTGGTGGAGCCAATGGGCTTTTCTGCTCCTTCGTTCTCGCCCCGGTAGGAGTAGGCCTGGTCGTCGTCAGTGTCGTAGTTGTCACTGTTGTCGGTCGGCTCATTGCTCTGTATCTCGTCCTGGTCGCCTTCTGGGACAAATGTGTCTTCGTCGCCGCTGCTGTTGCCGTCGGATGTGTCTCGGTCGTCGTGTTCGCTGTCGTCCTTGTTGCTATGTATGCGTGAGTAGTCTTCTTCGAGTGTGATGTTGTCGAGCACTTCGTCGTTGACCCTCTTTTCAAGGTCGAGCAGGGACAGCTCGAGCAGTTTCACCGTAAGCAGTTGCTGTGGTGAAAGCCTGAGTTGCTGTTGTTCTGTCTGTAACTGATGTTGACTGAGATCCTGTGGCATATCCTTATCTGCGTCGTGACCCCGACATGAATATCATTATATAATAAAGGAGTGTGGCAAGTGAACTGACTGCTGCCACCACATAGGTGTAGGCTGCTGCCTTGAGTGCGCTGACGGCATAGTCGTGGGTTGATGCGTCGGTCATGCCTCGCTGGTCGAGCCATGTGATGGCACGGCGTGATGCATCGACTTCAACAGGCAGGGTGATGAAGGCAAACAGTGTGGTTGCGGCAAAGAGCACGATGCCGCATCCGAGTATGGTGTTGTTGCCTGTGTAGTTGAGTACGAGCATGCCACCAAGCAGTATCCATGTCATCAGGTTTGATGATATGTTTACGATTGGTACCATCTTGCTTCTCAATGTGAGCGGTCCGTAACTGACGGCATGCTGGACGGCGTGTCCGCATTCGTGTGCAGCCACAGCCTGTGCCATGATGCTGTTTGACTGATAGACACCTTCGCTGAGGTTGAGGGTGTGGTCAACGGGGTTGTAGTGGTCGGTCAGCTGCCCCTTGATGCAGCACACGGTGACATTGGTGATGCCAAAGTCGGCGAGCATCTTTTCTGCGGTCTGCTTGCCGGTGAGTCCTGTGTAGCCACGCACTTTCGAGTATTTCTCGAACTTGTTTTTCAGATTGTTCTGAACAATCCAGCTGAGGACTGCTGTGCCGATGAATACAATCCAGTAGAGTGCTGTCGATGATACCATAGGCGTGAAATGTTGTTTGGGTGATTAGCCAACGAACTGTTCGTTGTATTCGATTTCTCCCTGTATGATGAAGAACACATCGTCGTGTTGCCACTCGCCGACGCCCTTGTCTTTTGCGTCCTTAATGAGGATGTCGGTGAGTTCGTCGAGGTCGATGTCAAAATAGCCTTCTGCATCGGGCTCTGCTACTTCGCTGAAATATTCGAGAAAGAAATCGATGCAAAAGTAGATGTCATCTTCGGTGAACTTCTCTTTAACTTCCTGAGGCAGGTAGTTGAGGATGAACTCCACTTCCTTTGCGTCTTCCTCTGCTCCGAGGAGAATTTCGTCGTCGATTGTTGCCATAAGTCTGCTTTGTTTGGTTAGAGTATTGCCTTGAGCTTGTCTTCGAACACATCCTTTGTGGCAGCACCGACGAACTTGTCAACGACTTTGCCGTCCTTGATGTACACCACAGTAGGGATGTTGCGAATACTGTATTCTGTTGCGAGGTCGTCTTCGTCTTCGACATTTACCTTGCCGATGATGACCTTATCTGCGTATTCCTCAGCGAGTTGTTCCAATAGCGGAGCTATTTTCTTGCATGGACCGCACCATGTTGCCCAGAAGTCGAGAACCACTGGCTTGCCTTGACTGATGATTTCCTGATAGTTTTCAGAAGTAATTTCCATAAGTGATAAAGTGATTAAATGTAAGGAATAATTTGTGAATTGAATTTCATGTGCAAAGTTAGTGAATTATTCATAATACGCAAAGTCTGTGGCATGAAATTTGATAGTAACTGCTGATTTTTGTTGTGTGGTCAGCATAGGCGTGCCATGATTGGTGTGTTAGGGTTCATGCATCTGAATCCGTCGTGCCGTTGCTGAACAATGCTGCAATGGGGCATTTGTGTAAATGAACAGGGGTTATATATGGTTTTGCAAGATTTCGTGTGTGTAAGTTTGCTGTTGTATGTGTATGCGTTATCGCACAATCGTACATACTTCATGATGCTATCGCTACACTCCTTACAAATACATTGCAGCATGAAATGATCGTTTCATGGCATGAAACGACGGTATTGTGACTTGAAACGATGATATCATGGTGCAATACCATGTTTTTTCTTGTGGGTATCGTCCTTTGTTTTCACAAGTTGAGCTTGCGAAGTTTAATACCTTATATATAAAAGCAGTGGTGCTCTATTCATCACCCACATAGGTAATCATAGAACACCACTGATGTTGTTGTGTCGTTATACTATTGTCTTCTGACTTCTACTAAAAGTCGAGCTCGCGAAACTTGCAGATATCGTTATTTGTAGAGGAACCGCTTGATGTTGCGCTTTGGAGTCTTCTCAAATTCTTCATCGCGCATTTCGATGGCAGTGAGCTGGCTGTATTTAGGCAGTGCTGCATTGATGTTGCGGCGATATTCGTCGAGGTTTTTGTTGAACTGCTCGCGCGTCAGTTCGTTTTCTTCGAGTGTCTTGTCGCTGACATATGCCAGTGCCACGAGCTTCTGGTCGCGCTGCACAACGACAGTCTCGTCGATTGGCGAGGTAGTGAGCACCTTGTCCTCAACCTCCTCTGGATAGATGTTCTGTCCATTGGCGCCGAGCAACATGTTCTTCTTGCGTCCACGAATGAAGAGGTTGCCAGCCTTGTCGATGGTGCCGAGGTCGCCTGTGTGCAACCATCCTTCTGAGTCGATGGCGGCGTTGGTGGCTTCTTCGTTCTTGTAGTAACCGAGCATCACATTGGCACCGCGGCATACGATTTCGCCTGGTGTCCGCTGTGGGTCGTCGCTGAGAATCTTTATCTCCATGCGGTGAACCGCGCGGCCACACGAACTTGCTACAAACTTCTTCCAGTGTGAATAGCAGATGAGAGGGGCCGTCTCGGTCATTCCATAACCGATGGTGTATGGGAAATGCATGTCGTGAAGCAACTGATCGACTTCGCGGTTTACGCCGGCACCACCGAGAATCACCTGGTCGAATTCACCACCGAAGGCTTCAATCATTTTCTTGCGCACCTTCTTGTAGATGACCTTCTTCATGCCTGGCACTTTGAGCATCATGCGCATCTTGCGGGTGCGTAGAGTAGGCATGATTCTGCCCTGGATGATTTTTTCGAGAACGAGCGGTACGGAGATGATGAGCTTTGGCTTGACATCCTTGAATGCCTTGAGCACGATGGCTGGACTTGGCACTTTCGTGAGGAAAGTGATACGGCAGTGACAGCTGTATGGATAGAAGAAGTCGAACGCAAATCCGAACATGTGGGCAAGTGGCAGAATTGACAGAAAACGGGTGCCCGACTTCATCGGGAACTCATGACGGGCAAAGAGCGTGTTCGACATGATGGCACGGTAAGGCACCATCACACCTTTCGGATTGCCAGTAGAGCCTGATGTGTAACTGAGCAGCGCAAGGCTTTCGGGGTCAACATCTTCGAATACGACATCCTCTCGATGGACTCCCTGTGGGTACTTCTGGCTGAATACCTCCTCCATTTTGCTGAATGCTTGATTGAGGCGTGTGTCGGCCTCCTTTGCAAATGGGGTGAATGTTTTCACATCAATCATCATACCCTTGTCAAGGCCGTCGGACTTCTTGAAGACATTGGTGTTGGTGAAGAGCAGTACTGCATCGGAATGCTTCACAATGGTGTCAATCTGCTCCATGCTGAATTCGGCAAGCATTGGCACCACGACTGCTCCATAAGTGAATGCACTCATGAAACAGATGCCCCAGTTGCTGGAGTTCTTGTCGCAGAGGGCTATCTTGTCGCCCCGCTTTACACCGTATTCCTTAAATAAAATGTGCATACGGGCAATCTTCTCGAACACATCCTTGTGTGTGTATTCGATTGCGGAACCGTAGTCGCTGAATACTACATTCTCCCATTCCTCACGGATGTTGTTCTGGAGGAGACCCATCAATGTCTGCTTTTCGTGTATTTTGAAATCCATCTTTGTGTGTGGTCTTATTTTTCTGCAAAGTTAAACGAAATTATTTATATAAAGGTAAAAACTTTGCCGATAAATATGTTTTGTGCACGGAATCAGCACATAGGTGTCGGATAGTGAGCAGAAAAAAGAAGAAAGTTTTCGTTTAACCATATTTATTTTGTACCTTTGCGCCGCAATTGGAAAAAATAACAACATACAAAATACACTGAACAATGAAAGACTTCGTAAAAGAACTGGAATGGCGTGGTATGATTCACACCATGATGCCAGGAACAAAGGAACTGCTCGAAAAAGAACAGGTGACGGCTTACCTGGGTATTGACCCAACTGCCGATTCGCTGCATATCGGACATCTGTGCGGAGTGATGATGCTTCGTCACTTCCAAAGCTGTGGACATAAGCCTCTGGCACTCATCGGTGGCGCTACGGGTATGATTGGTGACCCTTCTGGCAAGAGTCAGGAGCGCAACCTGCTCGACGAGGCAACACTGCGCCATAATGTTGAGTGCATCAAGGCTCAACTCGCAAAGTTCCTCGACTTTGACAGCGATGCACCTAACAAGGCTGAACTTGTGAACAACTATGACTGGATGAAGGACTTCACCTTCCTCGACTTTGCACGCGACATCGGTAAACACATCACAGTCAACTATATGATGGCAAAGGAGTCTGTGCAGAAACGCCTTAATGGTGAAGCACGCGACGGCTTGAGTTTCACTGAGTTCACATATCAGTTGCTGCAAGGCTACGACTTCCTTTATCTCAACGAACACAAGGGTTGCAAACTTCAACTCGGTGGTGCCGACCAGTGGGGAAACATCACAACCGGTAGCGAACTGATTCGCCGTACAAACGGCAACGAATGCTTTGCCCTCACTTGTCCGCTCGTGACAAAGGCTGACGGCACAAAGTTCGGTAAGACAGAAAAAGGCAACATCTGGCTCAACCGTAACTACACATCACCTTACACTTTCTACCAGTTCTGGCTCAACACCAGCGATGAGGATGCAAAGCGATACATCAAAATCTTCACAATGCTTGAAAAAGAAGAAATTGACGAACTCATTGCTCAGCAGGATGCAGACCCAGGCCAGCGCCCTCTGCAAAAACGACTTGCTCGTGAACTCACCATCATGGTTCATTCAGAAGAAGACTACAACATGGCGGTTGAAGCATCACAGATCCTCTTTGGCAAAGCGACAAAGGATGCACTGCTCAAACTCGATGAACAGACTCTGCTTGATGTGTTCGACGGCGTGCCTCACTTCGAACTCAGCCTTGACCTTCTCAAGGATGGTGCACGACTCGTTGACCTTACAACTGACAGCGCAGCCATTTTCCCTTCAAAGGGCGAAATGCGCAAACTGACTCAGGGCGGTGGCGTGAGTGTGAACAAGGAAAAGGTTGCAGCCTTCGACCAGGTGATTACTGCCGACGACCTCATCGACGGAAAGTATCTGCTCGTTCAAAAGGGAAAGAAGAACTACTATCTCATCACTTTCAATTGAATCCATCACACATCGGGAGTGAACTCCGGAGAGGTGTGAAATCATAAGGGAAGCACCAGTGCTGACAATCGTTCGGCACTGGTGCTTTTGCTTTGTATGGAATGACTTTGAATGACTTTTGTGAAGATTGTGTGCTGCGCTCCTGTTGCGCTATTTTGCCGCAACAATGCGGTCGTTAATTTACAAACAGCCCCAAAATGGTGGAAAAGTGGCTTGTGAAAGCAAAAAAATCAAGTGAACCTACATGTAGAATGAATAATATTGCTTATCTTTGCATGTTAAAAATATAAAAAGTCAAAAAATAATTAGGGTAAAAGAGAAACCTTAAACCGAAAACCGTAACAATTATGAAGCTGAAGAATTTAGCAATCGCATTAATCGGCGCGGTGTTGGCAACATCTTGTTCAACACAAAAAATCACTTATTTCAATGACTCAGACCTCATCAATGGAGTCGCAGTACCAGCAGTACAGACTATCAAGGTACGCCCTGGCGACAAACTTCTCATCGTGGTAAACACGCCAAATGCGGAGGTTACAAATTCTCTTAACATTCCATATGTCACTCAGCGTATCGGTCAGACAACCGGTGCTGGTAATAGCCTGTATTCACAGGGTATGCTGGGATATACCGTTGACGAAAAGGGCGATATTCAGTTCCCTTCACTCGGACTCGTACATGTTGCTGGTTTGACTCGCAACGAAGTGGCAGAGACCATCCGCGTCCGCCTTTCTGAGAAAGAAGCAAAGAAAGCTGTAGTAAATGTTGAATTTATGAACCTTACATACTCCATCCTCGGTGAAGTAAAGGTACAGGGCCGCTATTCAATCGACCGTGATGCTGTAACTCTCCTTGACGCAATCAGTATGGCGGGCGACTTGAACATCACAGGTATCCGTGACGATATCATCGTTATGCGTCAGGAAAATGGCATACAGAAAGTCTATCATGTTGACATCACCAATGCTCCAGAACTCTTGAACTCACCAGTTTACTATGTTCAGCAGAACGATGTAATCTATGTGCGTCCAAACAAGATGCGTGAGCGCCAGTCAACCCTCAACGGTAACAACCTCCTCTCAACTTCATTTTGGATTTCACTTGCATCACTCGCAACTTCAGTGCTTGTGCTTGTAAAGAACTGGTAATTTAGCCGATAACTTAGTCAATAGACATCAGAACAAAGAAAAATATATATCTTATGCAACAATATTCGGAAAAAAACATTAATCAGACTCAGACAACAGAAAAAGGTGGCGATTTATTGCAAATCAAGGAACTACTGCTCACTTGCTTGAGCCGTTGGTACTGGTTCTTGCTTTCAGTGCTGATATGTGGTGCTATTGCAGCATTTTACATTCTGCGTACTCCTCCTGTTTATGAACGCTCAACAGAGGTGCAGATTAAGTCTGAGGGACAGGGAAAGTCAATGCCGGGCGGCATTCAGTCATTCAATGACCTTGGTATCTTCCGTGCAAACACCAATGTACATAATGAACTTCAGGCATTCAACTCACCTGACAATATGTACGAAATCGTCAAGATTCTCCATCTTGACATGAACTATTCGATTGACGGACATTTCCACAAGCATACACTTTATGGTCGTCAGCTTCCTGTAGAAGTGACAATCGGTGGAATTGAAGACTCTGACGAGGCTTCATTCGACCTTGACCTCAAGGGCGGTAATGTTACCATCAGTAATGTCAAATTCAATGAAAATGAGTTTGGCTCAAGTTATGCTGGTAAACTCAATGACTCCATCAAAACTCCAATGGGCAAGGTGTATGTCGGCAAGACTAATATGTTCTCTTCACATGAGAACTACCCAACAATCCATGTTGCACGAACTACTGCTTATGCTACCGCAACACGCTACCTCGGTGCAATCACTGCTGGATTGGTGAACAAGGAGTCTGATGTAATCTCAATCTCTTGTAAAGATGTGTCTTCACAGCGTGCTGAGGACATCCTTGCAACTCTGATTGATGTGTATAACTCAAAGTGGGTAAAGGATAAGAACCAGGTGACAGAAAGTACTTCTGAATTCATCAAGAGCCGACTCGATCTTATTTCGGGAGACCTGCTTGAGGTCGATGGTGGTATCTCCAGTATTAAGAGTGCAAACCTCACTCCTGACCTTGGTGCTGCTGCAAGTCTTTACATGAACCAGAGCGCTGAACTCAGTAAGGAAATCCTTGATGTGAACAATAAGGTTTTCATGGCTAAGCACATTCTCAACCTTGTCCGTCAGTCTCCAAAAAATACTATCATCCCTGTGAACACTGGTATTGGTAGCACTTCGATTGAAAGTCAGATTACTAACTATAACAACTTCGTCATTCAGCGTAATACACAGGCTGCCGAGAGTAGTGAACAGAACTCACTCGTTCAGCAGGCTGATGCTACACTCGCAGAATTGCGCAGTGCAATTATTGCTTCTCTCGAGAACCAGATTCATGCTCTCGATATTCAAATTGGCAACCTCCAGAAGAGCGAAAGCCAGACTACAGGCAAGATTGCTTCTAACCCTGAACAAGCAAAGGAACTTCTTTCGGTTGAACGCCAGCAGAAAGTCAAGGAATCACTCTATCTCTTCCTCCTTCAGAAACTTGAAGAAAACGAACTGTCTCAGGCATTCACTGCATATAACACACGAATCATCAAGCAGCCAGGTGGTAGCATATTCCCAGTTTCTCCACAGAAGCGTAACATCATTCTCATCGCACTTGTGATAGGTTTTGCATTGCCACTCCTTATTATTTATTTAAAGGAACAGCTCAATACTAAGGTTCGTGGTCGTCAGGATCTCTCAGAACTCACAATTCCGTTCCTTGGCGAAATTCCACAAGCAAAAACTCTTGAGAAGCAGCACTTCTGGCAAAGTAAGATTAATGAAGACAAGACTACCAAGGTTGTCGTTAAGCAGGGTAAGCGTGATGTCATCAACGAAGCATTCCGTGTCGTACGAACTAACCTTGAGTTTATGACGAAGGAAAATGATACCAATGTCATTGTCTTCACTTCATACAATGTCAACTCAGGTAAGACATTCACTGCAATGAATATGGCAATTGCCGTTGCACTCAAGGGCAAGAAAGTGCTTGCCGTTGATGGTGACCTTCGTAAGGCTTCACTTTCAGCTTATGTCAACTCTCCAAAGTCAGGTCTTTCTAACTACCTTAATGGCGAGTTTGACAATGTCAACGACCTCATTGTAGCACACGAAGACTACAAGACCCTCTTCATACTTCCTGTAGGTACTCTTCCTCCAAACCCTACAGAACTTATTTCAGAGGATCGTTTCGGCGAGGCAATCGAGAAACTTCGTAGCCAGTTCGACTACATCTTTATCGACTGTCCACCAATCGAAATTCTTGCAGATACACAGCTCATCGAAAAGCATGCTGACCGCACTCTCTTCGTTGTCCGTGCCGGACTTATGGAGCGTGGTCTGCTCGGTGACCTTGAAAACATCTATCAGAGCCAGAAGTTCAAGAACATGTCACTCATCCTTAACGGTACCATTGACGAAGGTGCTCATTATGGCCGTTATGGTTATGGTTACGGTGCTCGCTATGGTTATGGCGCACGCTACGGTTACCATTATGGTTATGCTGAAGAAAAGAAGAAGCGTAAGAAATTCTTCTTCTTTTAATCAGTTTTTCTGATTACACAGATTAATATAAGGTGAATGGGTGATGTGAAACTCGTCACTGTCACCCACACCTTATTAATTATTATCCTACCTTATTATTTATTTTTTATAGCAATCACATTGCAACTGCACTATCGTTTAGAGAACTGCAAAGGGCGGTGATAAAAGCATTCTAAAGACATTCGATACAATGTTCAACATATTCAAGAAAAAACAGACATTTGGATCGGTCAATTTCTTTCAGGGATTTATTGATTACCATTCACATATTCTCCCAGGAGTGGATGATGGTGTGAGCAAGATGGGACAGTCGCTTGAAATTTTGACTGAATATGAACAACTTGGGGTAACAGAAGTGTGGTGTACTCCTCACATCATGGAGGACATACCTAACACTACTGCTGATCTCCGTGCTCGTTTCGCTGAATTGCAAGAAGCATACAAGGGCTCCATCAAGTTGCACCTCGCTGCTGAATATATGATGGACGCAGTGTTCGAGGAACGCCTAAAAAGTGGTGATATCCTGCCGCTGGGACTGAAACAAAACAAAATCCTGGTGGAGACATCCTACTTCAATGCTCCAATGCATATGAACAACACTCTGCAGGATATCAAGGCAAAGGGTTTCACTCCGGTACTTGCCCATCCTGAACGCTATATGTATATGGACAGTGAGGATTACTATAAGAAACTTAAACAAAACGGTATCCGTTTCCAACTTAATGTCGGCTCTTTCTCTGGCGCTTATGGTAACACCGCCAAGCGTAAGGCAGAAATGCTGACGAAGGCAGAGTATTACGACTATAAAGGTACCGACCTCCATAACATCGAACTCCTTCACCACATTCTGCAAACCAATTTGCCTGAATGCATGAAGTGAAAACTTGAAGATTGGTCTTAAAAATGCATCTTGGCGAAGTATGCAACATCAATCTTCTGCCAGGTTACTTTTTACGAATTGTTGATATTTAGTAGTTGATTAAAGAAATTAGTAACACCACATTATAATGAATAAAATAGTAGAAACACTCCGCAAATACTCAGAGAAGTATGTCAGTTCGGCACTGATCCTTACCTTTGACTCCATTATGTCAATTATAGCATCGCTGTGTGCCTTGCTTGTGATTTATTCAATCCTTGGGAAGGACTCTTTGGATGCTGCTTTCGTGCTGTCATGGGTAGGCATATCTTTCTTGTGTGCATTTGTATGTTTCTATTTTGGACATACTTATCGCATCATTGTGCGGCACTCGTCTTTACGTGAGGTACTGCGGTTTGTTGTCAGTGTGCTGATACGCTTTGTTGCTGTAGTTGCAGTAATAATGGCCATCTTTTGCCCACAGGTAACTATATCTTTGGTTCTCGTGCTTGGCATTCTTGACGCAGCACTCTTCCTCACCATTCTTGTTGTGGCTCGTGCAGTGGTAGTGTATGTTCTCGAAATAGTGAAGTCAAAAAAGACTGCTGACAGCAAGCGACTCCATCTTTTTGTCTATGGCACAGGCGACAAGTCGGTGGCATTGATTACTCGCCTTCAGCATTCATCTGAATACAAAATTGTTGGTTTTGTCTCTTATGGCGATAAACAAGTGAAATACACTCTTGCTGAACTTCCAATCCTTCATGTGCATAATTCTGATGAACTCAAGGCCATCATGGATGAATATGACACGGAGACATTGTTGTTCCCTATTGAGGGCGCCATTCAGAAGGAGAAAGAACGCCTGATTCCGATTGCAACAGAATGTGGGATGAAGATTATGGTGGCACCATCAGTTGATGAGGTCATTGATGGCAAAATCAATCATGGAAACATCCGCGAGATAAAGATTGAAGACTTGCTCGGCCGTCCTGAAATCCAGATGACGATGAACGATGCCAGCTTCAAGGACAAAGTGATCATGGTCACAGGCGCTGCCGGAAGTATCGGTAGCGAACTCTGCCGCCAGTTGGCTGGTTTGGGCATCAAGCGACTCATCTTGTTTGATAATGGCGAAACACCGATGCATAACCTCCGCCTTCAGTTGGAGGAACGATTCCCTAATCTCGATTTTGTTCCAGTGATTGGCGATGTTCGTCAGAAAGCGCGTCTTGACTTTGCGTTCCGTCAGTATCGTCCACAAGTGGTGTTCCATGCAGCAGCCTACAAGCATGTGCCGCTGATGGAGGAAAACCCATGTGAAGCAGTGTTCGTAAATGTGACTGGTAGCCATTATGTAGCAAATAAATGTATCGAATACGGTGTCGAAATGATGGTAATGGTCAGCACCGACAAAGCTGTAAATCCTACCAATGTCATGGGCTGCACCAAGCGAATGGCAGAAATCTATGTACAGTCGTTAGGTCTTGCCATTGCCGCAGGAAAGCACGAAGGTTCTACAAAGTTCGTGACAACTCGCTTCGGCAATGTGCTCGGATCGAATGGCAGTGTCATTCCTCGTTTCCGTGAGCAGATTGAGAAGGGCGGTCCAGTGACTGTCACCCATCCTGACATCATCCGTTTCTTCATGACCATTCCTGAAGCATGCCGCCTCGTGATGGAAGCTGCAACGATGAGCAAGGGCAACGAAATCTTTGTGTTCGACATGGGACAGCCTGTTAAGATTGCCGATATGGCTCGCCGTATGATTGAACTCGCAGGATTTGTGCCAGACAAGGACATCAAGATTGCGTTTACTGGTCTGCGCCCAGGTGAGAAACTCTATGAGGAGGTACTCGCCGATGCAGAAAACACAATACCGACTAATCATCAGCGCATCAAGATTGCTAAAGTGCGTGAATACAATTATGAGGATGCGCACAAGGTGGTCAATGAACTGACAGAGCTGGCTGCTCAGGTTCGTATTCCTGAGATGATTCACTTGTTGAAGGAGACTGTTCCTGAGTTCCACTCCACTAATGTAGAATTCCAGAAGTATTGATGGATGTACGATGGATGAATTATCTGAAAAGTATTAAACAACTAAAAACATTTAACAAGCAAAAACTGATTAAAAGCGAGAATTGATTATTTATTAGAGAACAATTTAATAATTAGTATTATGAGAGTAGTTATTGCAAAGGATTATGACAAAATGTCAATCTGGGCTGCACACTTTGTAGCAAAGAAGATTCTCGATTTCAACCCAACTCCAGACCACAAGTTCGTACTGGGTTGCCCAACTGGTTCTTCTCCACTGGGAATGTACAAGGAACTTGCACGACTCAACAAGGAAGGTTACATCTCCTTCAAGAATGTCATCACATTCAACATGGACGAATATGTAGGTCTTCCTGAATCACACCCTGAAAGTTATCACTCATTCATGTGGACAAACTTCTTCAATCACATCGACATTGACCCAAAGAATGTCCACATCCTCAATGGTAATGCTCCCGACCTCCTCGCTGAGTGCGATCACTATGAGCAGATGATTGCCGAGGCTGGTGGCATCGACCTCTTCATGGGTGGCATCGGTCCTGATGGTCACATTGCATTCAACGAACCAGGTTCAAGTCTTACAAGCAAGACTCGTATCAAGACACTTACAACAAATACAATCCAGGCAAACTGCCGTTTCTTCGATAACGATGTGACAAAGGTGCCAAAGCAGGCGCTTACAGTTGGTGTAGGTACAGTTATGGCAGCACGAGAGGTCATCATCCTCTGCAACGGTCACTTGAAGTCTCGTGCCCTCAAAAAGGCAATCGAGGGTGGTGTCAACCACATGTGGACTGTAAGTGCTCTCCAGATGCACGAACATGGCAACATCGTTTGTGATGAAGACGCTTGCGCCGACCTCAATGTTTCAACTTATCAGTACTTCACTGACAAGCAGCGCATCGAAAACCTGGTTGACTACTATCTCGATATGTTCAAATAAGATTGCTGATAGAGCATAGAAATAGTTTAGGCTCCGCAGACACTTTTATTGGTCTGCGGGGCTTTTTTCTTTTTTTGTGGCTGTTGCTCGGGTAATGTGATTGGAGTTAATTGAGGACATTGTGACTCAAAGCGCCTGCTCACTACTGTGTCAGCGTGGCAATGCTTGTCGCACAGTTCCAGCCTTTGAACTCATAATCTTCCATCTAATCTTTCTACTTCACGAAGTTGTATGGTTCTCTCTCGTGAGTACTAATGTTTCCGTTTATGAGCGTTCATATTTCCTCTCGCGAGCGCTGATGTTTTGTCTCACGAGCGCTCATAGATTGAAAAAGGTGTACACCTTTTTGGATTTTGGTGTACACCTTCTTTCAGTTTGCTGTACACCTTTTCTCAGGAAGGTGTACACCTTTTTATGTTATCCTCCGCACGATTGACCATTTACGAGCGCTCGTGAGAGGAAATATGTGCGCTCGTGAAACAATTGTCGTGTGCTTGTGTGACAATTGTCGTGCGCTCGTGAAGCAATTGTTGTGCGCTCGTGAAGCAATTGTCGTGCGCTTGTTAAACAATTGTTGTGCGCTCGTGAAGCAATTGTCGTGCGGACGCGTCGATTACACTGAACCTTGCTATGTTGAAACGGATTGAGGTCGGGTTTACAACCTTATTCGTTCAATATGATGCTTGCGGTAGAAGTGATGTCGGAAACATTGATGCTGCCATCGTTGTTTACATCTGCGGCATTTTCGTCGAATGGGTCAGGAGTGTCGCCCAGAATATATGATGCAATGGTGATTATGTCGGAAACATTCACCGTTTCGTTCTTATCGGCATCGCCCTTAATCACATTGCAGTCGATGATTTGGAAATCGGTTTCCATATTGCCTGCCCAGTCGTAGGCGAGTGTGTAGATGCGGACATCGGCATCAGCATCGCTTGCTACATACTTGAACACATCGCCTGACATCACTCCGTCAACCAGACGGAAAGCCTCGCCATTTTCGGAGACATACACCGCAATGTTTCTAATGCCGGACTCTGTGTCCTCTGCCATCACTTTCACACAGATTGTGTCGCCGTCAGTTCCAATATATCTTGACAATGACACTGGAGCTTCCTTGTCGATGATGTTGGTGTAGGTGTTGGTCGTAATCACTGGGTTCTCATCAAAGATGATGTCTGCCTTGTTGCTGAGGACAGTGCCATTTGGCAGATTGTCCCTTGTCTTCACAGAGAAGGTGACATATCCCTCGCCCTCTGGTGGTGTGATGTTCGGCATCAGTTCTATGCCCTCGATGTCCCAGTTGAGGACATTGCCCTCGCGTGTCATCTTCCACTTGTAGTTCTCGCCATCGTGACTTGTGTTGCCGAACTCGACTGTTTCTGGGTCGAACACATCCGCGTCGAGCTCATTCTTTATTCGGATGCGATATGCTGGCGCAGAAGCATCCTTCTTGTTTTCGAAGAGTATGCGGTAGTTGATGCGTCCTTCTTCGTTCAGCGCATGCAGTTCACCGCCTCCGGCAGGACCAATCATTTCGTTAGGGTCCCACGAGTAGATGCGAGTTCCTTCGATGAGTTCACCGTCCTTTGTTCGCACACCGAAGAGTCCGCACTGGTCGTAAATCCAGTACCAGAGTCTGCGGCGAAGATTTTCCTTCACGCTCCATGCCGTTTCTGTGACTGACCCCAGTGTGGTTATGACTTTGCCGCCAGGAACGCAGTCGATGGCTGTTGTGCAGGCAAACTTGATCTGGTTCTTCCAACTGATTACATCGAGACCTGCATTTATACGGCGCTCTTCTATCTCTTTCCTGATATTTGTGTTGAATGTCCTGTCCCAGTTGTTGCGTTCCTCGTCGTTGAAATCAGTACATGAGTTGATGGTTTCTACAATGACTCCTGTAATGATGTCTTTTGTCAGTGACGCAAAGAAGTTTGCCTTGGTAAAGTTTTTGGCGAACATTTCGTCATACTCTCTATAAGTCTTGGCACCATTGCTGAGTACGCCTGCTGCATCGCGCTTGCCATAGCAGATGATGTTGAACCATCGGTCTTCGTATGGTTCGAGGCTTGGGATGAAGAATATCTGGGCCTGGTCGCTCATGTAGTCCTTGGCATCAGCCTCTGGGTCGCGCAATGAGTCAAGAGGCACGACTTCAAAGCCGGAACCGTCTCTCCTTGGAAATTCGACTGAGGCTATGCGCATCGAATCCTCACAGTTGAAGAAGAGGTTGAGGTCTTCGGTCGGAACGGTGGTCAGGTTGTGGATGTGTATGGTGTAGCGGTTTGGCGCGCCTACACGAATCTTAGGACTTGCGTCTATCTCGACCTTCACATTCGACACAGCAGGCACTGTTCCGTCGCCGGAACTGATGATGAAATCGCCAAAGTCATACACCCATTCCTTCTCATCGCCCCATTTGTTCATATATATGTATTTCTCTGTGGTGTTGAGTTCATAGTTGTCGCCGAACGAAATCATGTTCCATGTCTCGCCATTGTCCTTCGACTGATAGAGGCGCAACTTGTCTTCCTGCTGGCCGTTTAGCCACTGTTCATCATAGTAGAGTTTCAGAGTGCCTCTCACATTTGCCACATTCTCGCCGACAGGCTTGATTCTCCACCAGCGTTTTGCTGACGCAGGCATCGACTCATTACCCGAACCATGCTCCTCATATAGTATATGTGTCAGCGTTCCATCGTATTTGCGCGGCTGGGCTTCTGCATGAACTGACTTTTTCTCGTCGTGGAACGATGACCCTGCAAATGGTTCGAGCAATGTAAGTGTACCGTAGTTGAATATCTTGCCATTGCGGTATCCTGTGGTATAGGCTTCATCGCCCGTTCTCATATAAATTGGGTTGTAGTCGGCACCACGGACATCAACGGCTCCTGTCGCTCCAATGATGAGATTTGTAGAGACGCTCATCTGATAGTCGAACACGAACAATTTGCCGTCAACGCGCACTGCACCAGTCTTCACAAACTCATTCTTACCGTCGTCCCATCCTGGCAACTGGCGTATTGTCAGCTCTGAATTGAAAGTTCCGCTGACGCTTATTGTATCGCCAAGTGTCACCATGTTGACAATAGAGTGTCGGTTGCCTACCTTCATGCCCACGAGGCTGTTGTTGATAAAGTCGCCATGGACTGACATCTCGCCCGTATGTTCCAGTCGGTAGTCGCCTCCATCTTCGGCTGCACCTTTATATATTATGGAGTCAGCATTTATGCGTGCGAAGTTCTTCACATTGCCGTTGATGAAGAGATGATTGTTCTCATTCCACGATGTTTCCCCGACTACAAACTTACCTGAGCGAAAGACCACATCGCTGTTTATGGTGTTGCCTTTCAGCATAAAGCCATAGCCGGACGAAGTGAAGGTAATGTCCTCGCCATCAATGTTGCACTTGCGCATTACGGCATTGTCGAGCGCGAGCTTGCCTTCCTTGCCGAAGGTGAGATGTGCATCTTCCATCCAGCAACGCCAATCGGTTTCGCCTTCTTTCACCGAGTCGGCACTCAGGGTCAGCTTATGGTCACCCATGTCAAGGGATTTGAACTTGGAGTCAGTAACCGCGCCGTTCCACATCGTAATGTGACTGTTGTGGAATGTGACATCGGTCTGAGCCGTGATGTCTCCTTCTGAGCCTTTCAGCACCACCTTTCCTGCTTCAATAGCTTTCGATGCAGTAATGGTCTGGTCTTTGCCACGAAATTCAAGAGTATATGGCCGTGTGCATCCAAAGTTGTATAAATTGCCATATAGATTCAGGCTGATGTAACCATAAGTGTTACAGAAGTAGTTCATGTCGGGCATACCGTCAACTTCGTAACCGAGATAACCGTTGTTCTCGAAATCGCCATACACTTCGACTGTGCACGACCATTGGTCCTCGTACTTTGTCAATCGTCCTGACGAAGTAATCTTCATGTCGTTGACTTTGATGTTTTGTACATTGATTTCAACTTTATGAGCGATGACAATGTCGTCAGTCTCAGAAAGGTTGAATTTACCGTCTTCTATTCCCCATACAGACGGGTCAGTGAAGACTCCGTCTTTTACCGAAGTATAGACTGAGGCATGGCATAATGTCGCAATGACAATTGCAAGCAGTGAAGTGATTTCTCGTTTCATTTCTTGAAGTGATTATGATTGAACGCCACAAATTTACTGATTTTTACAATAATTCAACTAACAAATCATAAAAAATGACTTACATATCGTATGGAAATAGTGTGTCGAAAACGGAAACGAGGAAATAACGAGGAAAAAGGCAAGCAACGAATGCTGGCAAAAGTGAAGTGGCTCTGAAAGTAAGACAAAAACTTTCGGAGCCACTTCAAAATAACTGATGCGCCCTCATCCTCTTATTTGGATGAAAGAATATAAATACATCAATGCATTATTGCCTCAATCGACGATTTCCACTCCGTCGATTGAGAGTTTACCCTTGTTCATCTGGACGGTGACTTTCAGGTTGATGTAGTCGCTATATATGTAGAGGGGGAATCGGTCGCCTTCGGCTGGCTGATAGTCGAAACGCAGACGGATGTTGCTGCCGTTAAGCGTGTTCTCGGTTGGTCGGATGGCATGTTCCTTGTCTTTGAGCTGGTTGAGGGAGAAGACCGGGTCGATGAGCGAGAGTAGGCGTGGCAGTTCGAAGGTCAGTGTATTCTCTGTGCCAGGCAGCAGGTCGGTCACATTGTCCCAGAGTGTCTTGTCCTTGCCATACACCTTGATGCCGCTTTTGACGGCACTGATGATGTCGCTGGCTGTGACATTGAAATCGTGGAGCAGTTGTTCGCGACGGTTTTTGTCAGTGGTGACGACGGACTTTTTTGCGGCTGCCGACTGATTGCGCGATGCTTCGTAGGCATGCATGTATTTGTAGTCAACATTGTCGATCCAGCAGATTTTGTCGTCGGTCATTGCAATGGCGCGTATGCGGGTAATGTCGTTGTATTTCTTGTCTTCGTAGTTGAGTGCAACGGTGCCGATCTCGGTGGTGTCGTGATGCTTGATGATGTTGACCGATGGGCATTTCACTACATCGTATTCGTCGCGGTACATGTCGGTGTAGTGCAGGCACAGGAAGATGCGCACATTTTCAAGGTCGATGTCGGAGCGGTTGTGGATGGTGACCTTGACTTCATCGTCGTTCTTCGACACAATCCAGTCGGTTGTCGGTTCGACATCGACATCGATGTACGACTGCTCGATGAGCAACTGCTTGAAGGTGCTGTACATGTTTTGTTCGCAGTACTGCATGTCGCTGAGCAGACAGTCATAGACTCCCTGGTTGCCACGGCGGTAGAAGTGATTGAAGATTTCCTCCTTGGCACGCTCTGCGTCACCATTGTCGGCATAGTACTTTGCTTTGAGTAGGTTTGGACTGAACATGCCGTAGCCCTCCATTGTCGAGCGATAGAGGTGCAGGAGGTATTTGCCCTCGGACGAGCGGTTGAGGTATGTGCGGTTGCGATAGGAGGCGAGCATGTCGGTCAGTGCTGTTGCCTGTCGCGGATATTCCACGCTTGCCTGGTCGAAGCACGACATGGCTTTCGCCTCGTTGCCCTGTTTCAGGTAAATCATTCCTTTCAGCACAAGCGACGGAGCAGTGCGGTCAGGGTAGAGGTCGGTGTAGTTGCTGATGATGGCTTCTGCTTCTTGCAGATGGTCGTCGTCGGGACGGAGTGCCGCTGTGTCGGTTTCGGCTGTTGAGAGTTGAGAGTTGAAATCTGAGAGATTAGGGTTGGTAGGCGTGAGCTGTATGAGTGTGAGTGCCTTCAAGAGCATTGCCTCACGGTTAGCTGGATGACGCTCGAGCACCTTATCGACTGCGTTGTATGCTTCGACCGTTCTGCCTGCATAGATGTCGAGGTATGCCTTGTCACGGTCGAGACACAGACGGTCCCACTCCTTCATGTATTTGATGTAGATGGGGGCATATTCAGTAAGGTAGTCGATGTAGGCGAGGTGTAGGTCCTCAATCTCCTTTTTGAGCGATTCTTTCAGTTTCTGGTCGTTTTCATACTGCTGGAATGCGGCAGTCTTGGCTTCCACCAGAGTCTGGTTGACACCAGCAGTGCTCATTGGGTCGCCGGCGAATATTGACGACAGCACACCGATAGGGTTGGCTTTTTCGGCAAAGTCGGTGACTCCTGTTGACGCGCTGCGTGCCAACATCCAGATGTCGTTGAGTTCGTCATACTGTTTTTGTAGTTCAAACATCTTTTGCAGGATGGGCAGTATGCGTTCCTTTGCACGAAGTACATCTGACGGCACACGGCTATAATCCTGCTTTGCCATGTATTCAAGGAACGAATAGAAGTTGTCGGACTGCGACTGTGCCACTTCCAGACCGTTGAGGATGCGAACGGTCTCCTCGATGTCGTAGTCGTCGCTGCCCTGGGCTTCGATGGCTTCGGCGGCTGGACGGAACTCGGGTATCGGGGTGTACTGGTCGAGGTCAATCGGACTTTCTTGTTTATTCAATCCGCGCACGAGGAAAAAGATGCCAATGCCAACCAGTAGGGCTGCTGCGATGATGATGATGGTTCGTTTCAAGAAGTAAAAAGTTTAAAGTTAATAATTAAAAGTGAAGAGCTTATAGTGGAGAGCTTATAGTGGAGAGTGGAGAGATGAGAGCGTCCTAAACTCTAAGCTCTAAACTCTAAGCTAATGGCCTATTCTTTTGGCGCAGCATGAAGTAGATGCCGGCAATGATGAATGGGATGCTGAGAATCTGTCCCATGTCGAGAACCATGCCACGCTCGAAATCCACTTGCTCCTTCTTGATGAACTCAACGAAGAAACGGAACAAGAAGATTGCTGCCATGCAGAAACCGAAGTAGTAGCCTTGTCCCACTGGCCTGATTTTCTTGTAGTAGAAGATGATGCCGATGATGAAAATGATGAGATAGGCGATGGCTTCATAGAGTTGTGCTGGATGGCGTGGCACGAGTTGACCGTCAACCATTGCGTCGGACGAATGGAAGATAAATGCCCATGGCACATCGGTCTGGCTTCCCACGATTTCAGAGTTCATGAGGTTGCCCAGACGGATGCAGCATGCAGTGAACGGGGTGGCAATCGCAACATTGTCGAGCACTGTGAAGAAACTGAGCCCAGTCTTCTTCATATAGAGCAACAGTGCAATGAACAGTCCGATGGCACCGCCGTGACTTGCCAGTCCGGCATAGCCGTGAAAGTGCCAGTCCCACGAGTCGGCGACGAACTTGATTGGCAGGAACATCTCGATGAATCCTTTGAGCGAACCGAGATAGACCGACGGTTCATAGAAAAGGCAGTGACCCAGGCGGGCACCAGCGATGACACCGATGAAACAGTAGATGAACAGCGGGTCGAACTTCTCTGCTGGTATGCGCTGCTTCTCGTAGAGCCGCTTCACGATGAAATAGGCTGCAATCAGTCCGATCATCCACATCAGCGAGTACCAGCGTACGGGCATTGAACCGATGGTGAATAACTCGAGTTTGGGTTGCCAGTCGATGAAGAGTGGGAGTAGCATAGTGATGAATTATGTGGGTTGGTGAGTTGTGTGGTTATACATTGAAACGGAAATGCATGATGTCGCCGTCCTGCACTACATATTCCTTGCCTTCGACTCCGAGTTTGCCGGCTTCGCGTACGGCTGCTTCGCTGCCATACTTGATGTAGTCGTCGTACTTGATGACTTCGGCACGGATGAAACCCTTCTCAAAGTCGGTGTGGATGACACCGGCGCACTGTGGAGCCTTCCATCCACGGCGGTAGGTCCATGCCTTGACTTCCATTTCGCCTGCGGTGATGAATGTCTCGAGGTTGAGGAGCGAGTAGATGGCCTTGATGAGTCGGTTGCATCCACTTTCACTCAGTCCAAGGTCTTCAAGGAACATTTGCTTTTCCTCGTATGTCTCGAGTTCTGCGATGTCGGCTTCGGTCTGGGCTGATATGACGATGAGTTCTGCTTCTTCGTCCTTGATTGCTTCACGCACCTGCTCCACATATTGGTTGCCTGTGCTGGCGCTCTTGTCGTCAACATTGCAGACATAGAGAACAGGTTTTGTGGTGAGGAGGAACATCTGCTTTGACACAGTGATTTCGTCCTGTGTCTCCAGTTCTACTACGCGTGCGCTCTTGCCTTGTTCCAGCGCAGCCTTGTAGCGGAGCAGAAGGTCGAGTTCCACCTTTGCCATCTTGTCGCCACCTACATTTGCTTGCTTTTCCACACGCTTGATGCGGTTTTCGACGGTCTCAAGGTCTTTGAGTTGAAGTTCGGTGTCGATGACTTCCTTGTCGCGGACCGGATCGACCGAACCATCGACATGGACGATGTTGTCGTTGTCGAAGCAGCGCAGTACATGTATGATGGCATCGCACTCGCGGATGTTGCCGAGGAACTGGTTGCCGAGACCTTCGCCCTGACTTGCACCTTTCACCAGTCCTGCAATGTCAACGATGTCGCAGACAGCAGGCACGATGCGTCCTGGGTGAACAATTTCTGCCAGACGAGTGAGTCGCTCGTCGGGAACACTGATTTGTCCCATCTGCGCATCGATGGTGCAGAATGGGAAGTTTGCTGCTTGTGCCTTGGCACTCGACAGACAGTTAAAAAGGGTTGACTTGCCGACATTTGGCAGTCCTACTATTCCTGCTTTCATATTTTATTGTCGTTGGTTTAGGGGTAATGGTGTTGTGAGGTATGAGGCTAATGGGACTAATGGGGCCAATGGGTCAAATGGGACCGATGAGTCTAATGAGCCTTATGGAAAATCTAATATTACAGTGCCTCGAGCATGCGTTTGAGTACCACTGTGGCTGATATCTCGCGGTTGGCAGCCTCTGGAATGACGAGACTTGTAGGTGCTTCGATGACATCGTCGGTGACAATCATGTTGCGGCGAACAGGGAGGCAGTGCATGAAGAATGCGTTGTTGGTAACATCCATGTGTCGCTGGTCAACAGTCCATGCCATGTCTTTGAGCAGCACCTTACCGTAGTCGTCGGGATTGGTGACGCCAGGGCAACTCCAGTTCTTTGCATAGATGAAGTCGGCACCCTCGAATGCTTTCATCTGGTCGTATTCCACTCGTGCATTGCCCACAAACTTAGGGTCGAGTTCGTAGCCGTGAGGATGAGTGACCACGAAATCTACATCGGCAGCATTCATCCATTCTGCAAAAGAGTTAGGTACGGCCTGTGGCAGCGCCTTTGGATGTGGAGCCCATGAGAGCACCACCTTTGGACGGTTCTGCTTCTTGTATTCTTCGATGGTGATGAGGTCGGCGAATGCCTGGAGCGGATGCACCGTTGCACTTTCCATGAAGAAGACCGGACGACCAGAGTATTTGATGAACTGGTTGAGAATCTTCTCTTCGTAGTCGTCTCTGCGGTTCTGGAAAGTTGCAAAACTGCGTACACCGATGAGGTCGCAGTAGCATCCCATCACTGGGATGGCTTCGAGCAGATGTTCGCTCTTGTCGCCGTCCATGATGACGCCGCGCTCGGTTTCGAGTTTCCATGCACCCTGGTTGACATCGAGCACGATGACATTCATGCCGAGGTTCATGGCTGCCTTCTGCGTGCTGAGACGGGTGCGCAGACTGTTGTTGAAGAATATGAGGAGCGCAGTCTTGTTGCGTCCGAGTTCTTGGTACTTGAAGCGGTCGTTCTTGATTTCGAACGCTTCTTTGAGGGCGATGTTTAGGTCGCCTATGTCTGATACATGCTGAAATACTTTCATATTATGCGTGGTTATGTAGATGTGGAGTTAAAGGGAATTAAGCAGATGTTGCTTTCTCTTGGTGTCCACTCTCATTAATCATTTGTAATGCTTTATTTGTGATGCTTCGTTTGTGATGCTTATTTACAGAGACGCATTTCGAGAGGGGCACCGCCATTGATGTAGTCACGGGCAAACTCTTTCGAAATGGAGTTGTTGAGGCTCTTGCACACTTCGGCTGAGAAGTCGAAACCGCACTTGATGATGCTGTCCCAGTCCTTTTCGCTGAGGTAAGGGATGTCGCCGCGGCTCACATCTTCTTTCAGCAGACCGAACACGATGCCGGCATTGAAGTTGTCGCCTGCTCCGATGGTGCTGACAGTCTTGATTGGTTTGACGGGGTATTCTTTCCTGACCGTTGGGGTGATGAGTCGCACACTGTTGGCTCCGTCGGTGCAGATCATGTTCTTGCAATAGTATTCCACCTCCTTGTTATAGACAGCCTCGGGATCGCTGTTGCCGAACATGTTGTCGAGGTCCTCGGTCGAACCGCGCACGATGTCGGAGAACTCGATGTTGTCGAGTATGTCGGGGTAGAGCTTGATGGCTTCCTCCTTGTGCGAACTGCGGAAGTTGAAGTCGTAGTAGATGATGGCTTCGCGTTCGCGGGCATATTTGAGGAATTCCAGTACTTTTGGTCGCAACACAGGGTTGAGCACAAAGTACGAACTCATCATGACGATGTCGTCCTTCTCGATTCGTGGCCATAGAACATCAAGTCGTGCGTTAGGGTAGTCCTTGTAGAATTCATACTCGGCATCGTTGTCCTTGTTGAGCCATGCCAGCGATATTGGTGTGCGTCCGTCGTAATAGACACATACATTTTCGTTGTTCACCCCGTTGTCAGCGAGAAAGTCGAGAACGATGCGTCCCACGCGGTCGTTGCCGGTTTCGCTGATGAATGTGGTGTTCATGCCGAGTCGGCCCAGTGAAATCATTGAGTTGAAAACCGAACCTCCAGGCACGGCTGCCGTTGGCTGTCCGTTCTGGAAGATGATGTCCATGATGGTTTCCCCGATTCCTATTATCTTGCGCATATGTTTGTTTATGTTTTTTGATTGTTTTCCGTTTTTGAAGGTCTCTGCCGCTGTGTGGGTCATTGCCGTTTCTGCGATTCGACAGTTGCAGTCCGTTGGATTCAGTTGTTGCAGAAAGGGTGCATCAGAATGCTTTGAGCAGTTCGGTCAGTTGTTCGAAGGTATCGGCGCGAAGCATAATTTCTTCAAGAGGTTTGTTGACCACTCCTGTCTTTTTCAGTCCTTCGAGCATGCTGAACAGTCCGTCCCAGAATCCGTTGATGTTCCAGAATATGATTTTCTTTGGACTGATGCCGATGGCGTTCTGCGACATGACCGAGAATGCTTCGTCGAGTGTGCCAACGCTGCCAGGCATGGCAATCATTACATCGCTGAGTTTCATCAGCCATGCTTTGCGGTCGCTCAGGTCTTCGGTCGGAACGCGTATGCCGACGCATTCGCTCACAGTGCCCTTGTCGATGAGAATCTTTGGAACGACACCTACCACGATGCCCTTGCCGGTTGACTTTACGCCTTGTGCCACTGCTTCCATCAGTCCGGTGTTGTGTCCACCATAGATGAGTGTGAGGTCGTGTTCGCCTATCCACTGTCCAAGTCGCCGTCCTTCTTCATAATAAATCGGGTCGAGGTCGTTCGATGAAGCGCAGAATACTCCTATTTTTTCCATTGTCTTTGGTCTTTGTTTTTGTGGGGAAACGGTCTTGTGTCCGTGTGGTTCCCCTGTCTGTTATGGGGCAGTGCCGAGGTGTACCTTCTGTTACCTTATGTGTGCCCTATTATTATAAGGTGCAAAAGTACGAATAAAATCTGACATTTTGGGCCACTTGTTTCGTTTTTTGCGTTAAATCGTGAAATTAAAGTCGAGCAGACGCATATATAGGTCGATGGCATCGTCAATTTCGCTGATTCGGATGAATTCGTTGGCGGTGTGACTGCGTGCGCTGTCGCCCGGACCGATTTTCACTGATGGAAATGGCATCAGTGCCTGATTTGACAGGGTGGGCGAACCAAATGTAGTCAGTCCCAACTGCTTTGCCCGCAACACAAACGGATGGTCCAACGGTACTCGTGACGAGTTGAGCCGTGTTGACCGTTCTTTGAGTTCGCTTTGGAGGTTCTGCCGCAGACTGTCGAGCAGTTCCTGGTTTGTGTAGCATTCGTTTGAGCGGACATCGATGGTGAACTTGCATTCGTCGGGAATCACATTGTGCTGTGTGCCAGCATTGATTATAGTCACTGTCGTCTTGACTGGCCCCAACAAATCGGTCTGACGCTCAAATGTGTGACTGCGAATCCATTGGATGTCATCAGTGGCAATGTAGATGGCGTTGACACCCTCGTTGCGTGCAGCGTGTCCAGCCTTGCCGTGGGCGACTGCATCGACCACCATCAGACCTTTTTCAGCCACAGCCAGTTGCATGCCAGTAGGTTCGCCGACGATGCAGAAATCGATTCTTGGCAGTTCGGGCAGAACCTTTTCGATGCCTTCCTTTCCCGAAACTTCCTCCTCTGCCGAAGCGGAGAAAATCAGGTTGAAATTCCTTGCGTACTTGTTGTCCAGACTGTTCCGCATCATCAGAAACACCTGCATCAGTGCCACCAGACTGCCACCGTCGTCGTTACTGCCGAGTCCGTAGATGGTGCCATCGGCGGTTTCTTCGGGCGTGAAAGGGTCGTGGATCCATCCGTTCACGGGTTTCACAGTGTCGATATGGGCATCAAGCAGAATGGTAGGACGACTGTTGTCAAATCCCTCTGCCACGACCCATACATTGTTGCCAAGTCGGTGTGTGTCACAACCTTTGTCTGTCAGAAACTGTTCGATGATGTCGGCTGCATAGAGTTCGTTGCGGCTGATTGATGGAGTGGCAATCAGTTGTTTGAGCAGTGTCACTGCCTCGCGGGTGTTGTCTTCGTATTTCATCTGTTTTCACTTTCTTTTACATGGCAAAGGTAATACAAATTGCCGACACTCTGCACCGATTGGCCTACAAATTGCCGTTACACCTCCGTTTTTGCAACAGGTTGCAGTGTTGAACACGATGGTTTGAGGGGTCGGGCTTACAATGACTCGTCTCCTCGCTTGTGCGCTCCATTCTTCCCACTGATGGCATATAAATGTGAAAAACTGACTTTTAAGCAATAAAATGGCGTTTCAACATTGCTACTTGACAAATAATTCGTACCTTTGCCAATCAAAATGATGCATTGCGCAATGACAGAAGTCCGTAGCGGCAGCCTGTGCTGACGGCAATCAATATGGGAAGATGGTCGTGACGCGACGGATGAACATGGCGCATGGTGCGATTTCCAGGCAAATAACACACATACATACACATAAAAAGAAAGGAGACAATATGAGCACATTTGATTGGTCAAACCTTGGCTTTGGCTACAACAAGACAAACTACAATGTTCGCTGTTACTATCGCGATGGCAAATGGGGAGAAATTGAGACTTGCAGTGAGGAGACCATTCCACTCCACATGGCTGCAACCTGTCTGCACTATGGTCAGGAGGCATTCGAGGGACTGAAAGCATACCGCTGCCCAGACGGCAAGGTGCGCGTGTTCCGTATGGACGAGAATGCCAAGCGTCTGCAATCCACATGTCAGGGCATCCTGATGCCAGAGGTGAGCACCGAACTGTTCTGCGAGATGGTTCGCAAGGTGGTGGCTCTCAACCAGGAATTCATTCCACCATACGAGAGCGGTGCAACACTCTACATCCGTCCGCTCCTCATCGGTACAAGCGCACAGGTAGGTGTGCATCCAGCATCTGAATACCTGTTCCTGATGTTTGTCACACCAGTAGGCCCATACTTCAAGGGTGGTTTCTCAACCAATCCTTATGTCATCATCCGCGACTACGACCGCTCTGCCCCTCTTGGCACTGGTATTTACAAGGTCGGCGGCAACTATGCAGCAAGTCTGCGTGCCAACAAGTTGGCTCACGACCTTGGCTATTCATGCGAGTTCTATCTCGATGCAAAGGAAAAGAAATACATGGATGAATGCGGTGCTGCCAATTTCTTCGGAATCAAGAACAACACATATGTTACTCCGAAGTCAACCAGCATCCTGCCTTCAATCACAAACAAGAGCCTCATGCAGCTGGCTGAGGACTTGGGCATGACCGTTGAGCGTCGTCAGATTCCAGAAGAGGAACTGGCTACATTCGAAGAGGCAGGTGCATGTGGTACAGCAGCCGTAATCTCACCAATCGGACGCATCGACGACCTCGAGACCAAACAGTCGTTCGTATTCTCAAAGGACGGCAAACCAGGTCCTGTCTGCACAAAACTTTATAACAAACTCCGTGGCATACAGTATGGCACCGAGGAGGACATCCACGGCTGGACTACTGTTGTGCTTGAAAAGTAACTCGGTCGCACAACCGTCAGGTTATTCGGACTGATGCATCAAGTACTGATGCCCCATAAAAACAATATCCACCATTAACAAATGGGAAAAGGAAAATTAGCAAAATTCGCTGATATGGCAGCAAATCCACTCGTGGTGGAGTGTCCTTACTGGATGCTCCAACGCGATGGTTTTGCCTTGAAGGGAAAGTGGAACACCGACTTCTTCCACAACTCCAACCCGATAGTCCTCGAACTGGGATGCGGACGCGGAGAATACACCGTTGGACTGGCACGCCAGTTTGCCGACATCAACTTTATTGGTGTTGATATCAAGGGCTCGCGAATGTGGCACGGAGCTAAGGCCGCCCTTGCCGAGGGACTTGGTAATGTGGCATTCCTGCGTACCAACATCGAGTTCATCCATGAGATGTTCTCTGCTGATGAAGTCAGCGAAATATGGCTTACATTCTCCGACCCACAGATGAAAAAGCCTACCAAGCGCCTCACATCGACCTATTTCATGGAGCGCTATCGCAAATTCCTCATTGATGGAGGTGTCATTCACTTGAAGACCGACTCCAACTTTATGTACACCTACACCCGGCTGATGGCGGAGCGCAACCAGTTGACTGTCAGTTGTGCAACTGATGACCTCTATCACGACAATGCCAGTTTCATTACCGAACAACTGCTTGGCATCCGCACTTATTACGAGCAGATGTGGCTCGACCGTGGTCTCACCATAAAGTATCTGCGCTTCCTTCTGCGCCGTGACGGACAATTGGAAGAACCCGATGTCGAAATTCCTGTTGATGGCTACCGTTCATACGACCATCAGGTGGTGAGTACCGTCAAGGCACGCAAATAATTTTCCCCTCACATTCTCACTATGAAAACCATTAGGGCATCACTCCTTGCCATTTTCACTCTGCTGGCATTCACCATGTCGGCACAGATGGTGCAGCCTGTGAAAGTCAGCACACGCCTCAACACCATCAGCGACACCCGTGCACAGATTCAGTTCTCTGCCACCATCGACGACGGATGGCACATGTATTCGACCGAGGTCGTGGAATATGGACCGACACCCACCACCATCACTATTTCTCACATCGAGGGAGCCACGCTCGACGGTGCGCTCCGCACTGCCAGCAAACCAACGAAACGCTATGAGGAAATGTTTGGTGCCGATGTCTATTACTTTACGGGGCATGCCACCTTCACCCAGGACCTGACACTCACTCCTGGCACACCGTTTTCCGTGACAGGCTACCTTGAATACGGAGCATGCAACGACAACAGTTGCATCCCTCCGAGTGTTTCCGAATTTTCGCTCAGCGGCACAGCGCCACAGACTGACACGCCTGCCACAACCGATGCCGAAACACCATCGGCCGACAGCACCGAGGGCTATACCCCTCCTTCTCTCGATGCCGATTCCATCCAGGCCGTGATGCTTGCCGACAGCATGCTGCATCCTGCAACTTCGGCATCGTCCGAACCGTCATCGTCACTGGCTGAAACCGAGGCTGTTGGCACATCGTCGTCGCTGTGGCACATCTTCCTGCTTGGAGTTCTTGGCGGACTCGTGGCACTCATCACCCCATGCGTGTGGCCAATCATTCCGATGACAGTCAGTTTCTTCCTGAAACGCTCTGCCGACCGACGCCGTGGCATACGCGATGCTGTCATCTATGGCGTCAGCATCGTGGTCATCTATCTGCTGCTCGGACTCATTGTCACCGCCATGTTCGGAGCCAGTGCCCTCAATGCACTCTCCACCAATGCCGTGTTCAACATCTTCTTCTTCCTACTGCTTGTGGTCTTCGCCTTGTCGTTTTTCGGACTGTTTGAATTGCAGCTGCCAGCATCGTGGAGCACACATGTCAATAATAAGGCAGAACTGCAAAACGGACTTTTTGGCATATTCCTGATGGCATTCACACTGACACTTGTCAGTTTTTCATGTACGGGACCTATCATCGGATTCCTGCTCGTTGAAGTCTCAACTATGGGCAACATACTCGGTCCGGCAGTCGGTATGACTGGTTTTGCACTGGCGCTGGCAGTGCCGTTCGCAGTGTTTGCCATGTTCCCTGGATGGTTGCGACAGATGCCGAAAAGCGGTGGATGGATGAACACCGTGAAGGTGGTGTTAGGATTCATTGAACTGTTTTTCTCACTGAAATTCCTCTCGGTTGCCGACCTTGCATATGGCTGGCATCTGCTCGACCGCGATTTCTTTATCGCCATCTGGATTATACTTGCTGTGGCGTTAGGTCTCTATCTTGTAGGCGTTTATCATTTCCCTAATGAGGCGAAACCAAAACATATCAGTTGGCTGCGCTGGCTGCTCGCCATCATTTCGTTCCTGTTTGCACTGTGGATGGTTCCCGGTCTGTGGGGCGAACCGCTCAAGGCCATCAGTGCCTTCACTCCTCCGATGAGCACACAGCACTGGCGACTTGTAAACTATGAGGTCAAGGCCCGTGCCAACGACTATGATGAAGGACTCAGCATAGCACGCCGTGAGCACAAGCCTGTCATCATCGACTTCACAGGCTATGGGTGTGTCAACTGCCGAAAGATGGAGGCTGCCGTGTGGACTGACCCCGATGTGGCACGCATTTTGCAAGAAGACTATGTGTTGATACAACTCTATGTTGACGACAAGACATCGCTGTCCGACATTGTCACTGTGACGGACGAAGGCGGAAAGACTCACCAACTGCGCACAGTGGGCGGCAAGTGGAGCTACCTCCAAAGTTCAAAGTTTGGTGCAAACGCACAGCCGTTCTATGTCATCATCAATCCCGTGACCGAAGAACTCCTTGCCCAGCCTTGTGGCTACGACACTGATGTCAACCATTATCTTGACTTCCTCAATCAGGGACTGAACAACTTTAATAAATAATAACTAAAACAAAACAACTAAACATTATGGCAGATCAAAAACAACAGCAACTCCAGATTGAACTCAAACCAGAAGTTGCAACAGGCGTTTATTCAAACATGGCAATCATTGCCAACACAAAGAACGAGTTTGTACTCGATTTCGTTTCAATGCTTCCTGGACTTCAAAAGGCAGTGGTTTCTTCACGCATCATCATGACACCTGAGCACGCAAAGCGCCTGCTCTTTGCTCTCAACGAGCGTGTACGTGGCTACGAACAGCAGTTCGGTGAAATTGCTTTGCAGCAGCCTGAACAGAACAACGGCAGCAATGGCGGCGGTCGCACTATCGCTCCATTCGGTCGTGGCGGTGAGGCTTAATGCCGCTTGTTGCACGGCGCACATTCAGTCTGTTCCGGCAATAAATAGTCACACGACTGCACATGTTTCCCCTCACGAGCGCTCGTAAATCGTCAATCGTGCGGAGGATTTTATAAAAAGGTGTACACCTTATTCGAAAAAGGTGTACACGAAACATCAGAAAGGTGTACACCATTTGTCAGGAAGGTGTACACCTTTTTTAATTCATGAGCGCTCGTGAGAGAAAATACGAGCGCTCGTCAAGGCATTTACGAGTGCTCGTGAGGGTATTAGCATTTTAAGGACTGAGGGGAAAAGACGGTAAAGTTATAGCTTTTTAGTACTCGACATAGGGGAGCAGCAGTTGCAGTTCATCATCGGAGAAGATGTTGGTGGAGCGCAGTTGCTGCTCGTCTTTTATCTTGCCGTAGAGACGGATGTAGCGAGCAAGGTCGCGGGCATGGTCATAGCCGATGTGTGGATGCTGGCGCAGTTGGTTGAAGGTGGAGGTGTTGAGGTTGATGTGCCTGAGGTTGGTAGGGTCGATGACGAACCATTCAAGCAAGTCGGACGACAGGTTGGTGAGGGCAAGCAACTGCTGGGCAGAGTGATAGCCCCCGAGCTGGGTGCGCGCCTTGACTATCTTGTTGGCTGTATATGACCCGATGCCTGGTATGCGTTTCAAGAGTGTGGTGTCGGCTGTGTTGAGGTCAACGGGTGTCAGTGTGGTGAACTTGGATTGACGAGGCTTCTCACCTTCTTCCCCGAGGGGGAGGGAACTATTGTGTTGGTAAGTCTCTCCTTGGGAAGATTTAGAGGAGGCTTCATATGATGCTCCAATTGGGTATTTTGTTCTTCTTTCCGAATACTTCTTGTCGATGTCGATAAGTGGTAGCAGGTGGTCGATGTCTTCGTCTTCGAGGCAGTTGAGGCGTGCGATGTCAATCGGTTTGCGGAACACGGCGCCTGCTGCGCGGTAACGCAGAAATGCATGTGCCTGATATGGACGCAGTCCGTTGCGTATCAGTGTAGTGGAATCAACAGTGTTTGGGTCGAACCTAATGGACTCAGCCTTCTGGTGCCCTGCCGCAGGGTCATTGCTGTCGTTGCTGCCACTGTAAAAATCCTGTTGGCGCTGATTGCCGTCGTCACTGCTGCGGGCTGGTGAGGTCGTGGCGTTCGCGGTTGGTTGCGAGTCTGTTTGAACCTTGTCTTTATCATTCGCCGGACTTTTGACGCCAAATAAAACGATAGCGGTAATGCCGATTACCACTATCGTTGAAAGAATCATAATTGCGCGTCTGTCTCCTTTTGGATAAAGATTGCTCATAACTGCTATTTGTTTGCTTCACACCACTTACGGGCATTGACGAATGCCTCAATCCAAGGGGTGACATCGTCGGCTTGGTGGTCGGCAGGGTAGTTGGCCATCTGCCAAGGGAAGATGGCGCGCTCGAGGTGTGGCATCATGGCGAGGTGGCGTCCGTCGGCTGAACAGAGTCCTGCCACATTGTAGTCGGAACCGTTAGGGTTGGCTGGGTACTGTGCGTAGTTGTACTTGGCAACTACATTGTACTCGCTTTCAGCTTCTGGCAGATGGAACTTGCCTTCTCCGTGTGCCACCCAGATGCCGAGTTTGTTGCCGCTGAGCGAACCAAACATCACAGACTTGTTCTCTGGAATCTGGAGTGTGAGGAATGCGCTCTCGAACTTGTGAGAGGTGTTGTGCTCCATGTTGCCCTTGACACCGAGCAGACCGAGTTCCATCATCAACTGGCATCCGTTGCAGATACCAAGTGAGAGGGTGTCGCGGCGGTTGTAGAAGCGGTCGAGCGCTGCCTTTGCCTTCGGGTTGAAGAGGAATGCGCCTGCCCATCCCTTTGCCGAACCGAGCACATCGCTGTTGGAGAATCCACCACAGAAGACAATCATCTGAATGTCGTCGAGTGTTTCACGGCCAGTGACGAGGTCGGTCATCATGACATCCTTGACATTGAAGCCGGCGAGGTAGAGGCTGTAAGCCATTTCGCGTTCGCCGTTTGTACCTTTCTCACGGATGATGGCAGCGTTTGGACGCTTGGCGTCGCAGCCTTCGATGCGATCAGGCGTGATGCCATACTGTGCAAATTTACCAGTGAATCCGTCGTTGAACTTATGCTCGATTGGCTGGTTCTTGTAGTTGTTGAAACGCTCGTCTGCCATGCCGTTGAACGACTGACGGCAGTCGAGTTCGTGAGATGTGGAGTACCACACATCGCGCATTGCGTCGATGTCGATGGCAATCTTTGTTCCCTTTATCTTAATCTGACGGCCTGCGGATGGCTTGCCGATAGGTGCGAATGCAATGCCTGCACGGCGGAGCAATGCTTCGGCTGCTGCCTTGTCGTCGTCTGCTACCTGGATGATAACACCTGGATTCTCGGCAAAGAGCACCTTCACGAGGTCTCTTTCAGCAATTGCCTTGAAATCGATGTCGAGTCCACCCTTGCGGTTTGCAAAGCACATTTCGAGCAGTGTGGTGATGAGACCACCGGCGCTGATGTCGTGTCCGGCAAGGAGCAGACCTTCCTTCACGAGGTCCTGAACGGCGAGGAATGCATCGCGGAAGTATTCTGGATTCTGCACTGTTGGCACATCGCTGCCAATCTTGCCGAGGCTCTGTGCAAAGGCACTGCCGCCGAGGCGGAGACTGTCGAACGAGAAGTCGATGTGATAGAGTGTTGAACTGATATCGGTGCGGATGACTGGCGACACCACTTTGCGTATGTCGCTGACTTCGCCGCCGCTGCTGACGATGACTGTTCCCGGGCTGATGACCTTGGTGCCGTCAGGGTATTTCTGTGTCATTGACAGACTGTCCTTACCTGTTGGCACATTGACTTGCAGTGAGCAGCAGAAGTCGCTCAGTGCCTGTACACCGGCATAGAGACGAGCATCCTCGCCACGCTGTGAACGGCAAGGCCACATCCAGTTGGCTGACAGGCTGATGCTGTCGAGACCCTCTGCCATTGGTGCCCACACAATGTTGGTGAGTGACTCGGCAACTGAGAGCACGCTGCCCTTGGCTGGGTCGGCAAGTCCTGCCTGTGGCGCATGACCGATGGCAGTGGCAATGCCTCGTACTCCGCGATAGTCGAGTGCTACGACACCACAGTCGCTGAGTGGCAACTGGATTTCGCCCTGGCACTGCTGGCGTGCAATCTTACCGGTGACAGAACGGTCAACCTTGTTGGTGAGCCAGTCCTTGCAGGCAACGGCTTCGAGGCGGAGCACCTGCTTCAAGTATTCCTCGATGTTGCTGAACTTGTATGTTGCATCTTCGTATGTGTGTTCTACGGTTTCATCCACCATCACGGTCTTTGGTGAATGTCCAAACATCTGTGCCACCTCGAGGTCGAACGGACGGATGCCGTCGCCCTGCTCAAAGGCGAAGTGGGCGTCGCCGGTGGTTTCGCCTACGACATAGAGCGGAGCACGCTCGCGCTCTGCAATCTTGCGGACATGGTCGATGTGTGCCTCGTCGATGAGCAGACCCATGCGCTCCTGACTTTCGTTGGCGATGATTTCCTTTGAGCTGAGTGTCTGGTCGCCGATTGGGAGTTTTGTCATGTCGATGGTTCCACCACATTCCTCAACGAGTTCTGACAGACAGTTGACATGACCTGCACTGCCGTGGTCGTGGATGGAAACGATTGGGTTGACATCTTCTTCACAGAGTGCGCGGACAAGGTTGTTGGCACGCTTCTGCATCTCTGGGTTGGCACGCTGGACGGCATTGAGTTCGATGCCGCTGCTGTAACGGCCTGTATCTACCGAACTGACACTGCCACCACCGAGACCGATGCGGTAGTTGTCGCCGCCGACCACTACAATCTTGTTGCCCTTCTGAGGCTCGCCTTTCAGACAGTCGCGCTTAGTGCCGTAGCCCACACCGCCGGCAAGCATGATGACTTTGTCGTAACCATAGACTGGTTCTTCGTTTGCCTTTCCGTCCTGCTGCTTGTCAGCACCTTCCTGATGTTCGAATGTGAGGACCGAACCGCAGATGAGTGGCTGTCCAAACTTGTTGCCGAAGTCGCTGGCGCCGTTTGATGCCTTGATGAGAATCTGCTCTGGAGTCTGATAGAGCCAGTGACGGGCTGGGATGGCAGTCTTGCCTTCCGGAGTCTGGAGCGGCTGGCGGTAACTGGTCATATAGACAGCAGTTCCGGCGATTGGCCATGAACCGACACCGCCACCCATACGGTCACGGATTTCACCACCGGTACCTGTGGCTGCACCGTTGAATGGCTCGACGGTTGTTGGGAAGTTGTGGGTTTCTGCCTTGAGCGAGATGACAGACTCGATAGGCTTAACAACAAAATAGTCGCTTGTGCTGTGGTCCTTCGGAGCGAACTGCTCAACGACAGGTCCCTGTGCAAAAGCGACATTGTCCTTATAGGCTGATATAATCTTGTTTGGGTTTTCCTTTGTTGTCTTCTTGATCATTGCAAAGAGACTGCTTTCCTTCTCCTGACCATCGATGATGAATGTGCCACCGAAAATCTTGTGACGGCAGTGCTCTGAGTTGATCTGTGCGAATCCGAATACTTCTGAGTCGGTGAGTTTGCGGCCTAACTGACCTTCGACCTTGTGGAGGTATTCGATTTCTTCTGGACTGAGTGCGAGACCTTCCTGCTCGTTGTATTCTTCGAGATTGTCAATGTGCAGGATGGCTGCAGGCTTGATGTTCACTGTGAAGATGTCCTGACCGAGACCTTCATAGCGACGCTGAAGCATTGGGTCGAATCCTTCGTCGGGGTTTTCTGCCTTTGTAGGGAAGTACTCCTCGATGCGTTCCACTCCGTTGATGCTCATGTTCTGTGTGATTTCCACAGCATTTGTGCTCCAAGGGGTAATCATTTCACGACGAGGACCGACGAACTGTCCACTTACTTGTTGCTCACTCATTAGTTTAGCACCAGAGAAAAGCCACTCAAGCGCATCCTTCTCCTTGTCAGTGATCTGATGGTTCATGCTCACTGCAATGATGCTGCTCTGTGGCGTCTGAAAAAAGTAAATCATGTCTGTTTGGATTGATGTTTGTTGTATGCGACTGCAAAGTTACGAAATAAATGGGAATTAGGGATTAGGAATTTGCATTTATTTGGATGATTGAGCGCATTTTGACAAATAAAACGGCAGAGGACAATGTCTTGGCCGGTAAACTGTGACATTGTCCTCTGCTTTGTTGTGCTGCCTGACCGGCAGTCGTCATTGGTCGGGGCAGTGTCAATGCGGTATGCCTTGACACTTTTCTGTTACCCCATGATAGGCTTTTATACCATTGATTCCCCCATGATAAGCTTTAATACCTTTAATTATACGAGTGTATAGAGGTTTGGCTCGGTGATGAATTTAAGGTGGTTGAGATTGATGACCTCACGAGTTCGTTCGTTGTCAATCGTACGGAAAATCATGATGCCCTTGCCGTTGAGAAGGAACGAATAGAGGTATGTGATGCTGATTCCCTCCTTGTTGAAGATTTCAAGCACGTTTGCCAGTTCGCCCACTTCGTCGTCGAGTTCGATGGCAAACACATCGGTGAGTGTGACACTGACCTTGGCGTCTTTGAGTACATTGTATGCCTTTGATGGTTCGCTGCAGATGATACGGAAGATGCCGTATTCCACAGTGTCGGCTATGTTGACGGCAAGAAGCTGTATGCCTTCTGCCTTGAGAAGGTTGAGAATATGGAGCATTGCACCGCTCTTGTTCTCAACAAATACAGAAAGTTGTTGAATGGTCATATTCTTGTGATTTTAATGGTTAGTCGTTTGTTTATGAGTCACTGAATGGAATCTGGTACACCCCAAGGACTGATCAGAACTTCTTTCGCAAGTCTTTCACGCGGACAGCCTTGCCTTCGCTCTTTGGAAGTGACCCGTTGGCAACGAGGCGTACTCGTGGAGTGACGAGTATTTCGTCCTTGAGCCGGCGTGTGATTTCCTTGGTGAGTTTCTCCAGACGGGCATAGTCGTCGGTAAACAGGGTGGAGAGTTCCACTTCGATGGTCATGCCGTCGTTGTTGTCGAGAGTTTCCAGTGTGATGAGGTAGTCGGTTGCAAGTTCCTGGAACTGGAGGAGAATCTTCTCAATCTGGATAGGGAAGATGTTGACACCCTTGAGAATGATCATGTCGTCGCTTCGTCCCTGCATACGGTCGAGACGCTTGTGGTTTCGTCCACATGGGCATTCGCCTGGAAGGATGCGGGTGAGGTCGCGTGTGCGGTAGCGGAGAAGTGGCATGGCCTCGCGATTGATGGTTGTGAGGACAAGTTCACCGATCTGACCTTCTGGAACTGGTTCGAGTGTCTCTGGGTCAACGATTTCCACGATGTAGTAGTCTTCCCAGATGTGGAGACCGTTCTGTTCCTTGCATTCGAAGGCAACACCAGGACCGCACATTTCTGACATTCCGAATGAGTTGTAAGCCTTGACTCCGAGCATGTTTTCGATGCGGCGGCGCTGTTCCTCGCTGTGAGGTTCTGCACCGATGACGAGTGTTTTGAGCTTTGTGTCCTTACGAGGGTCGATGCCTTGTTCTACCATCACTTCGTAGAGTCGTGCTGCGTATGAAGGAATGGCATGGAGGGCAGTTGTGCCGAAGTCCTTGATGAATTTAAGTTGGCGCAATGTGTTGCCCGCAGCTGCTGGCACTGTGAGCATTCCGAGTCGTTCGGCTCCATACTGGAAACCGAGTCCACCGGTGAACATGCCGTAACCTGATGAGTTCTGGAACACATCGGTTGGACGCAGACCTACCATGTGGAGGCAGCGTGCAACGGCATTTGCCCATTCGTCGAGGTCGCGCTGTGTGTGGAGAATGACGGTAGGGTTGCCTGTGGTGCCGCTTGATGAGTGCAGACGGACGCACTTGTCAAGTGGAACGGATGCTATGCCGAATGGATAAGTGTCGCGCAGGTCTTGTTTTGTGGTAAAAGGAATTTTGCGGAGGTCGTCGAGCGACTTGATGTCGTCAGGAGTCAGTCCGATGGATTCGAAACGCTGCTTGTAGAATGGTGAATTCATGCAGTGACGCACTGTCTTTTGCAGGCGTTCAAGCTGAAGTGCCTCGATTTCTTCACGGGTCATCAGCTCTTTGTCGGGATGTAGGTATTGTGATGTGTCCATTTATGTTTGGTGGTTTAGTTGCGTTGTTGTTTAGTTGTCTGGTTGTCTGGTTGTCCGGTGGTTTGGCACCTATTCAATGTGTCGGTTGTCGATGACATGCTTGCTCTTGCCGTCGCTTCGTTCGATGCTGCCTGGTGGAAGCAGTTCGACCTGTGCGGAGATGGAGAGCACGCTGCGGAGTTTGTCGGCGAGCATCTTCTTCTGTCGCTCCATTGCAGGGTAGTCGTCAACAAAGTATTCTGGTCGGAGTTCCACTTGGACTTTGATGGTGTCGAGCACACCTTTGCGGTCAACGATGATGAGGTATTGAGGTGCAACCTCTTTCAGACTGAGAATCACACTTTCAATCTGGCTTGGGAAGACATTGATGCCTCGGATGATGAGCATGTCGTCGCTTCGTCCGAGTATGCGGCCCATTCTGACATTGGTTCGTCCACACTGGCAAGGTGTGTGGTCGAGTGTGGTGAGGTCCTTTGTGCGGTAGCGCAGCAGAGGCATACCTTCCTTGCTGAGGGTGGTGAACACCAGTTCGCCCACTTCGCCATCAGCCACAGGTTCAAGTGTGTCGGGGTTGATGAGTTCAGGGAAGAAATGGTCTTCGCTGATGTGGCTGCCGTGTTGCATCTCGCACTCGTAACTGACACCAGGACCTGTGATTTCGCTCAGTCCATAGATGTTGTATGCTTTCAGCCCGAGACGGCTTTCTATTTCCTGGCGCATGTGTTCGGTCCATGGTTCTGCACCGAATGCACCTACACGGAGTTTGAGGTCTTCCTTGCGGATGCCAATCTTGTCCATTGTGTCAGCAAGATAGAGCGCATAGGATGGGGTGCAGGCAATACCTGTCACGCCAAGGTCGGAGATGAGACGGAGGTGCTTCTCGGTGTTGCCCGTACTTGCAGGCAGAACTGTGGCACCGAGGTTCTCGACACCATAGTGAGCGCCCAGGCCGCCAGTGAATAAGCCGTAACCGTATGCCACCGAGAATATGTCATCGCGGTTGACACCGAAAGCTGCGAGACAGCGTGAGAACGACTCACTCCACACGCCGATGTCCTTGCGTGTGTAACCCACGATTGTGGCTTTGCCAGTAGTGCCGCTTGATGCATGGATGCGCACAATTTCGCTTTGTGGAGCAGCTTGCAGTCCGAAAGGGTAGTTGTCGCGAAGGTCCTGCTTGGTGGTGAAAGGTAGTTTTGTTATATCTTCGATGGTGCGTATGTCGTCAGGTCGGATGTCCATAGTCTGCATCTTGTTGCGGTAGAATGGCACATTGTGATAAACATATTTCACCAACAGCCGAAGTCTTTTTGATTGTAGTGCCGCCCGTTCGTCGCGACTCATACATTCTTTGTTGGGATTCCAGATCATACTGTGTTCTTGCGTTTGTTTCAGTGGCAAAGTTACTAAATTATTGACAATAGGCAATTAAAAATGAATAATTCATTACATTTTGTTGGCAAATAGTCTGCATATTCGTTGTTTTTTCACATTCCACATACCACTTCCCACATTTATTTTGTAACTTTGCAAACAAACGGGGCAAGTGATGAACACCACCAACATCCTAAACAACTAAATCACTAAATAACAAAACCACCAACTTGTCACTTTCCCCAAAACAACTAAATCACTAAACCACCAAACAACCAACATATGACTGACATTCACGAATTCGACGATATTCGCCCGTTCCTTCCCGAGGAACTTCCTGCGGTTTATGACCGTCTGCTTGCTGACGAACGCTTTCAGGGCGTTATGCAGACCATTCATCCAGAAATGCAGATGGAGCAGATGGCTGCACTTATCCGTTCATGTGCAACCAATCAGGAATTCCAGTTGCGCATCATCTATCCATTGCTCCAAAGCATTTTGGCAAAGGCAAGTCAGGGCATGACTTCCGACTTCACCAACATCAATGGCAATGGTTACACCTTTGTCAGCAATCACCGCGACATTGTGCTCGACTCAGCTTTGCTTGATGTCAACCTGTTCGATGCCAAACTCGACTCTGTGGAGATTGCCATCGGTGACAATCTGCTGGTCTATCCTTGGATTAAGGACCTGGTGAGAGTCAATCGTTCATTCATCGTCCAGCGTGCACTGACCATGCGTCAGATGCTGATGGCGTCGGCCAAGATGTCGCGATATATGCACTATGTCATTCAAGAGAAACAGAGCAACCTGTGGATTGCACAGCGTGAAGGACGCGCCAAGGACAGCAACGACCTTACTCAGGACAGCGTGCTGAAAATGATGGCGATGGGTGGTAAGAGCCGTGATGTCATCGAGAGTCTGAAAGAGATGAACATCGTGCCGCTTGCCATTTCCTATGAGTTCGATCCTTGCGACTATCTCAAAGCAGAAGAGTTCCAGAACAAACGCGACATTGCTGACTTCAAGAAGAGCCAGAAGGACGACCTCGACAACATGAAGATTGGCATATTTGGCTACAAGGGACATGTTCACTACCACGCTGCTCCTTGCATCAATCAGTGGCTCGACACCATCGACCCTGAAACTCCGAAGACCGAGATATTCCGATTGGTGGCAGAGCATATCGACCACGAAATTCACAGTCATTACTGCATCTACCCTTGCAACCGTGCTGCCATGCAACTGCTTGACGATGCCCATACTGTTGACGGACAACCACTGGCAACACCCGAGGAGGTGGCACAGTTTGAGGCATACATCCAGAAGAAGATGCAGATGATGACCATCGAACATCCTGACCTGGAATATCTGCGTGAACGCATGCTGACCATGTATGCCAACCCGGCACGCAACCATATGAAAGCCAAAAAACTCTAACAGATGCTCTTCCTGGACAATATCTCACAATTCGATTCTATTACACAACTATTCTCTATGTCACACTCTATGTCACCTCTCACCCATATCTTATCAAATATCAAGCGCTTCACTCTTTGTTCAAACTCCGAAGTGTTGAGTCGCCGAGTGGGAATGTCACTGATGTCTGCTGCGCTGCTGACAATTTCATTTGCCTCGTGCTCCGACGATGACGGCAATTCGTATCCGATGCAGAGCGAACTGGTGTGTGTCGATGTCAACGAAGCCGGTGTGGTCAGTGCCATCCGTACTGACGACGGGCGCAACCTCGTTCCGGCAAAGACCATCACTGCCGAAGTGACCGACACCACATTGCGATGTCTGTGTACATTTGCACAGGAGCAGAATGTGGCACGGGTCTATGAGATTCGTCACATCTTTTCGGCAGAACCTGTTGATGCAGCAACTGCGACATTCGCAACCACCGACCCCGTGAAGTTTATCAGTGCCTGGCGCTCACCTCTCTATCTGAACCTGAATGTGGGTGTGATGACCACAATGGCTAACATCCATCAGTTTGCCTTCCGCCACGACAGCATCAGTACATCTGCCGCTGGTGTGCGTACTGCCTGTTTCACCTTACTGCATGAACAGCCGACGGACGATGCCGAGTCGTTCACCAACGAAGAATTTCTCAGCGTTCCGCTCCACAACTTTGCCGACTGCGACTCTGTGTCTATCAACATCTCTACTTATGACGGAATGGTGACAGTGACAAGGTAACCTCCTTTATATATATTGTTATAGAGCAACGCACATTTATTATATAGAGCAACGCTCCTTTTTTTGATAAAGCAATTCGCCAAAGCAAGCATCATGACCTGCTTTGGCGAATTGCTTTTAGATGTATTGCTGTGTGACGGCAATGAGTGCTGTTGTGTGGCTGCGGTGCTGCTGCCGTGAAACTGCCGCGCGACTCTCGGTCGTCTTCCATTAATAAGCCACACTGCACTGTATGCCCGCTTCCTGAATGATGGCGGCAATGTGGTCGAGTTGCTCGTGGGAGGCCTTGGCGAGGGTGTCGATTGGAGTCTTGCGGTCGATGGTGTAAATCATGACCTGTGACGGTGCAATGCGGCGGATGGCTTCAAGCCATGGCTGCACATAGTCGTCGGTGGTGTTATCTACCGATTGCCCGGTGACGGTTCCGGTGAGGAACATGGTCTGGATGATGCACCTGCCACGGAATTCAGCCATTCGGCTGATGAGGCGCTCCACATCGTATGTCTTGCTTACAGGGCGGTCGAGCAATGAAATGTATGATGGTGAGATGGTGTCGAGTTTCAATATATTATTGTCGATGCGGCTCAGTGCGTCGAACACATCCTGATGTAGAATCTGTGTGGCATTGCTCAGCACACTGACTTTGGCTTTGGGGAAGAATTCGTCGCGCAGACGGATGGTGTCGTCGATGATTCCGGCAAAGTCGGGGTGGAGTGTAGGTTCGCCGTTGCCTGCAAATGTAAGTACATCGGGTGGTGTCTGCTCGTCTTTCATCTTCTGCAACTGTTGGCGCAGTGCTGCGTACACGGTGCTGCGTGTAGGAAATTTCTCGTGGGGAATGTTGTCCTTGTTCAGACCGCATTCACAGTAGATGCAGTCGAACGAACAAACTTTGCCATCGGCTGGCAGCAGGTTGATGCCTAACGAAATGCCTAAGCGACGACTGTGGATTGGACCGAATATGGGTGATGGATAAGTCATGTTGTGATGATGCTATGTCAGTTGAAAGTCTATTGAAACCTTGTGGCTTACTTCGATAGACTCCCTTTAATTCCTTAATTCCTTAAATCCTTTTGTTTCTTAACTTGTAGCGTGCTCCGCCAAGCAGTATGACGATGCCCTGACATTCGAGCTCGTAGAGTTGGCTGCTGACCTGTGAGTAGGGCAACCCTGTCTCGATGACTATTTGGTTGATTTGCTTGTCGTCAACCCCTTTCAGTGTATCGACGATGGTCTGTTGGAGAGGTGTCAGTTCGACGAACAGTTCCTGCTGTATGGTGCTCGGTTTGGCTTTCGGCTGCATCCATCCCAGTTGGATGAGCAGGTCGTCGGCCGACTGAATGAGTGAGGCACGCTGTTCAGCAATGAGTTTGTTGCAGCCGGCACTGAATTCGTCGAATATGCGTCCGGGTACTGCATAGACATCGCGGTTGTATGCTGATGCCAGTTCGGCTGTGATGAGTGAACCTCCGCGTGCTGCGCTTTCGACGACAACCGTGGCGTCGCTCATGCCGGCAACGATGCGGTTGCGGCGTACGAAGTTGTTGCGTTCGGGAGTGGTGCCGCTGACATATTCTGTGAGCAAACCGCCCTGGTTGAGCATCTGCACGGCAGTGTGCCGATGTACGGCAGGGTAGATGCGGTCGAGTCCGTGAGCCAATACCCCGACGGTAGGCAGACCGCAGGAAAGTGCAGCACGGTGTGCGCAGATGTCGATGCCGTATGCCAGTCCGCTGACAATCAGTGTGTCGGGACATTGTTGCTTGATACCTTCGACCAGACTCTGGCAGAGTTCCTTGCCGTATTGAGTGCAGCGGCGTGTACCCACGATGCTGATGATGTGCTCGGCATTGAAGTTGGTGTTGCCGAGGGTGAACATCACCAACGGGGCGTCATCGCATTCCAGAAGTCGTGCCGGATATGACTCGTCGCCGAGACACAGCACCTTGATATTCTTTGTGGTGATGAACTCCAACTCCTTTTCTGCCAGTCTGACGGCATCGTCCATACCGCTCATTGCCTCGGTGAGGCGTTTGCTGGCATCGGGCAGTGCGTCCTTGATGCAGTTTCGGTTTTCCCACACGGCAGTTGCCGAACCCAGAGTGGTGATGAGCAGCCGTGCTGTGCCCAGTCCCACTCCTGGCAAGTTGCTCAGTGCGATGGTGTATTTAATCTCGTTACTGTCCATGTCAGGCTGGTGTGTTAGCGGTGTATTTTGCGATGATATGGTCGAGAAGGTGGCAGTCGGTGAGAACGCCATCGACGAGGCAAACCACATCGACCTGACCTTTCAGCGACATCTTCATGTCCGAGGCGCGGAAGATGTCCTGTGTAAACACCAGTCGCAGTCCTTCATGGCGTATGGCGGTCTTCACAATGAATTCATCGCCGCTGCGCAGTGGAGTCTTGAACCTCATGTTCACATTTGCCACCACGGCATCGGTGCCTTCGTAGTGGAGCTGTGCAAAACTCACACCTTCGCTCAGCAGAAACTCGTGACGGGCATGTTCGAGGAAATGCAGATAGTTGGCATTGTTGACAATTCCTTGAAGGTCGCATTCATAGTCGCGCACCTTCATCCTGTATTCGTGGAAATAATTCATCATGACAGTCAATTGTGATTTATGATGCAAAGGTACGAAATTATTCCTGAAACCTAATTCTTAATTCCCGATTTTTTCGTACCTTTGCACGCAAATCAATTCATTATGATAACAATAGAACAACTTAAAGATATCAAGGAACGCACCGAAGCCCTCAACCGATATCTTGCCATCGATGAAAAAGTGGTGGAACTGGAAGAGGAGGAACTGCGCACACAGGCACCTGGATTCTGGGACAACCAGAAAGAGGCTGAGGCACAGATGAAGAAGGTGAAGGACTTGCAAAAGTGGATTAACGGATACAAGGAGGTGAAGAGCGCCACCGAGGAAGTGGAACTGGCATTTGACTTCTACAAGGAGGAAATGGTCACCGAGGAGGAGGTCGATGCTGCTTATGCTTCGGCTGTGGAAATGATTGAGAACCTGGAACTCCGCAACATGCTCCGCAACGAGGCTGACGGCATGGACTGCGTGCTGAAAATCAATTCGGGTGCAGGTGGTACAGAGAGCCAGGACTGGGCATCGATGCTGATGCGTATGTATCAGCGCTGGGCAGAAGCGCATAAATATAAGGTGACGATAAGCAACTTTCAGGATGGCGACGAAGCCGGAATCAAGACCGTGACAATGGAAATCGAGGGCGACTCGGCATTTGGCTACCTGAAAAGTGAGAACGGAGTACACCGTCTGGTGCGTGTCTCGCCTTACAATGCACAGGGCAAGCGCATGACTTCGTTTGCCAGTGTGTTTGTCACTCCGCTGGTTGACGACAGCATCGAGGTGGTCATCGATAAAAGCAAAATCTCGTGGGACCTCTTCCGTTCAGGTGGTGCCGGAGGTCAGAATGTCAACAAGGTCGAGACAGGTGTGCGTCTGCGTTATCAGTATGTTGACCCTGATACTGGCGAGGAGGAGGAAATCCTCATCGAAAACACCGAGAGCCGTAAGCAGTTGGAGAACCGTGAAAACGCCATGCGACTGCTTCGCTCACAACTCTACAACCGTGCTTTGCAGAAACGAATGGCGGCTCAGCAGAAGATTGAGGCTGGAAAGAAGAAAATAGAATGGGGCAGTCAGATTCGCAGCTATGTGTTTGACGACCGCCGTGTGAAAGACCACCGCACCAACTATCAGACATCGGATGTCGGTGGTGTGATGGATGGCAAACTCGACGACTTCATCAAGGCATACCTGATGGAATTCCCTAATTCGTAACGGGGGCGTTAGCCGTTGGCAATTGGCAATTTGCCATTAGCCGTTGGTCATTGGCCATTAGCCATTGGCTTGCTACGCATCCTATTCTGCAAACTATTCTGCAAACATTCAATCACGATGGAAATAGAACGCAAATTCCTGGTCATAGGCGAATTTAAGTCGCTCGCCTACAACCACACACATATCGAACAAGGCTACATAGCACGTGGCAACGGACGCACTGTGCGTGTCCGTATCCGCGATGACAAGGGCTATCTGACCATCAAGGGGCCATCCGACGAGGGTGGATTGTCGCGCTACGAGTTTGAAAAGGAAATCGACCTCAGCGATGCACGCGACCTTATGAAGATATGTCTGCCTGGCACCGTGGTCAAAGACCGCTGGCTGGTGAAGAACGGCAAACACACGGTCGAGGTCGATGAGTTCTTTGGCGACAACGAAGGACTGGTGATGGCTGAAATCGAACTGGAATACGAGGACGAACCATACATCCGTCCCGACTTTCTTGGCAAGGAAGTGACGGGCAATCGGCGATTCTACAATTCGCACCTCATTGGTTATCCTTATTCACTCTGGACAGAAGCCGAGAAGCAGGGAAACCAATAAGCAGACCGATGACCGAACCGATGGCATCGGCATAGAAGTCCATCAGTTCACAGCCACGGTTCACATAGGGCTGAATCAGTTCGATGATTCCACCCAGTGCAATGGCACATATGACAGTTATCAGGCTGCGGCCCCATCCGGGTTGCAGCCTGTTGTGTGTCCAGTCGGTCCAGACACACAGCATCAGTCCGCAGTACATGACCATGTGGGTCCATTTGTCAATGAGAGGCACACCTTCAAGGTCTGGCATTTCAGGAACGGGAAAAAATGATAACACAAGTATCGCAATGATACATATTGTGGTGAAAATGTAGCGTTTTATCATTGTTTTGCTCTTATTTTTATGAATTATGATGCAAATGTACGCAATTATTCGTAATTTTGCATCGCAAATGCAAAACAATTGCAAGATTATGCGCAATAATCTGCAAAACACATAATCCACAAACATAAAGCAATAGACATAAAAAGGTGGCAGAAAGAGAAAACTTTGGCTCCAAACTCGGAGCGACACTGGCGGCAGCAGGTTCGGCTGTCGGACTTGGCAACATTTGGCGATTTCCAGTTGAGACTGGTCAAAATGGTGGTGCGGCATACATTATTATATATATAGCGTGCATCATCCTGCTTGGCATACCAATCATGTCGTCCGAATTCCTCATCGGGCGCGCCACTCACTGCAATACTGCCGGCGCCTACAACAAACTTGCACCGGGCACGCAGTGGAAGTGGGTTGGTCGTCTGGGTGTTCTCTCAGGTTTCCTCATCTACTGTTACTATTCAGTGGTTGCAGGCTGGACTCTTGCCTACTCGTTGCTTGCCATTTGCAACCAGTTTGCCGACAAAGGTCCTGACGACTATGTCCGTGTGTTCCAGGACTTCGCTTCCAACCCGTTCCTGCCAGTAGTGTGCATGGCTGCGTTTTTCATCACAACTCACCTTGTAGTGGTGCGTGGCGTGAAGCAGGGCATTGAGAAGTTCAGCAAACTGATGATGCCGGCACTGTTCATCATCACTGTCATTCTGGTGTTCTGCTCGCTCAACTTGCCTGGTGCAGGCAAGGGCGTGGAGTTCCTTCTGAAACCCGACTTCTCGAAAATCACCACATCCACCGTACTCAATGCCATGGGACAGGCGTTCTTCTCACTCAGTCTCGGACTGGGTTGCCTCTGCACCTATGCATCATATTTCAACCGCGACACCAACCTGATGAAGACCACAGTCAGCGTGTGCACCATCGACACACTGGTGGCGCTGATGGCAGGATTCATCATCTTCCCCGCTGTGTTTAATGTAGGCATGAAACTCGGTCCGGATGATGTCGGTCCGTCACTCATTTTCATCACTCTGCCCAATGTGTTCCATCAGGCATTTGCTGGTGCTCCCGCTTTGGGCTACATCTTCTCGGTGATGTTCTACATCCTGCTGATGCTTGCCGCGCTGACTTCCACCATCTCCATCCATGAGGTGGTCAATGCCTATGTCAGTGAGGAGTTCCACATCCGTCGCAGCCGTTCGGCACTCATCGTCACCCTTGTCTGCATGTTCATCGGTGTGTGCTGTGCCCTGTCGTTCGGAGTTCTGAGCGACTTCACCATCTTCGGCATGACGCTGTTCGACCTCTTCGACTATATAGCAAGCAACATATTATTGCCAATCGGCGGAATGCTCATCGGCGTGTTCACTGGCTGGCGGCTCGACCGCAAACTGTGCTATGACCAGCTGACAAACGGCGGCACCATCCGTGCTCCGTATTTCCCTCTGCTCCGCTTCTGCCTGCGCTATGTCATTCCACTTGCCATCGGCGCCATCTTGTTTAACCAGTTTGGCTTTGCTTGATTCATGCAGACGGCAGCGACCGACATCTGCGTTGCCTGCTGACGGTTTTAGCATCATTGACCTGCACATAAAATCACCGCTGGCAGACGATGCTCCATAAAAGAAATTGCCGCATGAGCGTTCGTGTTTTCCCTCACGAGCGCTCATGTTTTCTTTCACGAGCATAGGGTAATGTATAAAAGGTGTACACCAAACCGCAGGAAGGTGTACACCTTTTTAGATTTTGCTGTACACCTTTTTCTGATAAGGTGTACACCTTTTTGAATTATCGAGCGCTCGTGAGAACATTTATGAGCGCTCGTGAAGGAAAACATGAACGCTCGTGGAGGCATTTGTCGGGCGCCAGTCCCCAAACTGTTGGTTTCATATCAATGGCGCTGATGGCACAATGTCAGTTGATGTTGCACAGAAACTGTGTTTTTTGCATCGTTAACACTCCACAAAGGAAAATAATTGGTTCATAATTTGCATATTTGAAAAATAATTAGGGATTGTCGCAAATTAAGTAAGATTAGCCTAACGATTTGATTGCCAGTGTCGTAAAATTTTTGTATCTTTGCACAAGAAACAAAAAAATCCCCCAAA
>JAGHSZ010000025.1 GCA_018065565.1 Candidatus Colivivens caballi
CACAAAAGCAATGAAACATATATCACACATCATATCAGCCTTAATATGCTTGATGGCAGCAACAACCGTCAGTGCACAGCAAATAAGTGAAAGCGATGCGAAGGAGATAGCTCAGTCGTTCCTTGCCGGTCAGCCACATCGCGGTACCAAGGCCTCAACTGGGAAGCAACTCAGTTTGGTTTATACTCAGCCATCACCTGCCGATGCAGCCACAGCCAATCTGTATGTGTTCAGCAATCCGCAGGGAGGATTCGCCATCGTTGCAGCCGACGAGCGTGTCGGTCAGACCATCCTCGGCTACTCTGACCACGGCACATTCAGCCCCGACAACATGCCCGACAACGTACGCTTCTGGCTCAGCGACTATGCCCGCCAAATTGATTTCGTAAAGGCACATGCAAAGGTGAAGAAGGAGAAAAACATAAAGACTCTTGACGGCAATCTCCCAACAGGTTATACGACCCAGGTCGGTCCGCTGATCAAAACCAAATGGGGACAAGACGCTCCATACAATGCCCAAACGCCTACATATATTAATAGCAATAATGAAGAGGAGCATAGCCGTACAGGATGTGTTGCTACAGCAATGGCCCAGGTTATGGCTTATCATAAATATCCAGCAGTGGGCAAGGGCAGCCACGTAGATTGGTGGTCCGTGCAGGTAGGAGACATAAGGTATGAATCTGTCAATTATGGAGAAGCCACATACAATTGGGACGGCATGACCGAAGACGACATCGCGAAACTGATGTACCATTGCGGTATTGCTGTTGATATGGAATATGACATCAAAGAACGGGGTGGCAGTGGTGCTACCGACAACAAGATTGGCGCTGCATTGAAAACATATTTTGGATATTCAAAGTCAGTGTCGTATGTTGAGAAGAAAAACTATGGCACAGAAGCCAGCTGGACTAATTTGATGATGACCGAACTCGATAACAGTCGTCCTGTTATCTATGGTGCGTGGGATTCACATCACGATTTTGGCCATGAGTTAATACTTGATGGATATGCCAAGAAGAGCGATACTGATGTCATGTTCCACATCAATTGGGGATGGGACGGTGCCTGTGACGGCTATTATGCAATATCTGCATTGAATCCCGACAATGCATATACAAACAACGACAATGTAAACGACTTTTATGATTCAAATCATGTCGCAACAATCAAAATTCAACCAAACAATGATCCTGATGTTAAGGAATGGTTGGATGAGAGTGAACAAGAAGATTGGCCTGATTGGAGTGACTTTGGCACAGGTATGTGGTATGATACCTTTACAACTGATCTTACAACAGGAGAAGGGAAGCAGTATGCTTTGGAAATCAGAACTAATAAAACTTATCCCTACATGAAACAAATCAAAGTCGTAGCATGGAATAAACCTAATGGTACACCATTAGATGTATCAGGTGGTAATTATAACGGAACTACGTATCATAACGAGGCTGAAACAGAGACACCTATTGACTTAATTTTCAATTGGAATACAGCACTAAACAAGTGTTTTATGCCAAATGAGCAATATATGGGGATATACCGAGAGAAACAAGAAAAAACCGGTACAATTAGGTCTGACATCTATTATCGGAATGCCGTCATTGGTTCATATGGCACGGGAACAGATAACGGATTATACAATGTTGCAACACAAACATTTACTATCGATTATGTGGTGGGTTATTGGGTTGCGAGTCAAAACAAGTATGATTTGGGCAGCGGATATAATAAAACTACAGCAACGCTCAAAATAGGCGGAGCATTCTCCCTCAAAGACTTTACTGAATCAAATGATCACACGACCGCAACACAAGAAGCCAACATCTACGATTGCCGTTATTTCCGAACCAAACTGGTACCAGTAGAAGAGATATTAGGAAAGGAAAAAATCCAAATTCCCGATAACCTGATTTCATACTATAAGACTTTGTCTGATGTCATACTTGTCAAAGATATAGAGGATTATTTGGACGCAACTGATTTCTCATTATGGATTAGTGAAACAAATAAAACAGATGTAAAAAAAGATGAAGTAGATGGAGATTACGATGTGACATATTATGTACCTGCAGAAGGCGCATATTATGCCATCGTTGTATTTACAGATGAAACTGGAACAATAAAATTGGGTTTCGATTACATGCCTGTCTATTTCAGTTCTTCTGACCGCTGGGAAAAATTAGGGCATGGCACTCTTATTGACAACATATATTGGGTACAATATGGTCAACTTAAAAATAATGGACATCCGTTAGATAAATACTATGCTCCTTATAAAGTTGAAGTCGAGGAATATTTAGACGAAACCGCAAATACAAAACTATATCGTCTCAAAAATCCATTCTACTACGATGAAGACGAGGATGACGACAATGCAAAAGCATATTTCAGTCCTGCATGGAAAGATTTTGCTGAAAAATATCATGATGAAGATTATGAAGGTTGCTATGATTACTCATATGTCCGTAAAGATGTTTATCTGTATTTTTACAAGGATCAAGACGGAGATGTCTCACTCTATCCGAATGTGTTCGAACGCCAGCCATTAGGATATGACTGGTCATACGGCGAGGTTATGTTGTCGGCAGTGAAACATCCGGCTTATACCTGTACGACGCTCACCGGCGACAAAAATGCAACAGAAACCATACAGTTCCCGGCAGCCTTACTTACATCGTATGAAAATGACATCAGTTATAATGTCGGGCAAACAAACACATTCGATTCAAATTTCACTGAAACACCAGAGAGGATGTTCACCCTGAAACTTCACAATCGTGAACTCAATGACGCAACGGCATACTCAGACAGTTATACAACTGAAGAACAGACTGCTGAAGAGAACTATGTCAACCGTGTCACATACACGCGCGATGGGCTCAGCGACTGGGGCACACTTGTCCTGCCATTCAACTATACCGCTCCAGATGGATTCACATTCTACAAACTGACAGGATATAGCGATTCGAACCTCACGTTTGACGCAGTCACCGAAGCAACAGCCAATACGCCTATCGTATTCAAGCGCAACGCATCAACCACCGGACAACTGAAGGTATATGCCACAAACATATACTTGTCAGATGCCGCGACCCTGCCAGCCGCTTCAACTACTGACGGCACATGGTCAGAAATCGGCACTTACTCACCTGTTGCAATCACTACAGCAGCCAATGCCACTTCTGATGCGAGCGAATACACCGGCTATACACCTGTAACTGAAATCAAAAGCAAAGCCATCGACCTGACTAAAGCATACATCTTCGATGCTGATAAGGCATCCAACGGTCAGGCAACTCAGGCAACTGCCGGCATCCGCGTTCCGTCATATCGTGCATTCTTCTACAACAACGGCAACGCATCTGCACCGAAGGTAGTCCGTATGTTGTTCAACGACGGCACATCTACCAGCATCGAGACCACCTACGATGACGGCATCGTCAATCACAGCCGCATCAACACTGTCCGTTATAACCTCACTGGTCAACCAGTGACTAAAGCATTCAAGGGTATAGTCATCGAAAATGGAAAGAAGGTTCTCCGATAACAATCTCTTCAAAGCAAACACACATCAACAATCAGTTTGTCTGCCGTGAGGCTAAACTGAAGTAGCCGGAGAAGCGGGGAGGAGACCTGCCCGAAGAAAATTACAATGGTTCACAAGGTATTACTCTCCTTAAAAGTCTAAGAATGACAAGCGTCTGGAAGACGCTACAGCCTCGTAGAGGCGGTCAATAACCCCGTACATACGGAGCGACAGCGGAGGA
>JAGHSZ010000081.1 GCA_018065565.1 Candidatus Colivivens caballi
GCGACGACCGAATGACTGAATGTCATGAGGTTTGCGACGACTCGGCGTTTATGCCGACAAAGGAGTTCCTTCAAAAGCGTTTATGCCGACAAAGGAGTTCCCTCCCCTACGAATCGATATTTCGCAAGACTCAATATCTACGAGAATACCTGAAAGTTGAGGGATTACGAAAAGGCGAAATGGATGGGTTTTGGGGTAAGCAATGCCGATAGCACACCAAGACGCATCGGCTTCACACCCGATATGCCTGCTTTGTGCGTTTGCAGTCGAAGAAGGCGATGCCACAGGTACGGGCGATGTCGAATGTGGCGGTTGATGTGGGTTCGTCGAGCAATTGCTGCCATAGCGATGCTCCTTCATGTGATATGTCGTCAACGATGATGACTACATCGTCGGACACTAAGCCTCGTGTCAGCCAGTCGGCAAGGTTGAACAGTGACGGCGACTGTACCACAATCATCGAATGATGCTGAAATGGTGTGTCTGACACGACTGACACCGTCAATGTGTGGCTTGCAGCTCGCATATAGTCCTGTGCAGCACGAGTGCTGGGGGATGTGATGTCGGATGTGACGATTGCCGCATTGTGTGGTTTCAGTTCATTGACCAGTCGGAAGAGGCGCTCGCCCTGCCGGAAATAGCCAGGATGTGTAGCCTTCAACGACTCATAGGCATAGAACTGGCTTTTGTCGAACAGCACATCGGTCACGAGGTGATATGCCCACGGCGACTGTATGCCGAATCCATGTCGGTGGAACAGTCTCATTGGGCAAGCAGATTGGTGGTTATGGTGCGGATGACACGCTCGTCCTGACGAATCTGCATGAGGAGTTTTTCCACGGAATCGAAACGCCGTTCGTCGCGAATGCGCTGTATGAACCGCAGAGTGATGTGATGGCTGTATATGTCGCGGTCGAAATCGAGCAGATGTACCTCGATGCTGCGCTGTCCGTTGTCGAATGTCGGGCGACACCCGATGTTGAGCATCCCCACAAACTCCTGTCCGTCGAGCGCGGCAATGACAGCATAGACTCCGTCAGCCGGAACAAGTTTGTCGGCCGGCAACTGTATGTTGGCAGTGGGATAGCCAATGGTGCGGCCAATGTGGAAGCCGTTGACCACAGTGCCGTCGATGGTGTAGTGGTAGCTGAGCATCTGATTTGCCGACATGATGTCGCCCTCGGCAATCATCTTGCGAACGAGCGATGAACTGACGGCTTGACTGTCCTGCCGATAAGCCTCTGCCTGGATGACCTTTATGCCGAGTTCGCTGCCATAGCGGCAATAGTCGTCAAACCCTTCTGTGCGATTGTGCCCGAACCGATGGTCATAACCGATGACAAGGGCTGTGACACCCTGTTCGTCGTGGAGTTGCTGCATGAACTGCCGTGCCGACATCTGCATCATCTCTGCCGTGAACTGCATCATCAACACCTCATCGACTCCCATGTCGAGCAGCAGACGGTGCTTTTCGGCATAGGTGGTGAGGCACGATTGAACAAACGATGGGTCGATGACCGAACGAGGTGAATTGGCAAATGTGACGACAAGAGAGCGACCGCCGTCTGCCCTGGCCTGTCGGATGACCTGTTCCAGAAGAAAACGGTGACCGCTGTGTACACCATCAAATGTTCCTATTGTCGCTACCTTGTTCACTATTCAAATTTTATAAATCTTATCGCTTCGTTACAAATCGCTTCGTTACGAATCACTTCGCTACGAATCACTTCGCTACGAATCGCCCTTGCGGGCTACGAATCGGTTCTTCGCAGACTCAGGACTTATAGTTATAGTCCTTATACCACTCAGCAAATCGGCGCAAGCCCTCACGGAGAGTTGTGGATGGTTTGAAGCCGAAGTCGCGTTCGAGTGCTGATGTATCGGCAAATGTCACAGGCACATCACCTGGCTGCATTGCCACGAGTTCCTTGTGTGCATCGAAGTCATAGTCCTCAGGAAGCACACCTGCACGGATGAGTTCCTGCTGGAGGATGTCAACGAAGTCGAGCAAGTTCTCTGGGCTGGAATTACCGATGTTATACACTGCGTATGGAGGTATAGGGAGTCCGTCCTCGCCCGTCTGTTTCTTTGGTGCGCCATGCATCACACGCTGCACACCTTCCACAATGTCATCGACATAAGTGAAGTCGCGCTTGCAGTTGCCGAAATTGAAGATCTTGATGGTCTCGCCCTTCACCAGTTTGTTGGTGAATCCGAAGTATGCCATGTCGGGACGACCAGCAGGACCATAGACTGTGAAGAAACGCAGACCAGTGGATGGTATGTTGTAGAGCTTGCTGTAGGCATGTGCCAGCAGTTCGTTGCTCTTCTTTGTTGCTGCATAGAGTGACACAGGGTTATCGACCTTGTCGTCGGTTGAATATGGCACCTTCTTGTTTGAGCCATAAACACTTGATGAGCTGGCATATACCAGATGTTCCACTGGATAGTTGCGACATGCTTCAAGGATGTTGTAGAAACCGATGAGGTTGCTCTCGATGTAGGCATCAGGATTGGTAATGCTGTAACGCACACCTGCCTGTGCTGCGAGATTGACCACGATGTCGAACTTCTCCTCTGCAAAGAGTTTGTTTATCAGTTCGCGGTCGGCAAGGTTGCCCTTTACAAACTTCCATGTGCAGTCGGTATGTTCTGCTGCAAGGTCATCAATCTGACGCAGACGGAAATCCTTCAGGCTCACATCATAATAGTCGTTTACACTGTCGAGACCAACTATCTCGACTGCTGGTTCGGTCTTGAGGAGTTTCATCACGAGGTTTGAACCAATGAAACCTGCTGCTCCTGTAACTAATACTTTCATATATATATTTATTCCTTTACGTGCTTATACTTGAAGAACACAGCGAAGAGGATGGCAACTACGAGTGCATAGCCTGCAAACACATACCATGCAGTTGACCAGCCTTCAATCTGAGCCATAGGGTCGGTGTTGGCATAGACAAAGTGGTTAACAACAAGTCCAGCTGCCCATGTACCGATGCTTGCACCAAGTCCGTTGGTCATCAGCATGAAAAGTCCCTGCGCACTTGAACGGATGTCGTTGCTGGTGTTGTGGTTGACGAACAATGCTCCCGAAATATTGAAGAAGTCGAATGCCACACCGTAAACGATGCAACTGAGCACGAACAGCCACACCATGCTGCCAGGATTGCCCAAACCAAAGAAAGCGAAGCGGAACACCCATCCAAACATGGCGATGAGCATCACATTCTTGATGCCGAATCGCTTCATGAAGAACGGAATGAGCAGGATGCAGAGTGTCTCTGATATTTGGCTGAGCGAAATCAGTGCGTTTGCATTGTTTGCGCCCCATGTGTCGGCAAATCCCTCTATGTCCTTGAAACTTGTGATGAATGTGTTGGCATAGCCGTTAGTAATTTGCAGTGAGGCACCCAGCAACATTGAGAAAATGAAGAACAGGGCAAAGCGCTTTTCCTTGAACAGTGAGAATGCGTTGAGTCCAGAAGCTTCCATAAACGACTGTCCACCGGCACCTTTTGCCTTGCATGGGCAATTGGTGAGTGTGAGTGAATACACACAGAGTATGAGGCTCAGGACGCCTGAAACGATGAATTGCTCGTAAGAGTGCTGATACTGCACGCCATCGGCATTGGTCATGAAATTGACGAACAACATGCTGCAAATGAAACCTACCGTACCGAACACACGGATTGGTGGGAACACCTTGACGGTGTCCATCTGTGCCGTTTCCAGTGCGTTGAATGCCACCGAGTTGGATATTGCCAATGTAGGCATGTAGAATGCGATGCTGAATGTATAGAGCAGATAGAATATGCTGAAAGTGATGTCTGAGCCCGCTGTCATGGCATAGAGTCCGGCACCGAGGATAAAAAGTCCAGCAAGTCCGTGGCAGAGCGAAAGTACCTTCTGTGCTGGTATCCACTTGTCAGCCACGATGCCCATCAGTGCAGGCATAAAGATTGAGACAAATCCCTGAGTGGCATAGAACAGCCATATTTGTTCTCCGAATCCTGCATTAAACAGGAAACTACCCATAGAGGTGAGGTAAGCACCCCAGACCGCAAACTCCAAGAAGTTCATCGCAATGAGCCTGAACTTCAAATTAGATGATTTTTCCATAGTCATAAATTAGTATTTATTTGTTTTGATTTGATTATTGCTTGATTTCGCTTATTCAACTTTCGCAAGTTTTTGCTCAGTTGACGAGTCGGCATGCTGACGGGTATAGCGAACAAGTGTATGTCCGCCAAACACAGTCGTGGTCTGAGATGCAAAGCCTGCAATCAGAGGTGCGTCAACGGTGTTGTCTCCCAGTCCTCTGATACATGAGTCGCCGGTCTCCACATAGGCTTCGTCCCACAGTCCGGAATCAATGAACGACTGCAAAGTCTGTCTGCCACCTTCGACCAGCAGCGACTGGACACCTTCGTCGTAAAGATGTTGAAGCAACTGGACGACCGTTCCGCCAAACACCTCCACTTGCGAGTCATCGACCTGCAACTGTCCCATCACCACTCTGCGCGGACTGCGCCCAGTCCAGTGGCGGACATTGAGCGACGGCGAGTCCTGCATCCAGGTGTTGTGACCGACAAGTATCGCCTGATGTTCGGCACGGCGTTTGTGGCACAGCACATTGGTCAGGGCATTCGAGATGATGAGCCGACTGGCATCCGATGGTTCGCCTCCTGCGGCACCGTCGCCCTCCCCTGCTTTTGTCCCAATCACGCCATCGGCAGTCATTGCCCATTTCAGGGTGATGAATGGGCGGTGGAGGCTGTGATAGGTGAAGAACACACGGTTGAGTTCGCGGCATTCGTCCTCACACACACCGACTGTCACTTCGATGCCAGCATCGCGGAGCCGCTGTATGCCACGCCCCTGCACCCGCGCAAACGGATCGACCGTACCCACAACGACACGGCGCACCCCCTTGCTGACGATGAGGTCGGCACAGGGTGGTGTCTTGCCAAAGTGACTGCAAGGTTCGAGGCTGACATAGATGGTGGCATCGTGCAGCAGCGGTTTGTCCTCCTGACGGACCGAGGCAAAGGCGTTGACCTCGGCATGGCCCTCGCCACACCTCACATGATAGCCCTCACCGATGATTCTGCCGTCGGCACTGACGATGACCGCCCCAACCATGGGATTGGGCTGGGCGTTCTGCTGTCCGTTTCGTGCCAGTTGGATGCATCTCCGTATATATACTTCGTCTTGATTCATATCAGGCCATAGAATTTGCAAATATACAAAATAATGTATAATCTGTCGTGCATATTCACAAGAAAAATGAAATTCACTCCACAAAAGACTGATATGTCCGCATTCTTTTTCAGTTAGGCATTGTTATTTATCATTTTTTCCACTAACTTTGCACAGAGAAAATTAGGCTGTTGGCCATTTGCCATTAGCATCATTCAACCCCCGCCCTGAAAGGGAGGGATGGGGAGGGTCTGCTTTAATTTTTAAATTACAATTTCATCGACATGAAAATCATCTACAACAAGATTATCCCATTCGGTCGCAGTTTCTATGCCATCAACCTCTTCGGAGTAATCTTCTCGAAAGGTATGTTGTCGCCACGCGTTCGCAACCACGAATACATCCACACACTGCAACAGCGCGAGATGCTTTTCATCGGTTTCTACATCTGGTATCTGCTGGAATGGCTGGTGCGCATCGTCCAGTACCGCGGATATGTCCGTGGCTACGAAAACATCAGTTTTGAGCGTGAAGCCTATGCCAACGACCACAATCTCGGTTACAGCCACACTCGCCCACTTTTCCACTGGACATACTATCTGCGTAAGTGAAAAGTGAAAAGTGAAAAGTGAAAAACAGACCTTCCCCCCACCCCCTTCCTTTCAGGACGGGGAGAAGAATGACTGCAAAATGAGTCACATCAATCACCATTCATCAATCCACCCCGCCCTGAAAGGGAGGGATGGGGAGGGTCCGAAGAGGGAAGAGGGAAAAGGGACAAAAAAACCTCCCGACGAATCGGAAGGTTTGTTGTGTGTGTTCGCTAAGGTTGCATTAAGCCTCTTCGCCGTTCTTGCGAACGAGCTTTTCCTTAATACGAGCCTTCTTACCTGTAAGGTTACGGAGGTAGTAGAGCTTAGAGCGGCGTACCTTACCGACCTTGTTAACAGTGATGCTGTCAATGTTTGGTGACTCGATTGGGAAGATACGCTCAACACCAACTGTGCCCGACATCTTGCGGACGGTGAAGCGCTTCTTCTGACCTTCGCCTGAAATCTTGATAACTACGCCACGATAGAGCTGAATACGCTCCTTTGAGCCTTCAATGATTTTGTAAGCAACTGTGATGGTGTCACCTGCCTTGAACTTAGGGAACTCTTTGCCAGTAGCAAATGCTTCTTCAGCAATCTTGATTAAATCCATTTCGTCTGAATTCTGTTTTAATGTTAAACATTGTTCCAACGAAGCATCCTACAGTTACACTTCCTGTACAGCGGCTTCGCCAAAGCGGATGCAAAGGTAAGGAAAAAACGGGAATGAAAAGCAGGTAATGCTGAATAATTTGCACATTCACATGTTTTTTCTGCGTTTTACAGTGCATTTTTGCGTTTTTACATCAGTTTTTTTGTAACTTTGCCACATAATAGAGTGAAAAGTGAAGAGTGAAGAGTGAAAAAATGGAATCAATCAACACAGAGAAGATTCGGTTTTATCTTATTTACAAACCTTCTCACAGAGTGTGCCCTCGGCACATGAAGAGGACACGGAGCGTAGTTGTCCGCATGGCTCTGTGAACTTTGTAATGCCACTGGCATTCTCTGTGA
>JAGHSZ010000042.1 GCA_018065565.1 Candidatus Colivivens caballi
CTGGGAGATAGATGTCAGCCTGAACACCACAGATTGGGTCTTCTGCATTGTTGAGGTCAACATTGAGTTCGAACTCCTGACCTGCAACGATGTCGTCAGCAGAGAGTGTGAGAGTTGCAGAATTAATTTCAGATGCGAGGATAGTCTTAGCCTTGCTTGCTTCTTCGTTGCCATTGAGGATGAAGTTAGCAAGAGCACTGATATCGTTTACATTGATTTCTTCGTTGCAGTCAAAGTCTGCAGCAACAGCATCGAATGGATCTGGTTCATCGCCGAGGATGTAGCTTGCGATTACACTGATATCAGCACCGTTAACTTCGCCGTTAGCGTCAGCGTCACCTGCTAATGCGTCAGCTTCGCCGAGGTAGAACAACTGAATGTCGTCGTAAATCAACCAGTCGCCACCTACAGCAGCAGTCTTGCGGAGACCGAGACGGATGTCGCCAGTTGCAGTGAGGTTGAGAGTTGTTGATACGCAGTAAGACTCAGGGTTGTCCTTGAAACGACGATATGCACCTGCCATTGACTGTGGATAGTAGTAAGTGTTCTCACCGTCAATGATGCGGTAGTCGTAAGGGTAACCAGGAGCATCCATGTTGATCATGTCCATGTAGTAGATTTCGCCAGTTTCAGGATCGTAGTAGTCGTTGATGTCGTCGCCCTGGAGTTCGTCGAAGAAGAGGAATGCACCACCGTTGCCGACTGTGTAGCCTTCGCCTTCAATCTTGAATGAACCAACGAATGAAGGTTCAGTGAAGTATTCAGATGCAACAGATGGAACATAAGAGTAAGCACTGTTAGCATAGAGCTGGCAATTCTTGTTGTTCCAGCCTTCGAATGTCTTGCCACCAGCGATGTTCCAGTTGTAGTAAGGACCACCGGTTGTGCTACCAACATCACCACCATCACGATAGAGAGCGTGAGCCTTGAGCTGATACTTACCAGCAGGGAGGTCGCGAATGATCTGATAGATGTCGAATACATCTGTGTTCCAGATTTCAGCCATTTCACGACCAAATTCGTTCATTGTAGGAGTAGCGCCTTCGCAAGTCCAGCCTGTTGCAGGACCTTCAGCGAGTGAAGCGTTGACGATGAGGTCTGTGATGTCCATTGGGTTTTCTTCAGATGCTGTTTCAGCACCGCGTTCGTTGAAGATTGCCTCGTTGATTGGACCAGCGAGTTCCTTCTGGTATGCCTGGAGTTTTTCAGCAGAACCAGCATAGTTAGCAGTGAGGTCAGCTTCGTGGCGTGCGAGAACAGCCTGGATTGCCTCAGTGTTGTAAGTGAGAGCCTTTTCGTAAGTGCGGAGGTAAGCCATGTATTCAGCGTAAACATCCATAGCTGCCTGTGCGTCGAAGTATGTGTCGTTAGCACCAGTACCGAGGTCGAGTACGAAGTTGAGACCCTGTTCGAGCATTGCAACCTCAGTCTCGTTTTCAGCCTTTTCCTCCATTGACATGAGGTAGCTGTTGATTGTGTTAGCCTCGAAGTTGCTGATTACAGCAGATGCAGTGTTAACATAGTTGTTGATCTGGTTGAGGACAGCCAGTGCTGCTGCATAAGCATCATAGTCAGCGATAGGGAATACGATAGAGTTGAACATCTCGTTGACTGCGAGTGTGTCGCCACCCCATGTGAGCTTTTCTGCTGCGTTAGCCTTTGCTGCGTCGTATTCAGTCATGAGCATGCCTGTGTAGTCAGGGTCTTCACCATAATAATAGAGCTGGAAGCCTGTAACAGCATAGAATGCGTTAGAGCGTGAGCCGATGACAACCTTTCCGCCTTCGACCTTGACCATGTTGGTCTTGAGTGACTGCCAGTCGTCGGTACGATAGAGAGGCCAGTTGCCTGCTCCCCACCACCAGTGCTGTCCTACATGTGTGAACTGAGCCTTTTCCATTGTAGCATCGTCAGTCTGTGCACCTGGGCAAATGAATACATACTGGTTTTCAGCACATGCTTCACCTGCGTTGATGAAGAGGGCACCCATTGAGTAGTAACCGTCAGGGAGGTCAGTGATGACCTGACGCATTTCCTGGTAACCACCCTGAGGACCACCTGACCATGCACCTACAGCTGTGTAACCGTGCTGCATTGTGACATTGTCGATGCCACCCATCCAACCTTGGATTTGGTAGTTGTAAATCCATTCACCGACAGCATCCTGCTTCTGTGTCCATGTAACATCGCTTGCAAGGTTGATCCAGTCTGGGTGTTCGTTCATTACATCCTTTACACCCTGTTCCTGAATGTTGTTAACCCATGTTTCCTCGATTTCAGGAATATATTCATAGTAACCCTTTTCAGCGTTCCACTGTGGAGTGTATTCGTTGTTGCAGAAGAATGGGAAGTTGATGAGTCCTGAGAAGTTGTACTTGCCGTCAACCTTTCCGTCAGACATCATGTAAGCGACGCGTGCAGCGCGGAGAGCACTTACTGCTTCTGCGTATGCTTCAGGACCGTCGATCATCATGTCCTGGTCCTCAGCAACGAACTTGGCAGCTTCGATGGCAGTGACAAAGTCGTCGTGACCAGCATAGTTAGATGAGTTTGCGAGGTTTTCGCAGTTCTTCACGAGCTTTGCAAGAGCGTTGGCATCGTTGAGGTATTCAGTGAACTGCTCGATGGCTTGCTTGATAACTTCGATAGCAGCGTTGACACTTTCAACATCGCTTTCGTCGTAGTCGAGTTCCATGATGATGTCGTCAAGGAATGCAGCGAGTGAACCGAAGCCAGCATCGCGGATCTTGTCGGTGAGGTTGAGTGCGTTGCCAATCTCGACATCGAGTTCTTCAACAGCGAGAACCACTTCGTCAGGTTCGCCCTGATAGTAGAGCTTGAAGTTGGTAGCCATGAACGAGTCGTCAGCGTGAGCTTCGCCCTTCTTGATACCAAGCTTCACATAACCAGCTTCTTTGAGGAAGAAAGTAGTTGTGTTGTACTTTGTGCCGTCACCGTCATTGTATGGCTGGTAGAGTCCTGCCTGGAACCAGAGAAGTGAACCAGGAACAGAAGTAGGACCCCACTTGTTGCCACACTGTGCGTAGTTGCCGTCAGAAGGGTCCCAGCCCATCTGTGCAGTTGTCGCAGAGTCGGCAGCATAGATCTGTGTGTACTGTTCCTCAAACAGACGAGGCATGAGAGGAGTCTTGAAAGTCTTGCCTTCTGTGAATACAGCTGATTCAAGGTCGTATTCGCCAGTAGAGGCGATGAGCCATGCACGGTCTTCCCAAGAGTTTGCGCCTGTGCCTGCCCATGTGTTAGGGTCGTCGTCCCAAGATGTACCACCGCGGTAGTAGCCCTGGCATGTTACTTCGTACATACCTGCTGGGAGGTAGATTACCTGATAGAGTTCAGCATCCCAACCATTGTAAAGTTCGAATGTGCCACCAGTCTGGGTTGTGCTTCCGTTCTGGCCGGTCCAAACCCAAGGCGAGATCGTCTCGTTTGTGAAACTGAGGTTACTCCAATCCACCTGGTCGGTGATTTCTTCGCCTTCATTCCACGGCTGCGCTGATGCAAACATGCTGATACATGCAAGCAACGCAAATGTAAACAGTTTCTTCATACGCGAATTTGTTTAGTTAGTTAATAAAATTGGTTAATAATATAGTTGGTTGTTATGGTCTGTCAAGACAAGTTAAGATGAGTTACAAAACATATCTGCATGTTGAGATGCAAAACATATCAGCAATTCGGGTGTTTGCCGGTGTTTCCAGTAAGGCTGTTGTGCAGTTGCCTGCTGTCTCCGTTGATGTGGTGAAGTGACCTTGTTGGTCGGAACATCTTCCGCTGCCTCTCTTACTGCCTCTCAAAACGCATGCGCCTGTCCCCTCCATGTGCCAGAGGGGACGGCTCATTGCTTGCGAATGCTACTATATATATAATAATGTGTATATATTGTTTATGTCTGATTTGTAATTCAAAATAATTTGATTGTTTTTAGGGGTTCATCGTAGGGGTGATGCGAATTGCTTCACATCGAAAGTTCACACGGAGGTGTAAAACTTTTTTTGTCTTGTTTGATTTGTCTGATAGCGTGGCTTGATTTTTTTGACGTGGAGTTTAGATTAAGTGGGTGTGTGAAATGATAGATTGAGTTGAGTTTTGATTTCGGTTGCAAAGTTAAGAATTCTAAAATGAATATAATAGCACATTTGTCATGTTTTAGTTGACTTTTGTCATATCGCCGTTACGATAGTCCGCATTTCTGTGTTGTTCTCGGGCGAATGGCGTAATCGGCTGTTGTCGAATGACCTGATGAAATATGGTGAATGGCATACTGAACGGTGGCTGATGACATACTTGCGCGTTTGTAACAGATTTGCAAAATTGTGGTTGGTGGCATGCCGGAAGGTGATAAGCAACATGGCAGTATGTATGATGATTCCCCCACGAGCGTTCATAAATTGTCTCACGAGCGCTCATGTTTTCTCTCACGAGCGCTCGATAATATATAAAAGGTGTACACCTAAATAAAATAAGGTGTACACCTTTCTGAATTTTGCTGTACACCTTTTCCCCGTAAGGTGTACACCTTTTTGAAAATACCTGTGCAGCTTTTTGTATTTATCACCGCTCGATAGACAAAAGTCCAGCGCTCGTTAAGCAATAATCCAATGGTCGTAAGGAAATAATCCAACGGTCCTTCGGCAATATTCTCGCATGAGATTGATAATGATTATGTTCGTGAGGGGCAACCGAATATGGCACAACATCCAGCGAATGTGTTGGTGGGTTGATGACCTTCTCAGAATCCAGTCCTGCTCTTCTGTACTGAATCATGATGCGAGGGAAGTGAGCCGATGGGCGCAAAAAAAGTTCCCGTCTCACGACGAGAACTTTCGAATTACTAATCAAACTTAACTATTAAACTAACTATTATTTATCAATTACTCTATTATTTGTTATTGTGGGCTGCTTGCTGTAAACGACAACAAAGGCTCCACTGTGCGAACAAATGATTTGTCTTACAGTTAGCCTTTGTCAGGTCTGGCGTGACGACATCCCGTCTGTGCCTTTTTTGCAAATAGTATGATGTGACTATTGCCTTAAATGTAATGTAAAATCAATTGTTCAAGTTCGTGTCAATCGTATCAAATTTGCTGCTTAAAATGCAGTGCTGTTTTCTACTTTTTTCACGATGCAAAGTTAGTGAACATTTTCATTTATTGATGTTGCTGATGGTAATTATTCTTGTTTTTTTGATACATTCGGTTTCAAATCTATGCCAAAACATTGTTTTTTTGAAACATTTTGCCATTGTTGATACAAAATTGCAAATATGTGCCCATTTTTTCGTACTTTTGCATCATAAAAATCAAGGACAACAAATAACACGATTATTTAGAAAGTATATGACTAATTTCAAGATAATTTCTTCACTGAAACTGCTGATCTTTTTTGCAAGCTGCTTGCTTGTTTTTGCACCTGCTGTGACAGTGGCTCAGTCACCGCAGTTGTTCACCACTCAGCTTGGACTTACCACGAGCAACATTCGTAACATTAATGTAGATGACCGAGGCATAGTGTGGGTGTCGGGTGCAAGGTCGCTTGACACATTCGACGGCATCGAGTTTCATCCTGTGTCGCTTTACGACAAGGAGGCAAAACGCTATATATGTACGGTGGTTAACAGTGTGGAAGACATTGGCGAAGGGCGATATCTTGTACACACCAATGCTGGTCTGTATGCCTATTACCTTGCAGAAGACCGCTATCAGAGAATCCTTTTCGACGAAAACGAACCCGATGAGCGTGGTTACGATGCCGGTTACAGTCTGCCGTACATCAATTCGGGTCAGCTACTTGTTGTGACCGAAGGTTATGGTGTGTTTGTGCTTGATACACAAACCCTTGATATTGACCGCGAGGAAAGCAACAAATTGCATAAGTCGCTTCGTGAGTCATTCTTTCACAATGCCTATATCGACGACCATAACAACATGTGGGCTGACTGCCATGACTACACACTTCGTCTGTTCAGTCTGACTCGCAAGAAGTTCTTGAAAATCAATATAACACCAGAAGCACAGGCTGAACTCAAACTGGGTGCAGTGCAGTGCATCGTGGAAAGCGAAAACCGCATTTTTCTCGCCTTGAACAGTGCGGTGCTGGTGTATGATTATAGCACAAATATCCTGTCGGTTGCCAACAACTCCTTCCCTTCAACAGTCGATGCGCTGCTTCCTGTTGATTCAGGCAAACTGATGATAGGTACCGACAGTCATGGCTTTTACGAAATGGAACCCGATGGCAGTGTGCACCAGTACCAGTTGATGACCACTCCTTTCAACTTGAAATATGCAAAAGTGAAATGCATCCGCCGACTGGATGACGGTACACTCGTAGCATCGCTGCTGCAAAAGGGACTTCTGGTCATTCCGCCATCATCGGGCGACTTCACATATCATCCGATTTCGCCTGAGCGCGATGGATATAATGCTTCGTGCATCACTTCGATGGCAAACGGATGGATTGCGACCGACGGATGTGGCATGTTCCATCTTGCCAATCCAACCGATGCCCCGACCCTTATGAATGAGGGACTTAATGCCAAGCTGATGCAGGCCGTTCTGGTTGACAAACACCTGACTACATGGGTTGCCAGCTATGGCGGTGGAGTGCAGTGCTTTGCTGACGGCCGTTTTGTGACACCTGACTGGCTCTCCAACTTCACCAATGCTCCTGTGCTGTCGCTTTCGTATAACACAGCCGACGACATATTATATATAGGTAATAACGGTATGGGAGTAATCGAGGCCGACCTGACCAATCACACGCTCAACCGCCTCCATGTCATTACCAATGCTTGGATTTCAGTTACTTACTTCGACGATAATGCATCGACCCTTTGGGCAGGTACTGCCGACGGTCTGTATTACTATAATGCCAAGACACACAAGGGAGGCTTGTTCAAGTACGACCAGGGACTGGTGGCTGACATCAACTGCATCCGTGCCGACAAGAAACATCTGTACATAGGCACCACCATCGGCCTGTTCATTGTTGACAAAAACAAACTCGACGAACCTAAATCAGTCCGGCTGCTTAAAGACCAGCGTGTTATGGCGATGGAACTGGTGCGCAGCAACCTGTGGGTTGCCACTTCCAATTCCATTGTGCGCATCGACGATGTGGGCGAAATATCGGTTAATGACATCGGTGACGACGAGGATGCCGAGGTGAATTGCAACAGCACCGTCTATCGTTCGTTTGGTGGCGTGTTCCTTGGCGAGTTCCACCGAAACAGCAGCATGATGACCACTTCGGGCCGTGTGCTGTTTGGTGCCGACAATGGAGTCATCAGTTTCCTGCCAAGCCGTGTGTCCCAAAGTACCCGACTGAATAAACGACTGATATTTACAAGTATAACCATTGGCAGTCAGCAACCTACGGCATCCGTTCCCGAAGATATTTATATCGAATCCGACGGTAATGCGTTCAAGGTGACATTCTGTGTGCCAAACCTTGCAATGCCAGAACGCATACGCTACCAGTACCGCCTGAAAGGAATCGACAACGACTGGCGCGAGTGCATGGACAAACCGCAGGCCTATTACACCGGACTGGATGCTGGCACATACACATTTGAGGTCCGCGCCTATGATGAGTCGGACAAGGACAACTATGAGGAGGCAAGCCTGGACATCCATGTCGCTGCTCCTTGGTATGCATCTAAACTGGCCTGGTTCATCTATCTGCTACTGCTTGGTGGTCTGGTTTACTATCTTGTACATGCCTACAAGTTGCGCCGGAACCAGGAGAAACTGATACATCAGGTACGTGAGAAGGAACAGATGAAAGAGGCGCGACTCTACTTGTTCACCTCCATCACCCACGAACTCCGTTCGCCTCTGACCATGATTGTGTCGCCGCTGCGTCAGCTGATGTCATCGGACACTGACGAGAAACGCCGTTACCTCTACGATGTGATGATGCGCAACTCACAGCGACTGCTCAACATCGTGAAGCAGATCACTGACATCCGTCAGATTGACAGCGGCAAACTCCAGTTGAAATTCCGTGAAGTAGATTTCGTGTCTTACCTCAGCAACATCTGCGACACCTATTCAGCCTATGCAACTACGAATAATGTGAATTTTGTTGTAGAACAGATTGTTGAGAAGGATCGCCCTTCACTCAAACTGTGGATTGACCCTATACATTTCGAGAAAATCATTGCCAATCTGCTTTCAAATGCGTTTAAGTTCACTCCTGAGCAAGGAAAGATAATTGTGCGCTACAACATTGTTGACGACCACTTGGAACTGCGCTTCTACAATACTGGTTTTGATGCCTCGAAGGAAGACCTTTCACGATTCTTTGAACGATTCTATCAGGGACACAATTCTGACGGACATAAAGGCTCGGGCATCGGACTCAATCTGGTTCAGGAACTTACCCTGCTGCATCACGGAGAAATCAGCGTTCACGGAGTGGAGCCTGACGGCATAGAGTTCGTCCTTACATTCCCACTGGGCAGTGCGCATCTTAAACAGGCTGAACTTGCCACTTCGGAGGACATTGCCCGAGAGGAGCAGGACGCACAACAGTCGCAGGCTGCTGCGCTGCTTGACGAACTGCCTGCCGAACCACAGCAGAATGCCGATGAGAAATCGCAGACTGAATCCAGCAAGAAGTACACTCTGCTGATGGTGGACGACGACACCGACCTCTGTCAGTATGTGGCTGACCAGCTTGCCGAATCCTACAATGTCATCACTGCCAACGGTGGTCACAGTGCATGGCAGGTTGTTCTGACTGCACGCCCTGATGTGGTTGTGACAGACATCCGTATGCCTGACGGCGACGGACTTGAACTGTGTCGCTGCATCAAGAACAATCCAGAGACTGACAACATACCAGTCATCATGCTGACGAGCGAAAACGACGATGAAGTGATGATGCAGAGCCTGGCTCATAAAGCCGACCACTTCCTTTCAAAGCCCTTCAACCTCATGCTGCTGCAAGGTGCAATCACACAGGCGCTGAATGTCCGTGAGAACATTCTGCGACGCACTGTCCGCATGGACATGACTTCGGGCGACTACTCAGCCGTATCGTTGACATCGGCAGACACCAAACTGTTCGACCGAGTCAAGAAGTCCATTATGAACCACCTGGACGACAGTGAATATGGAGTTGAGACGATGGCAGAAGAGGTGGGCATCAGCCGTGTGCATCTCAACCGAAAGATGAAGGAGGAGTATGGTGTAAGTCCAAATGTGTTTATTAAGACCTACCGATTGAAGCAGGCTGCCTATCTGCTTGTGCATACGGGCAATGTCAATGTGAGCGAGGTGGCTTACACTGTGGGATTCTCGACTGCGGCTTATTTCAGCACTTCGTTCCGTGCGCATTTCGGCATGACTCCGAAGGAGTTTGTTGCCCACTATGCCGACCATCTTGACGACGAGACTTTGCAGAAACTGTTGCAGTAGCACAGTGCAATCAATGCAACAGAATCAATGCAAATCAAATACAATAGAAAATGAAAAGAGCCTTTATCGCTGTGATAAAGGCTCTATTCGTAAAGTTACCGATGTAACTTGAGTTGTAAAGTTTTGAGAGAATTGAAACTTCACAGTTTCTTCTTTCGGTTTTAGTTAAAGCATATAAAAGAAAATGATTGTTATTCGATGATTTCAGGCTGTTCGTCAATCAGGTCCATCGTTTTTACGGAATCGGCCTTTGCCATGATGGCTGACTGGTTCTGGTCGATGACCTTGATTGTAGCCTTGACATCCTCAGTGCGTGTGTAGGTGTCTGCGATGACAGGTGCACCAGCCACTTCGCTTGCTGAGTTCTCTCGCATTGCGCGTTCAGCCACATTGCCGATTGTGAGTGCCATTGCAACGATTGCTGCCGCCTTCATCAGTGGTGCGAAACGCTGTGAGAGTGTGATGGTCTTTGCCTCTACTGCGGTATCTTCTTCGACGAGGTCGATCATCTTTTGCTTGAAGTCTTCGCTGAGGTGCTCTGACTTGGCTTCGCTCTCGTAGTTGAAGATGTCGTTGTACTGACGCAAGTGTTCAGGTACATCACCCTGATGGAAGAATGAACGAAGAATCTGCTCTTCTTCCAGTGTGGTCTCGCATTGCCAGTAGCGTTCGAGAAGTTGTTCGATGTACTTGTAGTCCATCATTGTCGTCTGTGGTTTTATGTTTTTGTACAGGGTGCTGCTGTGTGGAGCACTGTGTACGGTTGTTCAGTTGGATGTGATGTTTTTGAGTTTCGACCGTTGCCTTACTGTGCCAGCCTTGACAGTTTTTCTTTCAGTGTCTGTCGTGCCCGGAAGAGTGTGACCTTGACATCGGCAAGTGTGAGACCTGTGATGTCTGCCATTTCCTGGTAGTTTTTCCCTTCGATGTCTCTCAGTTGTACGAGTGTTCTTTGTTTTTCTGGCAGTTGGTTGATGATTTGTTCTGCCGTCTCGTACTGCTGTTTCTTGATGAGCGCCTTGTCGGGTGAGTCGTGGTCGTCGGCCCGGTCGTGGTCGGTTTCGCAGAGTGAGATGTTCTGGTTCTCGAACTTTTCTTTGTGGTCGAGTGCAAGGTTGCGGCAGATAGTCATTGCGTATGACTGGATGTTGTTGATGTCTGCCAGCTGTTCCTTGTTTTCCCAGAGTCGAATCAGTGTGTCCTGAACGATGTCTTCTGCCTCGGGCCGGTTGCCACCAACGATGCGCAGTGCCAGTCTGAAAAGCAAGTCTCCGAGTGGGAGTATGTCGTTCTTGAAACTGATTTCTTTCATCTGTCTCTATAAGTAAGACGGATGAGCTGTGATAAAGTTACAGTTCATCCGCATTTTTTTTCATTTTCTTTTAATTTGCTGTAATTTTTGTTCCTGCATCGGTGCCGATGGCATCGGCTTTGGTTATGACAACCTGGCTGACACCTGCATTGATGGCGTCGAAGGAGTTTTGCAGTTTTGGTATCATGCCGCCCTGGATTACTCCTTCGTCCTTGAGCCGGAGGAAATCGTTGTGGGTGATGTGCGGTATGACGCTGTTGTCGTCGTTTTCATCGGAGAGCACGCCTGCCTTTTCAAAGCAGTAGGTGAGTGTGACATCGAAGTAGGGTGTCATTGCTTTTGCTACTTCGCCAGCGATGGTGTCGGCGTTGGTGTTGAGCAACGAACCGTTGCCGTCGTGTGTGAGTGGCGACATCACTGGGACGATGCCTGCGCTGATGAGTTCTGCCAGTCGGCTTCCGTCCACCTTGTCAACATCGCCCACGAATCCGAAGTCGATGGGCTGTGCCGGGCGGCGGTGCGACCGTATGACATTCATGTCGGCGCCGGTCAGTCCGAGTGCATTGATGCCGCGTGCTTGCAGTTGTGCCACGATGTTTTTGTTGACCAGTCCGCCATAGACCATAGTCACGATTTGCAGCATTTCGCTGTCGGTGACGCGCCGGCCGTCAATCATCTTTGTTTCAATTCCCAGTCGTGTTGCCATCTGGGTGGCACTGCGTCCGCCTCCGTGTACGAGAATCTTGCTTCCCGGGATGCTGGCAAAGTCGTTGAGCAACTGGCTCAGTGTGTCGGGCTGCTCTACGATCTTGCCTCCTACCTTTATTATGGTCAGTGGTTTCATTTCTGTGTGAGTTGTTTGATTTGTTCTACATAACCGTCGATGTCCTCTTGCAGGTGGATGGTGTCGATGTGGAGGATGTGGTTAGCCTTGTTATAATAAGGTGTGCGTTGTTCCAGTGAGTGTCCGATGTATTCTGCAAGTTGTTCGTCGGTCTTTCCTTCGAGCAGAGGCCGCTTGGTGTTGCTGATATGGATGTGCTCGATGAGTGTTGGGATGGATGCTTGCAGATAGATGGTCTCGGCATGGCGGCTCATATAGTCCATGTTGTCGAAGAAACAAGGGGTTCCACCACCGACGGCAATGACTGTGTCCTCTGTTTCTGCTACCTCATGGAGCATGTTGCGCTCAATCTGTCGGAATCCGTCCTCGCCCCGTTCCTTGAAGATGTCGGAGATGGTGCATTGGCATTGCTCTTCGATGTACCAGTCGAGGTCGCAGAATGGCTGACCGAGACTTCGGGCAAGAGCCTTGCCTATGGTGGTCTTGCCAGCTCCCATGTAGCCAATTAATATGATGGACTTGCTCATTTCGCTTTACTTCTTGCTGCGCTTGTTTGCCTGTTTGCTTGCCTGCTCGTTGATGATGTCGAGACACTGCTGTGCTGTCAGTTTCAGTGGGTCGCCAGCACTCTTAGGCAATTTGTAGTTCTTATCTTTATAGAAGAGGTATGCACCGTAGCGTCCGTTTCGGATTTCCAGTTCTGGTTCTTCCTCAAATGCTTTGAGGTGCTTCTGCTGCTCGGTCTGGCGTTTGAGGTTGATGAGTTCGATGGCCTTCTCAATGGTGATTTCCATCGGGTCAATCTCTTTCGGAATGCTTGTGTATTTGTTTTCGTGGAGTATGTATGGTCCGAATCGTCCTGTGCCGACTGTTATTACATCGTTTTCATACATGCCCAGGGTGCGTGGCAGTTTGAACAGTTCGAGAGCTTCTTCCAGGGTGAGAGTTTGCAGACTCTGGTCTTTGTTGAGCTGTGCAAATCGAGGCTTATCGCTGTCGCTTGCTTCACCGACCTGAACCACAGGTCCGAATCGTCCGATCTTGACCGATACGAGTTTGCCGCTGACTGGGTCGTTGCCAAGTACTCGTTCGCCGACCTTGTGCTCGCTGCGGTCGTTCATTGTCTTCTTGATGAGTGGGTCGAAACCTTTGTAGAACTGACGGATGACATTCTGCCATTCAGTGTTTCCTTCTGCGATGTCATCGAAGTCTTTCTCAACATTTGCAGTGAAGTTGTAGTCCATGATTTCTGGGAAATACTGCATGAGGAAGTCGTTGACCACTGTGCCTATGTCGGTTGGGATGAGTTTAGCCTTCTCCGTACCGACAATTTCGCTCTTGTTGGTTTCGCGGATGCGTCCGTCTTTCAGTCGCAGGGTGATGTAGTTGCGCTTTACGCCGGCCTTGTTGCCTTTCTCCACATACTCGCGCTGCTGAATGGTTGAAATGGTTGGTGCGTAGGTTGATGGACGGCCGATGCCGAGTTCTTCCATCTTTTTTACGAGACTTGCTTCTGTATAGCGGAGTGGTGGCTGGGTGAAGCGCTGTGCAGCAGTTGCCTCTGACATGTTGAGCATCTGGCCCTCTGTGACATTAGGCAGTTTGCCGTTTTCTCCGTCGTTTTCGTTTTCAGTGTCGTTGTCACCCGATTCGCGGTAGAGGTGCAGGAATCCATCGAATGTGATGATTTCGCCGGTTGCAACGAATTCCATCTCTTCTCCGCTGATGTTGATGCGTATTGTGGTCTTTTCGGCTTCTGCGTCAGCCATCTGTGATGCAACAGTGCGTTTCCAGATGAGGTTATACAGGCGTTTGTCCTGCATGTTACCCGAAATTTCGTGCTTGTCAATGTATGTTGGGCGGATGGCTTCGTGTGCCTCCTGCGCACCTTTTGAATTGGTGTGGTATGAGCGCACCTTGGCATATTGCTCACCAAAGTTTTCCTTGATGTCCTTGTTGCAGGCGTTGATGCAGAGCGATGACAGGTTGACGGAGTCGGTACGCATGTAGGTGATGAGTCCTGACTCGTACAGGCGCTGTGCAATCATCATGGTCTGTGACACTGTGAAACCAAGTTTGCGTGCTGCCTCCTGCTGGAGTGTAGATGTGGTGAATGGCGGTGCAGGGAATTTCTTTGTAGGTTTCTTGGTGATGTCGCAGATGCAGAACTCCTTGTTGCTGATGGCTTTGAGGAACTGCTCTGCCTCGTCGCGTGTCTTGAAACGCTGACTGAGTTCGGCATGGAGGTCGCTGACCTGACCGTTGTCGTCAACCTTGAAAATGGCTGTAACCTTGAAACTTGACTCTGACTGGAATGCCTCTATTTCGCGTTCACGCTCCACAATCAGACGGACTGACACCGACTGAACACGACCTGCTGAGAGCGATGGCTTGATCTTTTTCCAAAGAACAGGCGACAGCTTGAAACCTACGATGCGGTCGAGTACGCGTCGTGCCTGCTGTGCGTTCACAAGGTTGATGTCGATGGTGCGTGGATGTTCGATGGCTTCAAGGATTGCTGTCTTTGTGATTTCGTGGAACACAATGCGCTTTGTGGTCGCAATGTCGAGCCCGAGCACCTGGGCAAGGTGCCATGAGATGGCTTCTCCCTCGCGGTCCTCATCGGATGCGAGCCACACTTCCTGTGCCTGTGCAGCACTTTCTTGCAGTTGCTTTACTCGTTCGGTCTGGTCTTCTGGAATTTCATATTCTGGGGTGAGGTTGTCGAGGTCAATGCCGAAGTCTTTCTTCTTCAAGTCGCGTATATGACCCTTACTGCTCATTACTTTGTAGTCGCTTCCAAGGAATTTTTCAAGAGTCTTTGCCTTCTTAGGAGACTCCACAATCACTAAATTTGTTTGCATCGTCATTATAGGTTAAAATGTTCGATATCTGAATTTCGGGGGGCAAAGTTATAACAAAAATCAGAAACGACAATCATCTTATACATCTTTTTTTATATAATAAGGTGTCAAAACAGGCGTACAGAATATGCACATCGTGCGAAAATGGTGCGCCATAGTACTAAGTACTATATAAGGTGCCCGTCATGGTCATGCAGACACGAATGTTAAATAATGAAAATTTTGACCATTTACCATGTTTTGTAATATATATGGTGCAATATGGCACAATAAACGGCACATGGAGCTGCATACGAATCGACTATTTTCGTCATTGATGCACGCACCATCGCACAAATCATATATACATCATGATGCTATTGTGTGGTCATCATGATGTTATCGACTGCATGTTTCAAATGCATCGCAGCATGAAATGATGGTATCATGGCATGAAATGACGATATTGTGACTTGAAACAACCGTTTCATGATGCAATACCACGATTTTTGATGAGGGCATCATTCTTTTCATCAAAACCATGAAAGGAACATATAAGGCATCGGCAAACATGTTCGTACAACAGTTCCATTATTGTTATTTTGTACATCGTCAACACACATTACGACACATGGCAAATGCTATATCAACTTGCAAAATGGGATATTTTGATACAATTATTTGCATTTTTGAAACAATTACACCGTATTATTTATTATGATTTGCCCGATTCCAATAGAATTAGTACATTTGCAATGCCAATAATGACCAAATGTCATCGAATGCCCACATGAGAGTGTGGCATGACGCGGCAAAAAGAACGAATACCATCAAAAGCAAACCAAATCACCAATTTAATAATCTATTTTAATCAAAACATGAAAAAAGCATTATTCAGCGTGGCGCTGGCATTCTGCCTCTCGGCAATGAATCTTAATGCGCAGCCACCATTGGAGAACTATTTTTCTCCTGCAACTAAGGAAGCGGCTACTCCAGACAATGAAGGTTTCATTCGCAGATGGACTCTGTTGGAACCAATCACTAAGCCAAACCGCAGTAACACAGTATTCACAGACAGTTATCTTCGCGAAGCATTCTCACAGGAATACTTCAAGAACCAGTTTACAATGGTTCCAAAGGACGGACAGAAAGTAAAGGCTAAATGCCAGGTTGAAGTACGTCAGCCTATGCCTGCTGCTCCTGCTCCAGGTGCTGGTGGTCCAAACCGCCCTGCTCGTCCTGCTGGCGCTCCAGGTGCTGGTCCAGGCGCTGGTGGCCCAGGTGCTGGTGCACCAATGATGATGGGCTTCCGTGGCATGGGTCCTGCTCAGGTTAAGGACACAATCGAGACTCTTGTATGGCACAAGTACGACAGCAAACTGTATAACAACAAGCTCTTCCGCCTCGCAAGTGGCTTGAAGAAGACTGTTTACGGTGTGATGTTCTGGGCTGTAACTACAATTGAATGTGACGAAGACATTGAGAATGTACGCATGGCTGTCGGTTCAAACTCAGGTTCAATGTGGTGGCTCAATGGCGAAGAAGCAGTTCTGCTTTCAGGCGACCGCCGTATGGTGGCTGATGATGTCATTTCAGACCGCCTCACTTTGAAGAAGGGTAAGAACATCGTTCGTGGCGTTGTCATCAATGGCCCAGGTATGAGCGACTTCTGCCTCCGTTTCCTCGATGAAGATGGCAAACCAGTCAAGGGAATCAGAATTCTTTAAGTTTAATGTTTAATTCATAAAAGTAGCAAAAACAATGAAAAAGATATTATTAGCATCATTATGCGCTATGAATTGCGCATTAAGCTTTGGACAGATTGGCGCACCATTCATCCATGACCCTTCGACTGTCATGGAATGTGAAGGCAAATATTATACATTCGGCACAGGCGGCGGTGGCCTTATTTCTGATGATGGTTGGAGCTGGCATTCAGGAGCAGAACGCCCAGGCGGCGGTGCAGCACCTGACGCAATCAAGATTGGCGACCGTTACCTCATCATCTACGGTGCAACAGGTGGTGGTCTCGGCGGCGGTCACGCTGGCAAGATTTACACCATGTGGAACAAGACCCTCGACCCTAAGTCACCTGACTTCAAGTTCTCTGAGCCTATCGAAGTTACAGGTTCTGAGGTTGATGAAGACTGCGATGCTATCGACCCAGGTGTACTGCTCGCTCCTGACGGCCGTATGTGGCTCTCTTATGGTACATACTTCGGCTTCATCCGTATCGTAGAGCTTGACCCTAAGACTGGTGCCCGCGTTGCAGGTAATGTAGCAAAGGACATCGCTATCGACTGTGAGGCTACTGACCTCATTTATCACAATGGTTGGTATTATCTCCTTGGTACTCATGGAACTTGCTGCGACGGTGTTAACTCTACATACAACATCGTAGTTGGTCGTTCACGCAATGTAACTGGTCCTTATCTCGACAACATGGGACGCGACATGATCAAGGGCGGCGGCAAGATGCTCGTCGGTGCTTGGGGTCGTCGTACAGGTGCTGGTCACTTTGGCCGCATGGTCCTCGAAGAAGGCGTTGAGAAGTTCTCATGCCACTATGAGGCAGACTATGACCAGGGTGGTCGCAGCGTACTCGCTGTTCAGCCACTTATGTGGAAGAACGACTGGCCAGTAGCTGGTGAAAACCTTAAAAATGGTACATATGCAATCATCTCAGAGCGTCGTGGCTATTCACTTGAAATGTCAGTTGACTTCGTTCGTCAGCAGGCAGGTGGAGGCATGATGGGCATGTTCGGTCGCAACAACGCAGAACCTGCTAAGCCACTCGACTTCCAGAACCTCGACGAAGTAAAGAGCACATGGCCAGAAGGCAAGACTCGCGTTCGTATCGGTGACTATATGTTCCGTCCTCACCAGAAGTGGGCTATCGTAGGCGTTCCTGAGAAGGGTGGTACACTCGACAACCCTTACTTCAAGATTGTCATTGAAGGCACTGACCGCGCACTCACTGCAAACAGCGAATGTGAGGTTGAAACAGCTGCTTACACTGGTGCTGACGAACAGCTCTGGCGCATCGACCAGCTTACTGACGGCACTTACCGCATCATGCCAAAGGCAGTTCCTGGTACAGACAAGAAACTCGCCCTCATCTCAGCAGGTGACAGTACACCAACACTTGGTAAGTTCGACTTCAGCAGTGACAACTCTAAGTGGAACCTCAAGTTGGTCAATGACGGAAGCAAGAATTAATTGATATGTCAACAAGGTTCTTATCGGCTTGAACTGTCGTGCCGATAAGAACCTTTATTAGTTTTTATACTCAAATATCATGAAAAAGATTTTGTTAAGCGGTGTTCTCTGCATCATGGGCTGCATTGCAGCGATGGCTCAGAACCCAATCATCTCGGGTCAGTATTCTGCCGACCCAACAGCACGCGTGTTTGATGGAAAACTCTATGTCTATCCTTCACACGATGTTAAGACCGCCAACGAGAACGACTCCAACGGGTGGTTCCGCATGGAGGACTACCATGTTTACATGGGTAACGAAGACCTCAGCGAATTCAGCGATATGGGCATGTCTCTCTCACAGACAGAGGTTGAATGGGTAAACAGCCGTTCAAACTCAATGTGGGCTCCTGACTGTATCGAGAAGAACAACCAGTACTATTTCCTGTTCCCTGCACAGGGCAACCGTCGCGGATTCTCAGTAGGTATTGCTGAGAGCAAGCGCCCTTACGGCAAATTCACTCCTCGCAAGGAACCAATCCGTGGACTTATGGGCATCGACCCTTGTGTCCTTCAGGACGATGACGGCAAGATGTACATTTACTGGGGCATGAACGGTATTTTCGGTGCCGAACTCAACGACTCAATGACAGCCATTGTCGGTCAGTCTGTAAAGCTCGACGGAGAACTTCCACGCAAAGGCTTGAAGGAAGGACCGTTCGCATTCAAGCACAACGGCAAGTACTACCTTACATTCCCTTGGGCGCGTGATGTACGCGAAGCATTGGTTTACTGCATGAGCGACAATCCACTCGGCCCATTTGAATACAAAGGTGTCATAATGAAGGAGACAGAATGCTGGACTAACCACCATTCACTCGTTGAATACAACGGACAGTGGTATTTGTTCTATCACCGCAATCTCTATTCTCCAAAGTTCGACAAGAACCGCTCTGTATGCTGTGACTCACTCTTCTTCAATCCTGACGGTACAATCCAGGAAGTGACTCCTACACTGCGTGGTGTCGGCATCACAAATGCCCGTCGTCAGGTGCAACTCGACCGTTACAGCGAAATCAGCACTGCTGGAGCCGACATCGACTACATCGACCGCTCCGACTATTTCCGTGGATGGAAGACCATCTTCACAGAAAAGAGTGCATGGGTACGCTACAACCGTGTTGACTTCGGTTCAACTCCTCTCAAGGCCCTCCGCCTTATGGTTAAGGCCGACAAGGCAGGTAAACTCACACTTCGTCAGGGTGGTGCAGACGGCAAGGTCATTGCCACAGCCAAGGTCCCTGCAAGTGCTGAATGGATTGAGGTCATCGCTCCAATCAAGAAAACACTTAATGGCGTAAACGACATCACACTGGTCAGCGAATCTGATGCAAGCATCGAAGTTGACTGGGTGACATTTACTCCAGATTCAAAACCATCACGAGCACTGGTGTCAGCAACTTTTACTGCTGACCCAGCGCCAATGGTGCACGATGGCACTCTCTACCTCTATACAGGTCACGATGTGGCTTCGACATCTGCTACCAACTATGTCATGGCTGACTGGCAGGTGTTTTCAACCACTGACATGAAGCACTGGACCAACCACGGCATCTGCCTTTCTCCAAGCACATTTGCTCCATGGGGTGGTGGTGATGCTTACGCAGCACAGTGCGTTGAGCGCAATGGAAAGTTCTACTGGTATGCAGCCCTCGGCCATGTTGCTGACGAAAACAGCAAGGGCGGTATGTGCATCGGTGTGGCAGTGAGCGATTCCCCAACAGGCCCTTTCAAGGATGCCATTGGCAAGGCTCTCATCACAAACGAAATGACAACCGACAAGCCTCATAGCTGGGACGACATCGACCCTACTGTGTTCACTGACGACGATGGTCAGGCTTACATCGTGTGGGGTAACGGCAGCTGCAAAATCGCAAAGTTGAAGGACAACATGGTTGAACTCGATGGCGACATCAAGGTACTCGACATTCCTCACTTCATCGAGGGTCCATGGATCTATAAGCGCAACGGCCTCTATTACCTCGTATATGCAGGTGCAGGTGAGAAACCAGAAATGATTGAATACTGCACAACAACCGACATCAAGAGTGGCAAGTGGGAATACCGCGGCATCATCGACGGTAACTCAGACAACTGCTTCACTACACATCCAGGTATTGCTGACTTCAAGGGCAAGTCTTGGTTCTTCACTCACAACGGAACTCTTCCAACAGGTGGCAGCTATCGTCGCAGCGTCATTGCAGACGAAATGCACTACAATGCTGACGGAACCATCAAGCGCATCGTACGCAAATAGTCACACTTTGCTTCTTTGTCTATCACTGCAACCAACCGTTTGCAGCGGATAAGACAAGAACGAAGGACCGCACCCCAATCGAGGTGCGGTCCTTCGTTATATATTGCCGGGTGTATAATGCAAAGTTGTATTATGCCCAGTTGCGTACAATACCCCTATTTAACTTTTTCGTGTGTTGTGTTAATTACAATATTGAAATGTTTGATTTTCAATAAATCATAGAGCGACCAATATGTATGGTCATAGACATGGTGGAACATCATTGTTAATGGAATGTTTTTAGTCAGTTCGTTCGGCAGACCTTCATTCCAGGACTTACCATCGTTTCCAATAAATTCATCGAAGGACTTCCATATTGGTTCTTTGCCAGTCTTTAAAATGATAGGCGAAAGACATACTCCGGTCATATATTGAGGATTGTATGCAGGATCGGAAAGTGAGTTGAAAATCTCATTCCAAGTCTCGTCTCCTTCTGCTTCATTCTTGTCTAATTCCAGAAACGCTTGAAGTTCAATGTCAAAACCTTGTTCACTATTAATCTTGTCAAAACATTGATGAGCATCGTTCCACAATGATTGTAGTGCAGATGTCAAACGCTCGTTGAAGTTTGCCAACTCTGTAATATACTCATCTATGTGGTTGACAAACAGTTCGTCCAACAACTTCTTTCGTAGTTCAAGATATACTTGACAATGAGCTATATCCTTTTTCTCGGAAGAATTGGAATATAGTAGAATTTGGTCTTCTATGTATTCTTTTGTTATTTTTACCATAGTATATATTATCACAAAATAGTATCAGCCTCTTTATGAATGCAGATAACTTCCTTTGGTTTAACAATATTGATTGCTTTTTTTGATAGTTTCTTTATTTGCATGGCCAGATGTGTGGATGTCCACAACATTTGCGAATCTGCTACGGAACTCCCTGTGGTGCGGATTTAGTTTCATCTGTGATGAGTCTTTTAATAATGCCTTATCTTTTAAGTTTCCGTATGGCTTTTTCCATTAGTTGTTTCACTCTTTCGTTAGTCAAGCCGTAGGCTTTCCCGATGTCTTCAAAACTCTTCGGTTCTTCGTCGATGCCGTAGTACATTTTCAATATCCCTTGTTCGCGTTCGGTCAATTCCGAGAATGAACATGTAGGTTGGGCATCACATTTATGGGCGTGGGATATTGGAGTTTTCCGAAGGCTGATACCTGTAGTTTGCTCTATCTCCTGTACAATCGACTGTTGAACCCACCAGATTGCATAAACCTCAAATCTGATTCCCACCTGTTCATCGTATTTTCTGGCAGCTAGTTCAAGTCCCTTATTGCCTGCTTTTATCAGTTCTTCTTGAGACAGGCCATAATCTGCGTATCGCTTAGCCAACGATAATACGATTTGTGACTCTTTTTTCGCTGAGTTTTCGTTTGTTCTTTCCATGCCCTGAATTTGTTCTTTGTTCTGATTCATATAATGCAGTTTTTGATGTGCCTCTATATTATATATACGAATGAGAATTGCTGAAAACAGCAAAAACGGCGACTGGTCTGCAAAAACAACGCATAGAATAGGTTTATTTCATATCTTTTCTTGTTTTACCTTCAGCTAATGTCGTGAATGATTCGATACGATTACAGATATCAGCAGGGAACTTTATCCCGTCAGACAAGCGATTATTGTCTTCAAGCATTTCTTGAACGGAGAAAGATTTGAATTCAATTGAGATATTTCCAAAGACTGGTTTAATTCTTTCTATCAGTTTCGTCACTTTTGATTCAAAGAATTCTAATAATTCAGACCGTCCATCACCCTTCATACTATAGTAGATGTTGTGCAATTTCACTTTTTTACCGTCAAAACGAACTTTGTTCTTCATAATATGAATGAGTAAACCTGCTAAATGACAAGTTTCTTGCTTTGGTTCAAACCAATCATCACCTTCGTGCCAACCATTTTCATTCATAGCCGCCTCTATTTCATAGCAGAAATTCGAGAAGTCTTGAGCAAATGCGAAGCCATAATATCTCTCTAAAAGAGTAAGTTTCTTTTTACCATATTCCTTCTCGGTGTAATATGCCTCAGATAAATACTTGTTATCGATGTAGTGTAGGTTAGCTAATTCTGAGAATTTGCTTTCAATAAAGATAACCTCATCTCTTGTCTCAAGATAAACATCCATGTTTGGTCCCATTCCACCACTTGCCAATCCTGGGAGATGGTATTCAAATTCAAAATCACTTATTGTCTTGTCATATGCCATCCATGAATATAAATCAAACGCAAAGCGTGATGATGACTTCGCATTCCAGAACTTCCCAGAAAGTTCATTGCCAGCTCCAGCTACAAACTGGTCTAAGAAGAACTTGCATTTTCCATTCTTAGTATACGGCTTACCAAGTCTCTTGATATACTCTTTCTTTTGATTGTTTTTAATAAATACTCCTGTCATACTCTCAATATCTATTTAATGTTAAACATATTTCTTTCTTAATCTCTTCTCTATATTCCAATGGTTCCAGTACCTCAACATTCGGCCCCATTGCCAGTAATTTTGACTTTAATTCAGGTGTCAGGCAAACTCTATATGTAAATTCAGAAAACTCGCCATATCGTGATTTGACTTCGCTTTGGGATTTATGAAGTGGTAACATTCTGATGTATTCCACCTGTACGCCATACACTCTTATTTTCAGTTTGACAACAGGCAATTCATTGTCCACATATATTCCTACAACATTGTCATAGTACTTTCGCGGATTAAAGTCTTTCGGGTACTCAAACTTCTTGCTGGTTATTTGCAGGTCAATAAATCTTTCCAGTGCCAAGTGTCTGATTGACTCTTTTTCCTTTATGTAACCAAGTACATACCACCTTCGGTTATAAACTTTCATGGCATAGGGTTGCATAGTAAGTGTTTCCGCATGCC
>JAGHSZ010000031.1 GCA_018065565.1 Candidatus Colivivens caballi
AGAACCAAACGGGCTAATTGTTCAAGCATGTTCATAATGCAAAAGTACGATTTTTTTTGCATTTTTCAATCATTTGTCCCCAGTATTTTTCCACTGACCCGTCTTTCCTACTGGCACAGGGGAAGGCATCAGATTACAAGCGTGCATTCAACATTCGCCGAGAATACTCATCGAAAGTCAAGAATGCCGATATTCGTCCGTTTGCCATTGCCGACAGCCACAAATTCGGGTTCACGCTTCAAGGCAAAGACAGCTTGGAAATGTATGTGGTTGATGCAGAAAGCGGAGAAATAACCCGAGCAAACAGCAACGATGCATCATTGCGCAAACACCGCCAACGGGACGGTTGGCAATGGCCACGGCGCAACGATGCAAACCACCAGTCCACCTGGCACGAACAGCAGCATCACTGGATGGAAGTCGATCCCGAAACGGATGCATGTGGCAACACACATCTGCCAAACGGCATGGTACTCACATGGCGAAAGGGGAATCTCTGGATAAAGGAAAGAGAGGCCACTGACGGACATTCTGCAACCGAAGAAAGACAGCTCACGACCGATGGTGTCGATACATTCTACTACTCCATTCACGCTACCCTTTCGCCCGACGGGCAATATCTCGCCACGACAAAGATCAAGCCCGCACCCATTCATACCGTAACTTGGGTTAATTCCTCACCTGATGACCGCGTGCAACCCATCTACAAGACCCACCAGTACACCAAGCCAGGCGATTCCCTCAACTACCGTGTGCCAGTCATCATCAACCTTGCGACAGGTGATGTCCGTGAGCCCTCCACAAGGTTGTTTCTCCACCAGTACAGTGTCAGTGCACCACGCTGGGACCGCAACAGCCGTGCCGTCACATTTGAATTCAACGAACGCGGACACAAGACTTTCCGAGTGCTTGAAATGGATCTCAATGCACAGGTGCGCACACTCATTGAAGAAACCAACCCGAAGTATGTGGCATACAGCCGAAACTACCGCCACGACCTCAGCGACGGTCAGCGCATTATATGGAAGAGCGACCGCACAGGATATGCCCATCTCTACCTCTACGACCGCTCACAACCATCCGCACCCCACCCCATCACAAACGGATGCTATTGGGTGCGTGATGTTATCAAAGTCGATGAGGAGTCACAGACGATTTGGTTCACTGCCAACGAAATGTACCCTGACGAGGACCCCTATTTCATACACTACTATCGCATCCGTTTCGATGGCACAGGCCTCACTTGCCTCACTCCTGGCAATGCCACACACAGCGCAGTATTCACCCACGACATGGCATATCTCATAGACACTTACTCTACCGTAACCACACCACCGGTCAGCATACTGCGTTCTGGCAGCGACGGACACGCCATCTGCACCATTGCAGAAGCCGACATCAGTCAGTTGCGCAAGGCGGGATGGACACCGCCAGAAGTGTTTGTTGCCAAAGGACGCGACGGGGTTACTGACATGTGGGGGATTATTCAGCGTCCGTCAAACTTTAATCCAAAGAAGCACTACCCAGTCATCGAGTACATCTATTCAGGACCAGGCGACCAATATGTTCCGAAGTCGTTCTCCGCATTCCAGAACTATCTGACAGACCTTGCCGAACTCGGATTTATCGTCGTACAGGTCGATGGCATGACCACATCGTTCCGGACACTCGACTTCGAACAAGTGTGTTACAAAAACCTTGCCGATGCCGGTCTGCCCGACCACATTGCATGGATTCGTGCCGCAGCAAAGCAGTACCCCTATATGGACATAAGCAACATGGGCATCTACGGATGTTCGGCTGGCGGACAGGAGGCACTCGGAGCACTGCTCTTCCACGGCGATTTCTACAAAGTGGGATTCTCTGCATGTGGATGCCACGACAACAGAATGGACAAAATATGGTGGAACGAACAATGGATGGGTTATCCCATCGACCAGTCATACGCCGACTGTTCAAATGTTGTCAACGCACACCGCCTCACTGGTCGTCTGATGCTGTTGGTCGGCGAAATGGACGACAATGTTGATCCTTCATCCACAATGCAGGTAGTCAACGCACTCATCAAGGCCGGCAAAGACTTCGATTTTGTTTTTCTGCCCGGTCAAAACCACACTATGGGCGGAACCTATGGCGACCACAAGCGGTTTGATTTCTTCGTAAAGCACCTCCTTGGAGTCACTCCTCCCGAGTGGGAAAAGAAGCATTAGCCATTCTGCTGTTGTCTGCTCATCCATTTTGCCCATATCACTTAGCACAGTTTGACAAAAGGCAAGATAAGTGATGCATTTTTGATGCATTTCAACATTTATTTCAGTATTTTCGGCAGAAAAATGTCATTTTTCACTACCTTTGTCTGCAAATAACATATACAACAACAGAAAAAAAACATCAACAACTATGATAGCAGTATTAAAAAGCGGTGTGACACAGGCACAGAAAAACAACCTGACCGACTGGCTCAAGTCGCTCGGACTCGGAGTACACGTTTCAGAAGGACAGTTTCAGACAGTCATCGGACTCATCGGTGACACAAGCAAGGTTGACATCGACCTACTGAACGGGCTCGACATCATCGACAATGTGACACGAATCAGTGAACCGTTCAAATGTGCAAACCGCCGTTTTCACCCTCAGGACACAGTGGTGGAAGTGGGACTCGGCAGCCAGAAAGTAAAAATCGGTGGTGGAAACTTCGCCATCATCGCCGGACCATGTTCCGTCGAATCCGAAGAGCAGATTGTCGAAGTGGCAAAAGCAGTGAAGCAGTCGGGAGCAACGCTACTTCGAGGAGGAGCATTCAAGCCAAGAACATCACCTTATGATTTTCAGGGGCTTCACGGAGAAGGGTTGAAACTCTTGCGTATAGCACGAGAAGTGACAGGGCTCCCCATCGTCACCGAAATCATGAGCGCCGAACACCTTAGCCTCTTCGATGATGTTGACCTCATACAGGTCGGAGCACGCAACATGCAGAACTTCGAACTTCTGAAAGAGTTAGGACGAAGCAATCGACCAATACTGCTCAAACGAGGACTCGCCAACACACTGAAAGAGCTGCTGATGAGTGCCGAATACATTATGTCAGAAGGCAACGAAAATGTCATACTCTGCGAACGAGGCATCAGAAGTTTTGACACCTACACACGCAATGTGCTCGACCTCTCCGCGGTGCCTATGCTCAAGGAACTATCACACTTGCCAGTAATCGTTGATCCAAGTCATGCCACAGGCAAGTCACGACTTGTAAAGCCAATGTCGATGGCAGCAACAGCAGCAGGCACTGACGGTCTGATTATTGAGGTCCACAACGACCCGGTACATGCACTCTGTGACGGGGCACAGTCGCTCACACCACAGCAGTTCGATGAAGTTGCAAAGAGAGTGTTCACCATTAGAGAAATCATCAAAGAATAGACCACACCACCTTCACATATATGTTTGTAGGAATTGTAGGATTAGGACTCATCGGCGGATCACTCGCAAAAGCTTATAAGGAAGCAGGACACACTGTCTATGGTTTTGATACAGACCAGAGCATCGCAAACTATGCACAACTTTCTGGAGTAATCGACGCAGCACTCGATGAACAGACCATCAGTCGTTGCAACATCATCCACATAGCAACTTACCCTGACGCAGCAGTGGATTATATGACGGCGCACGCCAGTCAGTTCCCCGACGGATGCATCGTCATGGACGACTGCGGCACTAAGCGTAAAGTGTGCCAGGCAGGATTCGAACTCGCAGCCAAGCACCATTACACTTATGTAGGTGCGCACCCAATGGCTGGTACAAAATTCTCAGGATTCAAATACTCACGCGCCACAATGTTCGCAGGAGCCCCAATGATTATCGTGCCACCGACATTCGATGACATCAACCTCTACGACCGCCTCAAACAATTGCTCGAGCCACTGCAACTCAAAAACCTTGTCTTCACCACAGCCGACGACCACGACCAGATGATTGCTTTCACATCACAACTCGCACATGTGGTTTCCAACGCCTATGTAAAAAGTCCAGCAGCACAACGGCAAAAAGGTTACAGCGCAGGCAGTTTCCGCGACATGACACGAGTGGCATGGCTGAACGAACAGATGTGGACCGAACTGTTCCTTGAAAACAAAGACAATCTCATCAATGAAATAACCACCATCATCGACAACCTGACGCAGTATCGCGACGCAATGCAAGCTGACGATGCCGACAAACTCTGCGACTTACTCAGAGAAGGACGAATCGCCAAAGAGCAATGCGGGTAGCCCCCTGCCCCACCCTTCGCTTCCCTCTCCGTCCAACATACCAGCACACACCAACAAACAAAACAACACCCCCCCGACATGACACCCAACCCGACACCATTGCGTCAACAGATTGACGAAATTGACCACCAGATATTTGACCTGCTCCGCCACCGGCTCAACATAGTGCGACAAGTGGCAGAATACAAGCGGGCACAAGGGCTACCGACCAACGACCGTAAACGCGAGCGCGAAATACTGACACGAGTCACCAACTCACTCGGTGACGACCTCGGCGACTACGGACGCGCCATCTACCGCACAATGTTCGATGTCAGCAAACTTTATGAAGCAAAACTGGTATGCGAGAACTACCCACTCTATCAACGCATACAGCAGATGGTGACTCAACACCCACAGCCATTCCCACGATGTGCATCAGTCGCACTGTTGAATGCCGATGACAGCTATGCAGTAGCAGCAGCCGAACGCTTGTTTGAAGTCCCTGACATAATGCCAATGCAAAACAGTGAAAGTCTCTACAAAGCCGTCAGCCAAGGACTCTGCAAATACGCACTGATACAGATTGAAGACTCTACACAAGGCACCGCAGGACCCGTCTATGACCAGCTCACCACCTACCAGCTGACCATCATACGCAGCGTACGCATAAAAATCGACCAGCAAGGCAACTACACACGATTCATCTGCGTCAGCAGCAACGGCACAATCTACCCTGGAGCCGACCGCACCACCATCATGATGGTCATCCAGAACAAGCCCGGCAGCCTATACAGCGTCCTGTCAAAGTTCAATGTCATCGGAGCCAACCTCATCCGGCTTGAAAGCCGCCCACTCGCCAGCCGAGACTTCCAAATCGGTTTCTACTTCGACATCGAAGCATCAATCTACGACAGCAAGTTCACCAGCCTCCTCTGCGAGTTGCAGGATATGAGCGAAGACTTCCACTACTTCGGTACCTACAACGAAATCATATGAAAGTGATAAGTGAAAAGTGAAAAGTGGAAAGTGAAAAGTGGAAAGTGATAAGTGAAAAGTGAAAGCTTAGACGCCTCTCCACTCTAAACTCTCCACCCTAAGCCCTAACCTCTAACCTCAATACCAATCATGCCTATATCCCTCGACAAAATCAACATGCTCACGCTCAATGTCGGATTTGCCAAGCACAATGCCGACTGGAATTGGAAAAAAGTCCAGAGTCCCTTCTCACGCATCTACCTCGTGACCGAAGGCGAAGCATACATCCATCTACCAGAAGGACGGTTCAGCATCACCCCGGGTCACCTGTACATCATACCCGCCAACACCATTCACGACTACGAATGTCACGGTCCCTTCTCACACTATTACCTCCATGTTTACGAAGAACGCGAATACGAGACATCACTTTTCAGCAAATACAATCTGCCCGTCGAAGTCGATGCACGCCCCGAAGACCTACTGCTGATGCAGCGCCTCTGCCAGCTCCTCCCCGACCTCGCCCTGCCAGAAAGCGACCCACAACTCTACAACAACCGCAAGACATTCCTCAAGAACATGCAGCAGATGAAGCAGCACGACATCGCAAACCGCATAGAGATGCGAGGAATCAACACCATACTTCTGTCGCGTTTTATGACCTCTGCCCAGGAAAAACAGATGATGAACGACGAGCGCATTGTCAGCATCATCGACTACATCCATGCACACATCTACGACGACATACAGGTTAGCACACTCGCCGACATTTCCTGCCTTTCACGAGGCTATATGACAGGGCTCTTCACACAAAAAGTCGGCATGTCACCACAGCAGTATATCAACAAACTCAAAATCGAGAAAGCACAACTCCTGCTTCTCACTGATGACATCCAAATCAAGGCTGTTGCCTACGAGCTTGGGTTCACCGACCACTCCTACTTCATCCGTCTCTTCAAGAAAATCACTGGATTCACCCCACAGGCCTACCGACAGATGAACGGCATTTAGTCAATCCGCCCCCACTCCATCCCCACCCCCAGCCAAATACAATCCAGTTTGCCCGCAATGGGTATATCTTGTTTGCCTTAAAAAAGGCATAGTACTCCATACGAAGTACTGGAGTACTACCCACAAAATACAGGAGTACTCCCCGCGGAGTACTGACGTACTGAGCGCAAAGTACCGGAGCATCTTACACTCCTTAACCTTCGAACTAATAAACTATGAAACTATCGAAACTTTGAATTAAACTAACATAATAAAGACAAACATGAACAGAAGAATCGCATCAACTACCCTATTGCTTGCCCTCGCTTTGACAGCATCGGCACAGTATTCACTTGCAGACTGGAAGATAAAGGATTTCAATCCGAACAGTGAACTGAGCCTCAATGTAAATGAGTATAAGCTCGATGGCAATCACCCCCTTGTCTATGCTGACTGGCAGAAGTGCTGGACGGTGAAAGCAGAACTGAAATGCGGCACTCTCGGCACTGAGCAAGTGTTCGTTTGCAAGGAGGGAAAGGCAAGTCACCTCATCGGCAAGAACTCGCTCAATGGTGACATTTCACTTGGTTATGACAATACTGCACATCGTTTTTTCGTTGAAGTCATAGACAAGGACGAGAATCCTCATCGACTCTGGGCAGGAGAAGAGGTACAGAAGGACAAGTGGTATGAGGTGGAAGCATCGTCGAAGTATGATGAGAAGAAGAAAACTTCAACCGTCACGCTCAGTGTCGATGGCGTTTCATCATCACTCACCTACCCTGGCAAGGCACTTCGCCACAACGCAACGACATGGGTGATTGGTCACGGCTATCCCGGTGGTTTTCCGAATGCACTTCAAGTACGGCAGGGCAGCATACGCAACCTCAGCATCAGCGGTGAACCATTGCCGCGTGTAGAGGGGCAGAATCCACTCTTTACCGATTGTTTCACAGCCGACCCTGCTTTCACCGTTGTGGGAAATACCGTCTATGCCTATGTGGGTGAGGACAAGGCAGGCGTAGGTGGCTGGTTCTACATGCCTCACTGGCTCTGCTATTCTTCGACCGACATGATACACTGGAAGTCGCATGGTGTTGTGCTCAAAGCCAGCAACTTCCCATACGCTTCGCCTAATGGAGCATGGGCAGGTCAAGTGGTAGAGGCAAATGGCAAGTTCTACTATTATGTCACTCTCGACCGCACCGACAACCATGAACATGCAATAGATGTAGCCGTAAGCGACTCCCCAACTGGTCCGTTCCATCCTGCTCGCACCGACGGCAAACCGCTCATCACCGACAAGATGACTCCCGACTCACACCGTGGCAATGCCGACATCGACCCTACGGTACTCATCGACGACGATGGCACTCCATGGATGGCATGGGGCAATGGCGACTGCTACATGGTGAAACTGAAAAAGAACATGACTGAACTTGACGGTGAGATTCGCAAGGTGCCTCTGCGCAACTACTCCGAAGGTCCGTGGCTCTTCAAGCATGGCAAACATTACTATAATGTATATGCCAGCGATGCACCAGGCGTACAACCCGAGCAGATGGCATACAGCACAGCCGAATCCATCGAAGGCCCTTGGACATACCGAGGCTTCATCAGCACCTCTGCCAACCGTGGCTTCACAATCCATCCTTCTGTCATTCAGTTCAAGGGCAAGTGGTACTACATCTATCACGATGGCTCGTACAATCTGAATGGTCAGCCAGGCGGTGACTGCCGTCGCAGCGTGTGTGCCGAATACATGCACTTTAACAGCGACGGAACGATAAAGTTTATACCATTAACACAGGAGGGACTGAGCAA
>JAGHSZ010000022.1 GCA_018065565.1 Candidatus Colivivens caballi
GAAAAAGATAAAACGAGGTTTATTGGTTCACGCAGATTGCGCAGATTTCACGGAGTGAACGGATTTCCTTTTATTCTGCGAATTCTGCGTGAGATTTTAGACACCCGCACTCAGTGTCCTCTCCATGTGCCAACGGCACACTCTGTGAAAAGGTTTGTCAAATAGATAAGTGATAACCTTCTCTGTGTTGAAACAATTTCGTAAATTTCGTGTATTTCGTGTTCGAAGAAAAAACTAAACCTTCTCTGTGCAGAGAGATGTGAATGCTCTAAACTCAACCTCTACAATTAGTCCGTAAGGGCGATAGGTAAACTGAGCAAGGACTTGCGAAAGTTGAGTTAACGAATGTTTAAGGAGCGTTAAATAATGCGAAATATTGATTTAAAAAGTGTGAAATGCTTTGCCATGATTAAACTATGTAGTAATTTTGGCATCAATTTTGATGCATGAGCAAAATGAAAGGTAATGCAAATTAGTAACACTTTAAAGATAATCGAATTATGAAACAGACAACAAAACGCTTTTATGGAACAGTGCTTGCAGTGGCTCTGGTCTCAGGAGTGACTGGTGCGTTTGCACTGAATTTTGTTAACAACCACATGGCTTCTCATCGCAACGAAGCTGTGACAGTCAGCAATGACTGGCTCAGGACAAGCGAGACGGCAGAACCTATGCAGGCATCGAATGTCAGCGCTGTGCCTCAACAGCACATCGACCTGACTGGTGCTGCTGAGAAGGCATGCAATTCAGTAGTATATATAAAGGTGACAATTGCCGGACGAGTGGAGACTCGCGAATACTATGACCCATTCGAGGACTTCTTTGGCGACTTCTTCGGCCGTGGCAATGGTGGCCGTCAGCGTCAGCAGGTCCAGACTCCAAAGAGTCAGGCAAGTGGCAGTGGTGTCATCATATCAAGCGACGGCTACATCGTGACCAACAACCATGTGGTTCAGAATGCCAGCGACATCAACATCACACTCAACGACAACCGTGAATTCTCTGCCCGTGTCATCGGTCTTGACGAAACTACCGACCTCGCACTTCTCAAGATTGACGCCACCGACCTGCCAGCCCTCGTCATTGGCGACAGCGAAGCCTTGAAGGTGGGCGAGTGGGTGCTTGCAGTTGGCAATCCGTTCAATCTCACATCGACCGTCACAGCAGGTATTGTCAGTGCAAAGGCGCGTCAGCTGGGTGCTACACAGAACGGCATTGAGTCGTTCATCCAGACCGATGCAGCCATCAATGCTGGCAATTCGGGCGGCGCACTGGTCAACGCACGCGGTGAACTGGTGGGCATCAACGCAATGCTCTATTCACAGACTGGCAACTTCACAGGCTATGGTTTTGCCATTCCGACCACTATCATGAAGAAGGTGGTGACCGACCTCAAAGAGTATGGTACGGTTCAGCGTGCACTCATCGGCATCAGCGGACTCGACCTCAACAAATACATCGACTCTGAGAAGCAGAAGAACGAGAAGTTTGACAAGGACTTTGGTACAAACGAAGGTGTTTATGTTGCCGAGGTTGCTGAAGGTGGTGCTGCCAAGGAGGCAGGCATCGAGGATGGCGATGTCATCGTGTCGGTTGACGGCAAGAAGGTAAGCAAGATGTCGGAACTGCAAGAGGCCATCACACAGTACAGACCAGGCGAGAAGGTGGTGATCGGTGTCATCCGCGACAAGAAAAACAAGTCGTTCGGCGTGACTCTCCGCAACAACCAGGGTAACACCACAGTGCAGAAGGCTGCCAAACTCGACATTCTTGGTGCAGAGTTCAAACCTCTGACTGATGACCAGAAGAAGACTCTCAACATGACAAAGGGTGTCCAGGTAGTAAGCATTTCCGACGGTCTGCTCAAAAACGCTGGTGTGCAGAAGGACTTCATCATCATGAAGATCAACAATCAGGACATCAAGGATGTGAACGATGTGGAATCTGCCCTCAAGGCTGCTTCACAGTCGGAGATGAACTCACTCTTCATCTGGGGTAAATACCCTTCGGGCAAGACTGGCACATACGCCATCGACCTCAGCGAAGAATAAGTTTCAGGTAAGAAATCATAATTACACAAGTTTCGCAAGCTCCACTTGCACGAAAAACGAAAGACGCATCGGGACTTCGTCCCTACGAATCGATATTTCGCGAAGCTCAATATCTACAAAGATACCTTGTAGGTTCTGAGTTTGCGAAGAACCGATTGGTAGCGAAGCGATTCGTAACGAAGCGATTCGTAGCCCGCAAGGGCGATTCGTCAACTGAGCAAGAACTTGCGAAAGTTAAAATAATTAAAAGCAAGACAAGGCAGACGGATTCGTTTGCCTTGTCTTGCTTCTTTTTCAGGCATAGACTTGGTTATATCTTGTTTTTGTACTATATTTGCACCCAGATAAAACTATGCTTATGACTTTTTCAGGACTCTTCACCCGTATGTTGCCAATAGGTCGCGCATGTGCTGCGATTGCAATGCTGTCGCTGAGCGCAGACACAATGGCACAGGTGGATTTCAACCAGTATTTTGAAAATGAAACGCTTCGGCTCGACTATGTGTTTGGTGGCGATGCTGCCAAACAATACATTTTCCTTGACCAGATGTACCGTCAGGATAAATGGGCTGGACGCAGAGGACGGCTCGACGAGACCTTTCTTGAAGGCAACGGACAACTGACTGTCCGCGACCACGACACACATAAGATAATATATGTGTGGACATTCTCCACGCTGTTTCAGGAGTGGCTTCGTGAAAATGAGGCAAAGGAAGGCAACCGCTCGTTTGAGACCTGCTACAACATTCCGTTTCCGAAACAAAAGGTGGATGTGACCGTAACCCTGACTGACAACCACCGCCGTGTGGTCACCGAGGCTACACATACCATTGACCCGCAGGATGTGCTGATTCGCCAGAATGGACAGCGCCACTTGCCTTACAAATATGTGTGGAAAGGTGCAGGCATGAATTCAAGGCCAGATGATGAAGTCAACCTTGCCGACTGTGTTGACATTGCCATCATTGCTGATGGATATACTGCCGACGAGATGGAAAAGTTCTACAAAGACAGTCAGCGTGCTACCGATGCGCTCTTCGAACGCGAACCGTTCAGCAGCATGAAACAGCGGTTTAATGTGGTGGCAGTGGCTGCACCTTCGGCTGACAGCGGTCCTTCGGTTCCGCGCAAAGGTATATGGCACGACACCGCCATCGGCTGCCATTACGACACGTTCCACATTGACCGCTACCTCACCACCGAGAAGATGCAGAACATCTACAATCAGTTGAGCGGAGTGCCGTTCGAACATATTGTGGTACTGGTGAACAGTGACCTGTATGGAGGCGGAGGCATCTACAACCAGGTGACATTCTCCACTTCCGACCATGCCACATTCAAGCAGGTGCTGGTGCATGAGTTCGGCCATGCTTATGGTGGACTGGCTGACGAATATGCCTACGATGACATGGATTCGGAATGGTATCCCGCAGATGTGGAACCGTGGGAACCCAATGTGACTACACTGTGCGACTTTGATTCGAAGTGGAAGGACATGATGCCGAAAGGTCAGCCGATTCCCACTCCCCTTGACCCGTCAGTGCCACATTATAAGACTGTTGACCGCAATGACGCAAAGGCTATGGCACGGTTGAATGCCTGTGTGGGGGTGGTCGGCGTGTTTGAGGGCGCGGGCTACCAGACCAAGGGATGTTACCGTCCTGCACAGGAGTGCCGAATGAAAATCAATGAGGTACTTGACTTCTGTCCGGTGTGTACACGGGCCATCAGGCGAATCACCGAGTTCTATGTCAGTAGCTCGGAGAAATAATACGGGTTCATGACTTATGGGGTATGGTTCTTGGCTCATTGCCCATTACCCATGACTCATTACTCTCCACTCGAACCTCTCCACTCTCAGCAAATAAATAGCCCCATTTCCAATCTTCAACATGGAAATGGGGCTTTCTGTTGCATGATGCACTATATGTAAAACACATCATGCACTATGTACAACGCATTGTGTGCAATGTACTGCGCACGATGCATAATCAGCAAATTTGCTTTTGGCTTTATTCGATGCCGAACAGCACTTTGAGTCCGCCGTCAACTCCGCTGAATCCCATGAACGACATAGCGAGGAGGCTGGCTGTGATGAGTGCGATTGGCATTCCCTGCATTGCCTTTGGTATGCGGGCAAACAGGAGTTGCTCACGGAGTCCGGCAAAGATGATCATTGCCAAGGCGAAACCGAGGGCAGTGCTGATGGCATAGACGATGCCTGGCAGGAGTCCGAATTCAAGGCCCTGGCTGTCGTACTGGTTGCTTGCTACCTGAATGGCAACACCGAGAATACAGCAGTTGGTGGTGATGAGTGGGAGGAACACTCCGAGTGCCTGATAGAGTGAAGGACTGACCTTTTTCAGAATGATTTCGACCATCTGAACCAATGCTGCAATCACGAGGATGAAGGCAATGGTCTGGAGGTATGCCAGTCCGCAAGGATTGAGCACATATATCTGAATGAGGTAAGTCACGATGGTGGCGAGTGTGAGCACGAAGGTTACGGCTGCACCCATGCCGGCGGCAGTCTCAATCTTCTTTGACACCCCAAGGAATGGGCAGATGCCGAGGAACTGTGACAGGATTACATTGTTAACGAAAATCGCTGTGATGAAAATAAGTATATATTCCATAGTGTCTTTTTACTTCTTAATCTTGTTCACGATTGCAATGAGATAACCGAGTGTGAGGAACGCTCCTGGTGCGAGTACGAACATGAGCATGCCGTACTGTTCGCCTTGGAGTGTGAAACCAAACACACCGCCTGTTCCGAGAAATTCGCGGACGGCTCCGAGAAGGGTGAGGGCAAGGGTGAAGCCAATGCCGATGCCGATGCCGTCGAAGATGCTTGCCACTGGGTTGTTCTTTGCTGCAAATGCCTCAGCACGGCCGAGGATGATGCAGTTGACCACGATGAGCGGAATGAACAGACCGAGGGTCTCGTAGATGTCAGGGACATAAGCCTGCATCAGCATTTGAAGCACGGTCACGAGGGATGCGATGACGACGATGTAGCACGGTATGCGCACCATGTCGGGAACGAGGTTCTTGATGAGCGAAATGAGGAAGTTGCTGAGGATAAGCACAAACATTGTTGCCAGTCCCATTGACATTCCGTTGATGGCACTTGTGGTAGTGGCGAGTGTAGGACACATACCGAGCAGGAGCACGAATGTTGGGTTCTCCTTAACTATGCCATTGAATAATACTTTCAGGTTGTTCATTTGTTGCCTCCTTTCTGTGATGCTGATGTGGTGCCGTCAGTGTTGTTACCAAATGTCTGGTCGTAGGCAGTCTGTACTGCCTTGAGGAATGCGCGTGAAGTGATGGTGGAAGCAGTGATGGCGTCGATGTCGCCTTCGCCTCCCTTGGTCACACCCATGCGGGTTGTTGCTGGGTTCTTGCCCACGATGCAGCCCTTGCTGCCCTCCTGGAACCATTCAGCAGCCTTGATGCCGAGGCCTGGAGTCTCGGATGTCTCAAGGATGGAATAGCCGAGGATGTTGCCTTCGCTGTCGAATCCGACAAGGACCTTCAATGGACCTCCGAAACCGTTCTGTGTGCTTTCGATGGCTACGCCCTTGTCAGTGGTGTGGAGCACAAACACATTGTTTTCGGCATCGGTCACTTCGCTGTCGGTCACTTCGAGTGGTTCGCTTTCGCTTACTTTGAGCACTTTCTTGATGCTCTTTGCGAGGTTTTCAGCCTTGATGTTCTCAATCTGCTGCTTTGTGGCGCTGTTGACTGCTGCCAGTGCGCATGCAGCCACGATGCTGATGATGGTCAGCACCAAGACCATGTTGGTTAATGATGACTTCAACTTTTTCATTTCTTGACTACCTCCCCGAATCGTGTTGGTTTACAATAGTTGTTGATAAGTGGAGTGAAGGCATTCATGATGAGAATGGCAAATGACATACCTTCTGGGTAGGCACCCCATGTACGGATGACGACTGTGAGGAAACCGATTGCCACACCATAGATTAACTGGCCTTTCTTTGACATTGGGCTGGTGACATAGTCTGTTGCCATGAATACGGCACCGAGCATGAGACCGCCTGAGAGCAACTGCTCAACTGGACCTGCGTAGATAGGGTTTGCCAGATGGAGCAGTCCTGAGAACACGGCAACTGTGGCGAAGATTGCAACAGGGATGTGCCATGTGATGATTTTACGTGCGAGCATATAGATGAGGCCGATGATGATGGCGAGTGCGCAGACTTCACCAATACATCCGCCGCCCATGGCACCTTCGCCAAAGACGCTGCTGCTGGTGTTGCCGATGAGCATGTCCCATGCACTTGGGAGGTCTTGCAGCATGCTTGCATCCTTTGCCTTAATGGCTGCTTTCATCAGTGCCAGTGGTGTGGCGCCTGTTGTTCCGTCGATGGTGGTGAAACCTTGTCCGACAACCGGCCAGCTGGTCATCTGCACAGGGAACGAGATGAGCAGGAACGCACGGCCTGCAAGTGCTGGGTTGAAGAGGTTGCAACCGAGTCCGCCGAATGTCATCTTGACAACTCCGATGGCAAACAACGCACCGATGACAACAATCCAGAGTGGAATGTTTGACGGCATGTTGAAGGCGAGGAGCATACCTGTGAGGATGGCAGAACCATCAGTCACTGTGGGTTTTGCGTTCTTGAGCATGTACTTGCCGATGGCCCACTCGAAGAACACACATGAGGCAACAGACACGGCTGTCACCGCAATGGCACCAAGTCCGAAGAACACGAATGAGCATATCATTGCAGGCACGAGTGCAATGCACACCCCAAACATGTTGCTCTTAACGGAGTCACCGCTATGGACATGTGGTGATAATGATATTGTGAGTTTGTTCATTGTCTTGATTATTTAGCGTTTCTACTTCTGATGATTCCCATCACTGTGCTTTTGCCCAGACGGATGTAGTCGAGCAGTGGACGGTGTGAAGGGCAGGTGAACTGGCACGAGCCGCACTCGATGCACGATGTGATGTCCTCCTTTTCCAGACGGTCCCACATCTGCTGGTCGGTGCATGCGCTGAGCAGGTATGGTTCGAGCCCCATAGGACATGCACTGACACACTTGCCACAGCGGATGCATGGGTCGGCTTCGGCACGGCTGGCTTCTTTGTCGTTCATGATGAGCACGCCCGACGAGCCCTTGCAGATTGGCACATCGGTGTTGAGCAGTGCTTTACCCATCATCGGACCGCCGCCGATGACCTTGCCTGTGTCCTCAGGCAGACCGCCACATGCGTCGATGAGCTGACTCATTGGTGTTCCCATGCGGGTGAGGAAGTTGCTTGGCTGTTTGAGACTCTTGCCTGTTACGGTGACAATGCGCTCGAACAGTGGCTTGTTCTTCATGACAGCCTGATAGACGGCGAAGGCTGTGCCTACATTCTGGATGATGGCACCCACGCTTACTGGCAATGCAGGTGGTGCTGGCACCTGACGGCCTACGACTGCGTCGATGAGTTGTTTTTCGCCGCCCTGTGGATATTTCACTTTGAGCGGAACAACCTCGATTTCGGGATATGCCTTTGCCTTCTCGGTCATCAGTGCGATGGCGTCAGGCTTGTTGTTCTCAATGGCAATGTAGCCCTTCTTCACATTGACAGCCTTCATCAGCAGAGTCACACCCACGAGTATTTCGTCGGCATGTTCGAGCATCAGACGGTGGTCGGCTGTGAGGTATGGTTCACATTCCACTGCATTGATGATGACCCACTCAGGTTTGCTGCCAGGAGGCGGCATCAGTTTCACATGGCATGGGAAGCATGCACCGCCCATACCGACTACGCCGGCATTCTTTATCTTGTCAATGATTTCTTTGTCTGTGAGTTCAAGACGGTCGTTCAGTGTCACGAGTGTGTCGGTGCGGTCGATGCTTTCCATCCATTCGTCGCCTTCCACATTGATGAAGATGGCTGGCTTGGCATAGCCGCTTGCCTCGATGATGGTGTCAACCTTTGCCACTGTGCCCGACACTGACGAGAAGATTGGGGCGCTGACGAATCCGCCTGCCTCTGCTATCATCTGACCTACTTTCACCTTGTCACCCTTCTGGACGATTGCCTTTGCAGGAGCACCGATGTGCTGTCCGAGGGGGAACACTGCTACCTTAGGCAGTTCGGCAACCTTGATGGGCTGGGCAGCCGACAACTTGTTTTCTGCGGGATGTACACCGCCTATTCTGAATGTTTTCATAAGCCTAAAAGTATTTGTTGTGATGGAAGTAATGGTGCGTCATAGCTCTTCTTGACTGCCTCTGCGCTGGCACCTGCCGACTGGGCAGGGGTGAGGTCGATGGTTCCGTGGAGCAGGAACTGCTGTGAAGGGAGCAGTGGCGCGTTGAAGTCAACTTTCAGTTCGCCTTCGTAAGGCTTGATGTTGGTTGGTTTTGCGGCGCTTGCTGCTGCACTGTCGCTGCCACTTGTTGCAGCTGCCTTAGCAGCAGGTTTTGCAACAGGCTTTGCCACCACCTTGTGTGGCTGACCGAGCATTACGATGCTGCCCTTCGGACAAGCCTCTTCACACGCACGACACATTGTACATTTCACTGCGTCGATGTATGCCACATTGTTTTCGACTGTGATGGCGTCGCTGCCGCAGACTTGCTGACACTTGCCGCAGCCGATGCAGGCAACGGCACATGCCTTCATGGCCTTGGCGCCCTTGTCCTTGTTGACACACTCCACCATCATGCCGACCTTGCTCTCATCTACCTGGCGCACTTCGATGATTGCGCGTGGACATGCCTTTGCACATGCGCCGCAGCCGGTACACTTCGAGCGGTCAACCTCTGGCAGACCAGTCTCACGGTTCATCTGGATTGCTCCGAACTGGCATGCTTTGACGCAGTCACCGCATCCAAGGCATCCATACTGACACATCGTTTCGCCCTGACAGGTGGTGTTGGCAATCCGACAGTTGATAACTCCGTCGTACTTGACGACGCGTGGACGATTCTCGCAGCTGCCGTTACAGCGGACCACTGCCACCTTTGGTGCTGAGGCTTTGACTTCCAGGCCGAGCACTGCGGCAATCTTGGCCATGCATTCGTTGCCGCCAACCGGACAGGCCAGACCTCCGAGGTCGCCTCCGTCGGCTGCCTTGACGCATGCTGCTGCCATGCCGCCACAACCAGGGAATCCGCATCCACCGCAGTTGGCGCCAGGCAACAGTTCTGCCACCTGACCGATGCGAGGATCCTCCTTTACTGCAAACTTCTTGGAGATGAGAAACAGCACGAGTGCTGATATCAATCCCACGGCTCCAAGCACGAGTACAGCAGTAAGAATTACATTTACCATAGTTTGTTTATTTTGTTTATTATTTTTTGTTAGTTAGTTTCAATATGAAAATGACTATGAGTGCCAATGCAGACAAGGCGACTACAGCTCCGAGTATTATCAAGACGATTATTGTGATAAATTCCATCGTGCGATGATTGTGTTATTGTCTGTAACCTTTTATTCTCCACACAAAATTCTTCTGTATACGAGCCCTCTGTGTCCAGAGCGCGAAGTAGTAGGTCGCGAGTGCGAGGAACGCCAGTCCTATGCTGGCTGGTTCGCTGAGTTCCATGACCTTGATGCCCGAGGCAATCGTTCCGACCATCAGTACCAGTGGCACGACGAATGCCAGCACTACTGCCGTGTGCCCCATTTCACTAGAACCATAGACGATGACAGAGTCGCCGACTGCGATGCCTTGTTGGTTCTCCGGCTGCTTCTCATCGGTATTTCCTGTGAGGAAGGAACGGCCGTCGGGATGGTTCCGACGTTCGGCAGCATGGGCAGGATTGCTACTTGTGGCTTCGACCTCCACTATCTTGTCCTTACTTTCTGCTGACTGACAGAGCGAGCGTGCCGTACAGCCGGCACAAGCCGAGCTTTGAGTGATGCGTACGTGAATGTACCCTCCCTCTATGCTTTCCACAGTTCCGCTATGCTCTATCTGGCCTTTCATAATGGTGCAAAGGTAATAAAAAGTTCGGAATTAGGGATTAGGAATTATGAATAATTTGCGAAAAATATGCATTGATACGGCCTTTTCACCACTATTTATATTTATGAGCAAGCTGAAACGCATGGCTGCCTGATTTCAGACTTATTGGTACGTTGCCAAAATCGCTTTGATGTATTTCAAAAAACATATAGGTAACTTGACTAAATCATATAGGTGACTTGCTCGAATCATACGGATGTGTTTGCTTGCGACACCGTACTACTTTGCCCGCGCCACCGTACTACTTTGTCCGCGCCACCGTATGTTTTTGTCTGTGCCACCGTACGCATTTCGTTCTTCATATTGTAACATGGGCAATGGTAAATTAGTGCTTCTTCATACTTTTTCTCACGATGCGTGTCGTTAAATAAGATTAAATTGCTAACTTTGCCATCAAACTACTAATAATCATAAGTCCTTCGTCCACCATGAGTGCTCATTCAGTGAACCATTCTCCGCGTAGGACTTGCTAAATACTTACTGATATGCTAAAGAAATTATTTGGCTTTGACCATTCGAAGCACAGCGTAAAGACTGAAATCATTGCGGGCATTACCACATTTGTTACTATGGCATACATCCTTGCCGTCAATCCAAGTATATTTGCCGACCTGGGCAACATTCTCGGTGCGGACAAAGGTATGCCAGCCGATGCCGTATTCACCGCGACGGCACTTGCTGCGGTTGTGGGTACGATGGTTATGGCGTTCTATGCCAAGAAACCGTTTGGACTGGCTCCCGGCATGGGACTTAATGCTTTCTTTGTCTATACAGTCTGCGTCAGCATGGGGTACAGTTGGCGTTTCGCATTGACTGCCATACTGATTGAAGGACTGATATTTATAGTGCTTTCAGCAACCAATGTGCGCAATTTCATCGTCGATGCCTTCCCCGACAGCCTTAAACGAAGCATAGGCGTGGGCATTGGCTTCTTCATCGCACTCATCGGATTGAAGAACGCGGGCATTGTCGTGGCAGACGAATCGACTGCTGTGGCACTGGGTAATTTGGGCGACCCTGCCGTAATGCTTGCCCTTGGTTGTTTCATTCTGACTGCGGCACTTGTCGTGCTCCGTGTAAAGGGCGGAATGCTGATAGGCATATTGCTCACCACCATCGTTGGCATTCCGCTTGGTGTTACTCAAATGAGCGGAATGGTATCGGCACCTCCGTCGGTCGCTCCTATATTCTGTCAGTTCGAGTGGTCGCAGGTGTTTTCATGGGACATGCTCATTGTTGTCTTCACATTCCTCTTCCTCGACATCTTCGACACTATGGGCACGGTGGTAGGTCTGGCTGTGAAGGCAGACATGGTTGACCGGGACGGCAAGATGCCTGGCGCCTCACGCGTCTTCATGGCTGATGCCTTGGCAACTACCGCAGGTGCGTGTCTTGGAACTAACACCACAACCACATACATCGAGAGTGCATCGGGCATCGCAAGCGGCGGACGCACAGGCTTAACCTCGTTTACTATTGCCGTGTGCTTCCTCCTCTCACTCTTCTTCGCCCCTCTGTTCCTTGCCATTCCATCGGCAGCAACTGGCCCTGTACTCGCTATTGTGGGCGTGATGATGTGTTCGCCCGTCAAGGGCATTGACTGGGAAGACTTCTCCGAATCCATCCCTGCCTTCGTCACCATCTTCTTCATGCCGTTTGCATACAGCATAAGCGACGGCATCATGCTCGGTGTCATCACTTATGTGCTGCTCAATGTGATTTGTGGCAAGTACCGCAAAATCAATGCCACGATGGCTGTACTTGCAGTACTTTTCATCCTCAGATATGTCTTCGTCCAGTTTATTGGATGAATGAACACAGTTAGCGGTTAGTGCTTATAGGTCGGAGTATTTTCTCATACTCGCAAACCTATATCCACTAACCGCTAACTGATTAATTACCGTATTTGTTTACTTGAACAGCTTCTGTGCGATTGCCTCGAGGTAGTCGCGGCAGTTCATCCATGTGTGTCCACCTTCTGAATAGTGAGCAGTGTGGGTGATGCCCTTGTCGGTGAGGGCTTTGTCGATGCCCTGGGTGCCGTTGCACAGGCCATCGGCCTTTCCGCAACTTACCCACAGATACTTCATTTCCTTCTTGATGAGTTCTGGCTTTGCATAGGTGCCGCTATCAAAGTTGCGGTCCCATTCGCCGCCGAAGATGGCTGATGAGAAGGCGCATACATAGTGGAAGAGTTCAGGATGTCCGAGTCCTGTGGCAAGTGTCTGGCGGCCGCCGAGTGAGAAACCGGCTACGGCGCGGTGGTCGGCATCAGCCTTCACATTGTAGTTCTTCTCGATAAATGGCATCACATTATTGACGATTTCCTTGACTACGATGTCGGTGTTCATAGGGTCGTAGCGGTCGGTGAGCTTGCGGAGCTGCATCTCAGGGTATGGGTTGGCGTATGGCATCACGACGATCATCTTCTCTGCCTTGCCCTGCGCAATGAGGTTGTCGAGGATGACATTAGCACGTCCGACCTTCCACCAAGTCTCGTAGGTGTCGGTCATACCGTGGATGAGGTAGAGTACAGGGTACTTCGTCTTGTCGGCAGGATTGTAGCCGGCTGGGGTATAGACGCACATAGGACGGTCGAAACCGAGGTCGGAGTGGTAGTAACGATATGAAATCTTGCCGTGAGGTACATCCTGAATGTCCTGCATGGTAGGTGCCGCAGCACGGACATCAGCAAGGCTGTTCTTGAAACCTTCGTTAGGGAAGATGTACATGTTCTGAGGGTCAGTCACCTGCATGCCGTCAACGATGAAGCAATAAGGGTAGATGTCTGGTACTTCTGGCTTGACCGTGATGGTCCATGTGCCTTGTTCGTCCTTGGTCATCTGCTTCCGTTCTCCAAACATCTGGCAGTCGAGCTGTACGCTCTGTGCGTTGTCGGCAAGGAAACGGAATGTAACCGTTCCGTCGGTATTGTATTCAGGAGATGTGACACCGCGAGGGAATGTGCGTGCCATGACCTCAGGGGTGAGGAACTGTCCGTTTTCCTTAGCGATGGCAGGTGCTGTCTTCTTCTCTGGGTTGCTCAGTTCCTTGCGGTCCTTCTTGTCCTGGAAGAGGAGTGGGAGTGACTTGCTGAGGAAGTACTTGGCGTTCATCCATGTGTGTCCGAACTTGTCAGTGGTGAACTCCTTGACAGTCTTGATGCCCTTGCTGTCGAGGAAGTCCATATAGTCCTTGGCGTTACCATAGAGGAAGTCGTCGGTGCCGACGCCGAGCCAGAAGAGGTTGATCTTCTTGTTTGTTTCCTCTGCATTGTCGTAAACGCCAGGGATGTTGGTCTGTGTGAACGAACTGTAAGAGCAGAGCCATGAGAACTTGTCGAGGTGGCTGAGACCATTTGCCAAGCCTTGGTTACCGCCACGGGAGAAACCGCCGATGGCGCGTGAGTTGCGATCGTTGATGGTGCGGTAGTGACTTTCGACGAACGGCATGAGGTCGTCGTTGAGGTCGGTGCTGAACTTGTCCTGGAACATGTTCATCATGCCGCCGGCAGGCGACTTCTGAGGGAGTCCCTTGAAGAGGTTTGTCGGGTTGCCGTAAGGGAGCACAACAATCATTTCCTTTGCTTTTCCCTCGGCGATGAGGTTGTCGAGGATGAAGTTGACGCGACCCACCTTGTGATACACTTCTTCTGTGTCGGTCGTTCCGCTGATGAGGTAGAACACAGGGTACTTCTTGCCTGGGTTCTGGTCGTAGAATGGTGGAGTATATACGATTGCGTTGTTCCAGCCATTGATTGACTTTGAGAAGTAACTGATGTAGTCAACGCTGCCGTGAGGCACATTTTTCAGAGCATGAATCAGTTCCTTGTCACCGCGGATGTCGAGAATGCTGTTCTTGAAACCTTCGTTAGGGAACCAGTCAGGATTCTGAGAATCCATCACGCTCACTCCGTCAACGATGAAGCAGTAAGGGTACATGTCGGGTTCGGCAGGACCGAGAGTTACTGACCACACGCCGTTGTCGCCCTTCTTCATTTGTTTTTCACCAGCAAACTGCACGCTGACCTTCACATCCTTGGCTGTTGCACTCTGATAGTTGAAAGTCACAGTGTTGTCTGCATTGATTACGGTTGACTTCACTTGTGGACCTCCCCACTGAGCCATAGCTGGGAGGCAGATTGAGATGGCAGCCACCGTCATAAGATGCTTAATGTTCATAATTATTGGTTGTTAATAGGTTTGGTTTAACTTTTAAGCCCTAAATGCTCTATGCCGTTGCAAAAATACAAAATAAATGGCAATATGAGTGGAAGTGACGAAGAGAAAATACAAAAAATGGTGATTTTTATGCCCATAAGTGGCGACAGACCTCGTTTTAATATATAATATGCCGAAACAATCAAATTTATTTCCTCAATGCCACCATCAATTCCTAATTATTTATTACCTTTGCACGGGCAAGGGACAGAGGCTATGCTTGTAGTGAAAAGTGAAGAGTGAAAACAAACCCTCCCCATACCTCAGACCTTCTCCCAACCTCTTCCTTTCAGGACGAGGATTGGTTACTTGGCAATCCCACATCCAGCATCATTCTGCCCCCGCCCTGAAAGGGAGGGCAGGTGGAAGGGCTTCTAACTTTTAATTTTTAACTTTATTATCAACTAACTAATTATGAGACATCAATTCCTTTTGTCGCTGTTGATGCTTGGGGCATCGACGGTATGCAATGCACAAAACCCTATCATCAAGGAACATTTCACTCCCGACCCTGCACCTTATGTACATGGTGACAAGGTCTATATGTTTGCTGACCATGACATGGACAAACCTAACGACTATTTCCACATGAAGGAATGGCTGCTGTATGAGTCGAAGGACATGGTCAACTGGAAACCTCTCGGCAACGACGGCGTCATCTTCGACCTCACCATCTTTAAGTGGGCAAAGCAGGGTGATGATGCCTGGGCAGGTCAACTCATCGAGCGCAACGGCAAGTGGTACGCTTATGTCACTGCAACCGATCAGGCACGCAAGATTCAGGGCATTGGCGTGGCTGTTGCCGACAAACCCGAAGGTCCTTATGTTGATCCGCTGGGCAAACCGCTCGTTCCTGGTTCGTGGGGATACATCGACCCTACCGTATTCCTTGACGACGACGGTCAGGCTTACCTCTTCTGGGGAAACAACGCCCTGTGGTATGCAAAACTGAATGAGGACATGATTTCGCTTGGCAGTGAAATCACAGAGGTCAACACAAAGGACGAAGATGCGTTTGGACCTCGTAAACGCAAGTACGACTGGCAGGTACGCGACACCATCTGGAAGACCAACTACGAAGAGGGACCATGGGTGTATAAGCGCAAGGGACTGTACTACATCGTGTATGCCGCCGGAGGCGTACCTGAACACATGGCTTACTCTACTGCCACCAGCATCAATGGCCCTTGGAAATATGGCGGACGCATTCTGAATGAGGCTGAAAACAGTTTTACAATCCACGGCGGTATCATCAACTTCAAGGGACACGACTTCATCTTCTACCACAACGGCAAGTTGCCTGGTGGCGGAGGATTCAACCGCTCGGCTTGCATCGAGGAATTTGAATATAATGAAGACGGGTCGATTCCTCTCATCAAGTTCTCCGAAGGAATCACTAAACCTATCAAGAAAAAGAAGAAGTAGGGATGTTTCTGACTATCCACCACATGAAATAAAGGATGATGTAGGCAATCAGCACATAGCGGTTGCACAGCATACGGTTCAGACGGTCGAACCTGTGGTTGAAGTTGTACCATGATGCCAACACCACCAGCAGTGCAAAGGGCAGCGAAATGACCATGAACAGGTTATAATGTAAGGCTGTGAGGATGTCACCGTGAAGGAGACTGTGGAATGCCCGCTGTGTTCCACATGACGGACAGTCCCAACCTGTCAGCAGTTTCAACGGACACCGTGGTGCCCATGTGTTTGGCTGTGTGGGGTCAAGCACATAATAAACTATTCCTGCCACCACAAGGATGACAGGAAATAGCCATGACATTATTTTGTTCGCCTTTGACAACATGGGGTGCTATTAGACCAGACCTTCTCCATACCTATGACCTCCTCCCAACCTCTTCCTTTCAGGACGAGGAGTGGTTACTTGGCACTCCTCCATCCTGCATCATTCTGCCCCTGCCCTGAAAGGGAGGGATGTGGAGGGCCTGTTTTCACTTTAATTAGAGAATTGGATTGCCTTCGCTGTCGAACGACAGACGGCCACCACCGCGTTGAGTCTTGTTGCTCTTTTCGCGCTTCTTGTCGAATGGCTTGTCGGAATGCTTACGATCGTATGGCTTGTCAGAGCGCTTCTTGTCGAATGGCTTGTCAGAACGCTTGTGGTCGGATGGACGGTCGGAGCGTTTGCGGTCGAATGGACGGTCGGAGCGCTTGTGGTCGGATGGACGGTCAGAGCGCTTGCGGTCGGATGGACGGTCGGAGCGTTTGTGGTCGTATGTACGGTCGGAGCGCTTGTGGTCGTATGTACGGTCGGAGCGCTTGTGGTCGGATGATCGTTCTTCGTTGTCTTCGCGTTCGTGGCGGTTTTCCTTCTTGAATGGGCGTGCCTTGAAGTAGTGCTCGTCATCATCGCCAAAGTCAGGACGGCGGTCACCCCATTTGAAGTTGCGGCGTCCGAGTCCACTCTTGAATACAGCAGATGGCTGTGTGAGCAGTTCCTCGTCAGTCAGTTCGCGTTCCTCTTCGCCCTTGGTGTCTTCTTTCTTTTGCTTGTGACCTTTGAACTTTAAGTTGCGTTCACGGTCTTCGGCCGACTTGATGTCGAGTCCTTCCTGTCGGCGGTCGCTCAACTTACCTTCGAACATCTGGTATTTGCGCAGTTCGCATTCCAGTGAACCGTTGTAGAGGATGATGCGTGTGGAAGGGCGGAAACCGATCTTGTCGAAGCATTCCTCATGAAGACTGAAAATCCATGCGTCACCACCTGCGAATGAGTGTTTGAGAGTCTTTCCCAGGTCGGCGTAGAGTCCGAGAATGTCTTCGGTTGTGATTCGTTCGCCGTATGGTGGGTTGGTTACCATGATGGACGGCATCTGCTGTGGTTCAAGGTCGCGTACATCCTGCTGGGCAATAGTGACGATGTCGCTCACACCTGCCGACTTTGCATTTTCCTGTGCGATGGCAACTGCCTGGCGGTTGATGTCGTATCCGTAAATCTTATGATTGAACTTGCGTTCCTGTGAGTCGTCATTGTAAATTTCATCGAAGAGGTCGGCATCGAAGTCGTTCCACTTCTCGAATGCAAACTCCTTGCGGAATACTCCCGGGTAGATGTTGCGTGCGATGAGTGCTGCTTCAATCAGGATGGTTCCTGAACCGCACATAGGATCGATGAAGTCGCTTTGTCCGTCCCAGCCGGTTGTCATGACGATGCCAGCTGCAAGAACTTCATTGAGTGGTGCTGCCACTGTGCCGACACGGTAGCCACGGTGGTGGAGGCTTTCGCCGCTACTGTCAAGAGATATGCATACATCGTGCTCTGCAATATGGAGGTTGATGCGTAGGTCAGGGTTGCTGATGCCTACATTTGGGCGCTTACCTGTCTTTTCGCGGAAATAGTCGGCAATTGCGTCCTTGACGCGGTAGGCTGCAAAGCGCGAATGGCGGAACTCTTCGCTGAACACGACTGCGTCAACGAGGAATGTGCTGTTCACATTGAGGTATTTCTCCCATTCTACTTTTGTCTTTACTGCTTCGTAAACTTCGTCGGCATTGCTTGCCTTGAATTCAAGAATAGGAACAAGGACTTTCACTGCTGTACGGAGACAGAAGTTCGCTTTGTAAAGCATTGCCTTGTCGCCTGTGAACGACACCATGCGGATGCCTTTTTCTACATCGTCGGCACCCAGTTCAATCAGTTCTTTTGCCAGCAGGTCTTCAAGGCCTGCAAATGTCTTTGCTATCAGTTTCATATGTGGTGGTTTGGTGGTTTTAGTTGTTAAGTTGTTTTGTGCCAATGGCAAATTTCTGGTCTTATCCCTTGTATTGTGTAACCTTTTCGCCAGGAGCGATGTCGCGGGTTACCCACACATTGCCTCCGATGACTGCGTTTTTGCCGATGGTGATTCTGCCGAGAATGGTGGAGTTGGCATAGACGATGACTCCGTCTTCGAGGATAGGGTGGCGTGGGATGCCCTTGATGGGGTTGCCGTTGTCGTCGAGTGGGAAACTTTTTGCACCGAGTGTCACTCCCTGATAGAGTTTCACATTGTTGCCGATGATGGTGGTCTCGCCAATGACTACGCCAGTACCGTGGTCGATTGTGAAATAGTCGCCAATCTGTGCTCCTGGGTGAATGTCGATGCCGGTTTCGGAATGTGCCATTTCTGTGAGCAGGCGTGGAATCAGGTCAACTCCCATCTTGTAGAATTCATGTGCCACACGGTAGTTCATCAGTGCTTTCATCACTGGGTAGCAGCAGATGATTTCGTCGAAACTGCTGGCAGCAGGGTCGCCGTTGTAGGCTGCTTCGACATCGGTGCTGAGACTCTTGCGTATGTCGTCAAGGCTCTTGATGAATTTGTCGGCGTCGTCTTCGTTCAGGATTTTGCCTTTGACGATGGTGTCGTGCAGCAGGCACTCTTCGGTTGCGAGTGTCAGTGCATCATCGCCATAGTATTCGTGAAACAGAACTGCTCGCGACAGACGGGCAATCTCTTTTGTGGAGTTTATGAGGCTGGAATATTTCATATTTGGCGTCTTTATGCTCTTTGGCGTCTGTAATTGTGCTCTTGGAGACTGTGATTGTGCTCTTGGGGCATTTATTTGTTGTAATTGTTCAACAGTTCTTTTGCTGCTTCGTCGCCCATGTCGATGGCGCGTTGCAGATTTGCCTTGCCGTTGACTTTGTCGCCGACTACGAGTTGTGCATAGCCCAGTATGCGGTAGGCATCGTATGACTGTGGATTGAGTTGCATTGCCTTCTTTGCTGACTCGATGCATTCTTTGTTCATGCCGACTCGCAACTGGAGTGCGGCGAGTTCGAGCAGATAGAGTGGCTCGCCAGGTGCCTGGCTTGTGGCTGTGGTGAGGTCGTCGAGTGCCTGCTGATACATCTTGGAGTTGATTTCGAGCAGTGCACGGTCGAAATAGAACTTGTGGTTGACGCTGCTGTTGCTGAGATAACTGTACTTGTTGTAGTCGGCAACTGCATCACGGTATCTGCCGACGCGTGTGAGCAACAGTGCGTGGCGCATGATGTAGGTGGCGGCTTCGGCAGGCATTGGAGTCGGCATCATGGCGATGGCGCTGTCGAGCAGTTCTATCTGTACAGCGGTGCTGTCGCCACGGTTCTCGCTTGCGATGCTTGCTGCATAGAGGGTGGCAGGTGAGCGTTCTTCCGACTTGTTCATCTGGTCGTAGATGTCGTATGCTCCGTCGAAGTCCTGCTTTGCCATCAGTATCTTTGCTTTGAGCGCACGGTACTCGTACTTTGGTGAGGCTTCGATGGCCTTGTTGACATAATCAACGGCTACATCGTAGTTCCATTTCGCATAGGCAGAGTCGGGTTGATAAGTGAGTTTCGCCTGTATGATTTCTGCAATCTTTGCGTTGGCGTCAGCCTTGTCGGCAGCCAGTTCGTAGTAGTGTTGGAGGTCTTTGTCTGCTTCTTCGAACTTGTAGGTGTCGATGAGTGGGGTGGCACGGCGCAGATAGCCTTCTGCATTGTCGGGGTATGTGTCGATGAAAAGGTTGAGCAGGTCGATGTATTCGTCGTTGTCAGCAGTGTTGCTCTTAAAATAGAGGTACACCAGGCTCTCTTCCTTTGTCTCAGGCAATCCCTTCTTGATGTTGATGTTGTTGAGTGCGTAGTTGTCAACCTTTGTTGAGATGGCACCGATTGACAAGTTCTTTGCAAAGTCAATGCCAATGGCGTAGCCTTTGTTTGTGAGCGGTTGTTGCAAGGTGGCAACCACTTCGCCCTCAGTGTTGAACACGGGACATCCTGCATATTTTGCATCGATAGGGTAGTCGAGTGTGTAGTAAGGGATGCTGTCGTTGACAGTCTCAATGCTTTTCACATTGGCGGCAGGACAGGTGGCTGGTTTGCTCTTGGAGTATGGGAGTATCATCAGTTTGCTGCCTTCTGCCAGTTTTTCCTTGGAGAGTGTCAGCGGAGTGGACTTGTTGACATCGGTGCTGAATTTCACCAGTCCGTAGGTGTCGTTGGCTCCGAGTATGCGCACTACATTGCTCTTGTTGCCCGCCTGGTCGATGATGACTGCGCTGTAAGCATTGCGGAACAGATCGTAGTCAGCAACAGCGATGCCGTTGCCTGTGACATAGAATCCTGTGCCGGAGTGCAGCAGATTCTGCTCCTGGTCGTATGTGTTGACTGAGATGATGGATTTCAGTGCCTTTTTTGCCCATCCCTGTGTCGGTGCTTCCTGTGCCATGCCTATGAGGCATTGTGCGAAGATTGCTGCGAGTGTGATTATCCTTTTCATTGTCATATTATTGGTTGTTGAAGTTCGTGTGATGAAAGTGGTGCTGTCAGCAATGCGCTTACTGCTTGATTCGCAGCAGTTCTTTGGCATTGTCGATGGCTGCCTGCGTGAGTGTCGAACCGCTGAGCATGTGTGCTATTTCCTCGATGCGCTGCTGCTTGTTGAGTTCTGATATGTGTGTGGTGGTGAAGAACATGTTGTCGTCCTTGAACACCTTGTAGTGGTGCTTGCCCATTGCTGCAATCTGTGGCAGGTGGGTGATGCTTATGACTTGTCGGTCGGCATTGGCAATGTCTGCCATGATGTTTGCCATCTTTTCTGCGATGTTGCCCGACACGCCTGTGTCGATTTCGTCGAAGATGATTGTCGGCAGTTTCTCTGCATCGGCAATGAGGGCTTTCAGTGCGAGCATTACACGGGCGATCTCGCCTCCTGATGCAATCTGTGTGAGGTTCTGCACCGGTACATTCTTGTTGGCTGAGAACATGAAGGCGATGTGGTCCATGCCGTCGGCTTCGGGTTCTGCCTTTGGGGTGATGCTGACTTCAAACTGTACATTAGGCATACCAAGCAACACCAGTGTGTCGGTAATCCGTGCCTTGATGTCCTGTGCTGCGAGTGTACGGGTATGAGTCAGTGCTGCTGCCTGTTCGAGCAACTTTGTGCGCTTTGCTGCCTGTTCGCGGCTTAGTTCCTCAATTCGTTCGTCGAAGTTGTCGATGGCATCGAGCCGTGTTGCCAGTTCGTCCTGAATGGTGAGGAGTTCTGCAATGGTGCTGACATGGTGCTTCTGTTGCAGCGTGTAAATCAGGTTGAGCCGGTCGTTCACATATTGCAGCCGTGACGGGTCGCACTCGATGCTGTCAGTCTGTGACGCCAGTTCCTCGGCTATGTCTTTCAGTTCGATGTAGCTGCTGTTGAGCCGTTCGTAGAGTTCAGTGGCAGGCGTGAACACCGACGATATGTTGTTGAGGGCGTTTATGCCTTGTTTAAGTGCAGAAAGGGTGTCGGCCTCGTCGTCAGCAGTGATGCTGCTGCGGGCTGTGAACAGTGCCTCCTTGATGTCCTCGGCGTGGCTGAGCATCTCTGCCTCTGCTTCGAGTTCATCTTGTTCGTCAGCAGAGAGACTTGCTTCGGTGAGTTGCTGCAACTGGAAACGCATATAGTCCTCGTCGTCGCGGTTTTTGTTGGCACTGGCGATGAGTGTGTCGAGTTGGCGGCACACTTGCTTGTAGTCGTCAAAGAGTTGGCGGTAGATGTTGCGTTCGTCGGTGTTGCCGGCGATGGTATCGACGATGCCTTGCTGGAAGTCTTCGTGTCCGAGCAACAGGTTCTTGTGCTGTGAGTGAATGTCGATGAGTTGGTCGCCTATCTCTTTCAGTTGTGCGAGTGCTACTGGTGTGTCGTTGATGAATGCACGGCTCTTGCCAGTTGCGGTGAGTTCACGGCGGATGATGCACTCGTGTCCGTCGTTGTCGAGGTCGTTGTCAGCAAAGAACTGGTTGAGACTGTTGCAGTCGGTGACATCGAATGTGGCTTCGATGGTGCATCGCTGTTCACCCGTCTTGATGGACTTGGAGTCTGCGCGTTGTCCGAGCAGCAGTCCGATAGCCCCGAGAATGATGGACTTTCCAGCACCGGTCTCGCCTGTGATGACAGAGAAACCATTGTGGAACTCAATCGACAGTTGGTCGATGAGTGCGTAGTGTTCAATGCTGATGGACTTTATCATTGTGAGAAAATTTGTTTTAGAACTGGAAATAGATGAATGGCTGGATGTCGGACGACTTCACCTGAATGACGATGTAGATGATGACGATGATGAGCAGCGCCTGTACCGGCAGTGGCATCCGTGTCACCATTCGCCGCATCCAGTCGGAAGTGCGTGTCGGCAGGAAATGGAGTATGAATCCGAGTGCCATCAGTGCTGCAACCTCCCAGTAACCCTCAATCCATTGCATTGCCAGTTGTGGGTTGAACCGAGTGCCAATCTGGTGCAGAATGGCGGTGGCGCTGTCGAAGTCGCTTTGACGGAAGAAAATCCATGCAAGGCATACGATGTGGAAGGTGATGATGATGCCGATGACTCGCATCACTCCCTTGCTCTGATAGTTCTTTGGACGGTGGAGCAGCGAATTCTTCATCTTGTCGAGAGCCAGTGCCACTCCGTGCATTCCGCCCCAGACGATGAAGTTGAGGTTTGCTCCGTGCCACATGCCGCCGAGCAGCATTGTGACTATGAGGTTGAGATACTGACGCAACTTGCCGTGGCGGTTGCCTCCGAGTGATATGTAGAGGTAGTCTTTCAGCCATGACGACAGACTGATGTGCCAGCGGCGCCAGAACTCTGTGATGGATGCCGACTTGTAAGGTGCATTGAAGTTGAGTGGGAACCTGTATCCGAGCAGCAGCGCAATACCGATTGCCATGTCGCTGTAACCTGAAAAGTCGCAGTAGATCTGCAATGCATAGCCATAGACAGCCATGAGGTTCTCGAATCCGCTATAAAGTGCTGGCTGGTCGAACACTCGTTCCACGAAGTTCAGACTGATGTAGTCGCTGATGACTGCCTTCTTAAACAGACCACCGGCTATGTAGAACACGCCTGCACCAAACATTTCGCGTGTCACTTCGAGTGGACGGCGAATCTGCGGGATGAAGTCGCGGGCACGGATGATTGGGCCTGCCACCAGTGTCGGGAAGAAACTGACGAAGAAGGCATAGTCGAGCAGACTGTTGAGTGGCTTGAACTGTCCGCGGTAGATGTCGATGGTGTAACTAAGTGACTGGAAGGTGAAGAAACTGATGCCCACTGGCAGGAATATGTCGAGTGCAGTGAATGTCCCTCCTGCCACGCTGGCATAGAGTTCGCCGAAGAAGTTGGTGTATTTGAAGTAGGCGAGCAGTCCCAGGTCAATCAGCAGACTGAGCGACACCAGCCAGCGTTTGCCCCCCTTGCTCTGCACCTTGTCGATGCCACGGGCAATGAAGTAGTCGCTGACGGTCACCACTGCCAGGAGGAAGAAGTAGAAACCGCTGCTTTTGTAGTAGAAATAATATGAGAATGCTGTGACAAAGAGCAGACGCAGTGTTGTGGTCTTGCCCATCAGCATGTATAAGAAAGAGAATACGAGGAACATCCACAGGAATAATCCTGAGGAGAAAATCATTGGTGACGACGGGTCGTAAGTCAGTTGTTCCAGTATGTTATCTATTTCAAAATGCATATTCTGTCGTTAAGAAGCGAACGGGGCGAACGATGTGTGGCGGTTCATGGCGGTTTGTCTGCCAGGCTACTGGTCGGCTGCCTGTTGCTTGCCGCTGCTGTGTTTCGGGGAATGTCGCCGTTCGTAGTTCCATTTGCCGTTTTGCAGCACATCGTAGAATATCTGTCCGATGACACTGCCACCCTTGAAGTTGATGTGGGTGTAGTCGCGGTTGGCCTGTCCTGCCTGCTGCATACGGTATGTGCTGCCGCTTCCGCCCATTGCCTTTTGCAAGTTCCAGAATGCAATGTGCTCGTCCTGTGCCATCTGGCGTTGTGCCTCAACCAGGGTGGTGATGCCCCTCATGGTCTCGAACTTGCCGTTGGCGTTGCGTTGGTCGCGGTTGCTGACGCTGATGATGAGCATGCTGGTCTCTGGGAATGCTTTGCGGAAGTTGTTGATGCTCTTCTTGAATTTCTCACAATATGCGGCATAACCACTTTCGGATGTCACCATGTTCAGGCCATAGTGCATGATGATGAGGTCGTAGTGGCGCAGTCGTGCGAAGGCTTTCAGCGTCTCGGCAGGAATCGTTGCCAAATGCCAGCCGATGCTGCCTCGCATCGAGAAGTTATCGACGATGATGCCGTTTTTGCCTTCCAGTGCCAGTCCGTAGAATCTGCCCTTGCCGTTCACATTGATTGCTAATCGTCCGATTTTGCCTTGAACCACAGCCTTGCGGATGTCGGTGTATTCGGGTGCCGGTGCCATGCTGTCGGTGGTGTCGGCAGGCTCTACCAGTGCTCTGGAATATGTCAGTTGTGCCTCTTCGTCATTGACCATTGCCGTCATCTTCAAACCGTTGTCGGGAGTGAAGTAGATGATGGCGGTGCTGACTGTGTCGAGGTGTTCAGGAAACACGCGGTTCTGTCCCTTTGCCTTGATTGTGGCTGACCCACATGGCACATAGTAGCGTGAGTTGATGCCCTGCAACTGTGGATTGAACCCCTTGCCGCGCTCGTTGGCATTGTAGTCCTGCCAACCGGTGCTGTTCTCGACGATGGTGGTGCGGAACCCTGCCACTTGCGAGTGTATGTCAATGAATCCCACGCCATTGCCTCCGTATCGCTCTTGCAGCAGTTCGCGCAGGTTGGCAGTGAAGATGTCGCCTTCGATGAATGAGTCGCCGAAATATGCGATGCGCACCACACGCTTCTTCACGCTTCGCAACGCCTTGTAGAACTGGTCCATCTCACGGTCGATATTGAGTGAGTCGCGGAAGTCCTCAATCGGAGTCATGCCCTCGGGGATGCTGTCGCTGATGGCGAGCGCCTGTCTGATGCGCTGTGCCTCCTCCTGGCTTTCAGTCACAGTAGAGTCGGCAGCCTCCTCTGTTTTGAGTTCGCTGAGCAGGTCAACAGGACGAAGATTTACTCCGAACAGACTGATCTGTGGCAACCAGTACATACCTACGAGCACCACAACAATAATCAATGTCAGTAAAAAAGTTCGTTTCATTTTCTTTATACCTGCTTATGCTAACTCTTATGGACAATTATTTTGCAAAGATACGAAGTTTTTTGCTAATAGCGGGTCTGCCAAGCGGAAAAATGTGTAACAAAGCTTTGCTTTTGGTGCGTTTGTTGTTGTTTTGACTTTTTGTGTCGTGTACATGCTGTTTGGGCAGTTGACTTCTATGCTTCGTCGGTGTTCTTTGTAGGGCAACTGCAATGTGGCTTTTGGGCTTTTGTCTTGCGAGCGCTCATGTTTTCCTTCACGACCGCTCATGTTTTCCTTCACGAGCGCTCGAAGATTGAAAAAGGTGTACACCTTCTTGGATTTTGGTGTACACCTTTCTGCCGTTTGCTGTACACCTTTTTTCAGGAAGGTGTACACCTTTTTCAATTATCCTATGCACGATTTGACATTTATGAGCGCTCGTGAGGGAAAACATGAGCGCACGAAAGGGAATTTAATTGTTTGGCATATTGGTTGTTTTAGATTAAATGTATGATATTTTGATGAATTAGTTGCTTGTATTCGGAAAAAACCTTAACTTTGCACGCAAAGTAACATTGAGGTGGGGCGTATGAATTCACCGTGGAAATTAAAACATTATTGAGTATGAAAAAACTCTTGAATGCGATGGCTGTGGCTGTTGCCGCAATTATTGGCATAATGTTCGTGTCGTGCAGCGATGATGCTGTCGATGAAGTGTTGCCGACTGTCACCCGCTCGGAATATGGCAATGTGAATGTCATTGAGATGTCTGCTCCGACTGTCACCGGACGCAGTGTGACATTTAATGCAAAGGTGCTGAACATCTGCGATGCGGGTGTGAAGAAGGTAGGATTTACTTATTCCAACAAGAATCCGCTGCCCGAACCAAAGTCGGGCACTAACAGCCTGCGCACGACTGCAAAGTTAGCAGCTGACAGCACATTCTCTTCGACAGTCAACAGCTTGACCGAGGAAGTGACCTACTATGTCCGTGCCTTTGCCGTGTCAAACAATGCCGACACTGTTTATAGCGACATCTATTGTTTCGAGGCTGAGGTGGTGTTGCCATCTGTCACCACGATGCCAGTGGTCAATCGTGCCCGTCTCGGTGCTGTGGTGTTTGGCAAGTTTAATGTACAAGGAACTAAACCTCTGAAATCGTGGGGCGTGTGTATGGCAACAACTCCGCTGCCAACCATCAACGACATGAAGGAAGTGGCGCGTGACACCTGCAAAATTAGTGGCTTTGAAGGTGAGTTTGGCGTGTTCTTCCAGCAGCTCACACCCGATGAACTCTATTTTGTCCGCTCTTATGTGGAAACTACCGACGGACGGGTGTTCTACGGCGAGAACCGGATGTTCCGCACCACTCGTGGTGGCCAGTACTCATGGCAATGGGCATCGAATGTTGAGGGCGCAAAAGCAGCAGGGGCATACGACCGCATAACCGAGGCTATGGATTCTGCCTCCTATTATTATAATAACTATTCCAACCTCTACCTTTCAGCTCATGTGGAGTACAACACAGGGGTGCCGACTGCCGACTGCTCATGGGGCGGATGGATTCGTTTCGGATCGAATGCCCGTTATCAGTGGGTGGGCACTGCACAGCACGAGACATCGCACGGACTTGGTGTTGGCACTGCCGGAAACTGGTCGAGCCTGTGTGTCAACGGCAAGTGGGTGAAGCCAATCGCCAACCGCACTCTGCGTGCCGTGATGCGCGACCAGTCGCTGTCCATCAGCGGCGACTCACAACACTTCTGGCCAGGCGGTATCAACCAGCGTGAAGAGGTGACTAACGGTACACAGAATTCGTATGGCGAATCCATACAGAACGAACGGATGCTCCGTGCCAATGCCATGATTCTGAATGCAATGAGCCTTGACGGACTCGGAGGCCCACGGCCATAGTTGTGTGATTTGCAAAACCTTCATAACTGAAACCCTCAACATCCAGTATAATATAAAGAAATGAGACGACTAACATTTGTGATAATGATAATGACTTCGGTGGCATGCCTTGCTGTAACGAAGTCAACCACCAAGACTGTGAAAGGTTCCGCCATGTACTCAATGTATTTCCCGTGGGACCTCGACAAGGTGACTGTCAGTGGCATCATTGACGGAAAGACATACACCAATCTCGAACTGTTTCATGGCGTGGATTTCATCTGTCAGCGCTTCCTCGGCGGGACGCTGGGCAGCAATCCGTTGCCTTTCTGCTATCTTGACGAAAGCACACCGCTGCTTTCTGGCGGTTACATCATCCAGTTTGCCGACAACTATGACGGGCAGACGGTGACATTCACTTTTAAGCCGGAAGCGACAGGCGAGTTGCCTGCACCGGGCGAAGCCGTGCTGACAGGTGACCCCGACGGACGCTTGCGCAGCCTGAAAACTCCACTCTATAAGTTTGACACTGACGAACAGCGATTTGAATTCTGCCCCGAAGGTAAAATCATCAGTGCATACGAGGCATATATCAGTGTGGAGGATTCGGTGTGGATGAGTCACAACCCATACATCGTGCCACAAGGCAGTGTGGGCATCGAACGCATCAATGCGGCACAGGTGCTCCACCGTCGCGGCATATTCAACCTGAACGGACAGCAACTTGCTGCACCAATACGAGGACTGAACATCATTAATGGAAAGAAAGTATTTATAAAATGAAACTGAACATTATCAGCACTTTGATTATTTCGTTTCTGACACTGACTGCATGCAACGGACAGAACGAAAACAAGGAGACGGAAGTGATGCTCGAAACCAATTTCGGTGACATACGCATCAAACTTTACAATGACACACCAATTCACCGTGACGCATTCATTAAGAATGTGAAGGAGGGACGGTACGACGAGTGTACATGGCACCGCATCATTCGCAACTTCATGATTCAGACGGGTGAACAACCAAGCCAGGCACACCGTGACACCTCTGTAGTTGATACCACCGGATGGATCCCTGCCGAAATCCGCTTCCCGCTCCACTTCCACCGTCGTGGAGCTGTGGCTGCCGCACGCGAAGGCGACGATGTCAATCCTGAAAAGAAGTCAGATCCGTTCCAGTTCTACATTGTCACCGGACGCACATACACCGATGACGGTCTGCGTGAACTCTACAACGCAGTGGAACAAACCATGGCAGAGCAACTCTACAATAAGAAAGTGGCAGCAAACAGTGAGCAACTGGAACAGTTGCGCCGCAACCGCGACCATCAGGGCGTGAGCGACCTGCTGGAAAAACTCCTTGACGAAGCAAAGTATGAGGTGGGCAACAATCCTCCTGCTGAATACACCAGCGAGCAGAAGCGTGCCTACCGTACACATGGTGGTGCTCCTTGGCTCGACCGCGAATACACTGTGTTTGGCGAAGTGGTGGAAGGCATGAAGACCGTGCTCGAGATAGAAAAAGTGAAGACCGCTGAAAACGAACGACCACTTGGCGATGTGAAAATCATCAAGGCGTATGTCGTTGAATAGCAGAAAAGACTATGACCGTAAGATACGAAGACAACCACATAATCATTGTTGACAAGGACAGCTCGGAGATTGTACAAGGTGACAAGACGGGCGACCGTCCGCTGTCGGAAACGGTGAAACAATATATTAAGGAGGCGTATGCCAAGCCCGGCGAGGTGTTTCTGGGGGTGGTGCATCGACTCGACCGGCCTGTCAGTGGCTTGGTGGTGTTTGCCCGTACCAGTAAGGCTTTGTCGCGACTGAACAAGATGTTTCAGGAAGGACAGGTACACAAGACATATCGTGCCATGGTGAAGGAACAGCCACCGAAGGACGAAGACGAACTGACACACTGGCTTGTGCGCAACGAAAAACAAAACAAGTCGTATGCCTACGACCATGAGGTGCCCAATTCAAAGAAAGCCATACTCCACTATCGTGTGATAGAGAAACTGGACAACTACTATCTGCTCGAAATCGACTTGAAGACTGGTCGCCATCATCAGATTCGCTGCCAGCTTGCCAAGATTGGATGCCCAATCAAGGGCGACTTGAAGTATGGCGCCAAGCGAAGCAATCCCGACGGAAGCATCAGCCTTCAATCTTATTCCATCAATTTCATCCATCCGGTTTCGAAAAAGAATATCGATGTGGTCAGCGAAAAGTCGTTGTACTGATTCGCGAATCGCCCGACTTCTAATAATACCCCACTGCGATATATACAAAAACAAGTGCAGCAAACCATGAATTTGCTGCACTTGTTGTGTAATAGATATACGGAGTTGCTTAATATGTCAGAACGAGTGTGTTTATAGAACTCGCCTTTAATATATAAAGGAGGAAATATATAAAGGAGGAATGGAGTCGGTATTACATGTTCATGCCACCGTCAATCTGGATTACCTGGCCAGTGACATAACTTGACATATCGCTTGCAAGGAATGTGGCAACATTGGCAATGTCTTCCACTGTGCCGCCACGACGGAGAGGAATGCGCTTCACCCATTCGTCGCGGATTTCCTGTGGCAGCGCTGCTGTCATTGCAGTCTCGATGAAACCAGGTGCGATGGCGTTGGCACGGATGCCGCGGCTTCCAAGTTCCTGGGCGATGGACTTTGCCAGTGCAATCAGACCTGCCTTTGAAGCGGCATAGTTGCACTGACCTGCGTTGCCGTGAACTCCCACCACGCTCGCCATGTTGATGATGGAACCCTTGCGCTGGCGCATCATGATAGGGGCACATGCGTGGATGAAGTTGAATGCCGATTTGAGGTTGACAGCGATGACTGCGTCCCACTGTGCCTCGCTCATGCGCAGCATCAGTCCGTCCTTGGTGATGCCTGCGTTGTTGACAAGGATGTCGATGCTTCCAAATTCTTCCTTTATCTTGTTGACGACATCTTCGGTCTGCGCAAAGTCGGCTGCATTGCTGGCATAACCTTTTGCCTTGACACCTAATGCCTGAATTTCACGCTCTGTCTGTTCACCGTTCTCGTCAATAGCAAGGTCGGTGAATGCAATGTTTGCTCCTTCCTGGGCAAACTTCAAGGCGATGGCTTTGCCAATGCCTCGCGCCGCACCTGTGATTAGTGCGGTCTTTCCTTCTAATAGTTTCATATCTGGTTGTTTGGGATTATCGGATTTGTGGGGATGATGGGGGGATGGGACTAATGAGGCTTGATGGGACTCATAGGCCTAATAGGACTCATAGGTCTAATAGGCCTAATGGGGCTTATTGGTCTTATTAGCCCCATTCGCCCCATACCATTTAGTACATAAAGTGCTCCTTGTCGCGGTCTGCTCCATACATCTTGGTCACCATGCGGAAGATGTAAGGGTAGAGTTCCTCGGGTGAGCTGACTCCGAATCGGCCGAAGATGTATGGCACTTCGCAGCCTTTGAGGCAGTAGTGTGTTATGCGTGCCATGAGTTTCACATTGCGGATGTCAAACACTCCACGGTCGTTGCCTTCGTTCATCACTCGGCGGAACAGAATCATCTCGTTGCGGTCGAAGTTCTTGCGGACACTTTCCACCTTCCAGATGTCACGGAAAAATTCTGCGCGAAGGTTTCCGTTGCGATAGACAGTCTCCTTTACAAATTCGAGGTGGGCAAAAAACAACTTTGCCATCTTCTTTTCAGGCGACATCTCCTGGCGTGCCACTTCTTCCATGCGGTCGGACAGGCGTTCCAGTTCGCTTTCGATTACTGCAACATAGATTTCCTCCTTGCTGCTGAAATATGTGTAGAGGGTACGACGACCTTTGCCGGATGCTGCTGCTATGTCGTTCATTGTGGTTGCATCGAATCCGTTCTTTGCAAACAGAATTCGTGCAGTGTCCACCATTAAGTTTCGAGTCTTAATCATATGGTTCTTATAGTTTGTTTTGAATAATGAATACTGTTGCCCTCACATGAGGGTGTGAGCAATCTCGTTCTTATTCGTCATCCATCATTTTCGTCTGCAAAAGTAGTGCAATTTGTTGAAACTACCAAATAAATGTGCACTCTTTTCTGTAAACATATGTTAAAATGTATATAATCAGTCGAATAGGAATTGCACAATAGGGCGTATGGCTGCGCATGATTGCATGTGAATGCATGGTGGTGTGCAAAAAATGCTGTGGCATATGTGCAGCACTTGGCTGCGTTGTTTCTGCAACTGTTTTTTTGCCGAATAGAAATGCAAATTGATAGCAAAAAGACATGAATTGCAGATAAATATGCACAAATGTGAAAAAAAATGAATAAATGTATTAATGTGTGTACATTTTTTTCTTACCTTTGCGCAGATTTTCCGCCTTGATTGCAGATGGGCGGGCGTCAAGATGTTTAATTAAAGTTCCATTTTTATGCTAAATGAAAAGAACCACTCTTATTGCACTTTGCGCATGGCTTTCGGCTATGGCGCTGCAGGCGCAGTCTGATGCTTCTTCCCATGAACAGGAGAGCGACGACGAGGGTCTGCAATTAACTATTATTCCGCGAGTTGATATTAACCCGTCGTTCTCTACAGGAAATGGCGAAAGTGCGGATAACAATCTGTTTACACCAACTCTGTACACAGTCTTCGAGGGAAACATCGGCAAACATGTTTCTTTCTATTTGAGCAACCACTGGCTCACTTATCATCCAGAGGATCTTTATCACAACACATTCCACAGCGACCTGCCATCGTGGGTTGACCAGGCAAATGTGAACTACAATTTCGACTGCGGACTCTCCGTCGGTCTGGGTAAGTATGCCACTGCATATGGTATCTACGAGGAAGATGCTGACGACTGGGATGCACATTCCATCATCGGTGGCGGTGGTTCTATCCTTGCTTCTGGTTTCTGGAACAGTATGATGGTCTATGAATGGGGACTTAATGTCGGCTATGATTTAGACGACAACACATCACTGACTGGGCAGGTTCTTGCATCACCTTATGGTGAGAAACCTTTCGACAGCAAGATGTACAGTTACGGACTGCAATTGAGTTCAGAGTACGAAACTGGTGGCTCAATGCTCGCTGGTCAACTGCTTGAAATGCCAAGTGGTAAGTTTGCAAAGGTGCTGAGTGCTGGTACTCAGTATTTGTTTAACAATAATTTTGACTTGACTATTGATGCCTTGGCATACTGGGAACCAAACGAGGACAAGACCCATAAATTCTATCAGGCACAGGCATCATTGACTTACACACCAAGCGACAAATTCAGCATCATGGGCCGACTCGGCTATGAAAATGGTTTTGCTCCTGAGTATGGAATCGGCTACGATGAAGAGGCAGGTTGCAAAAAGAATACAATATATGGTGGCGTAAGTGCTAATTACTATCCATTGAACAATCAAGACCTCCGCATTCACGGCACTGCTGCACTCCACAACCAGTGGGACGAGGCATGGCTGTCATTCGGAGCTACTTATTTCTTCAATCTTTTCAAATAATTGCCGATGAGCGACTGCATTATCCGCGTCAAGGACTTGACAAAGTCTTTTGGCGACAAGGTTGTGCTCAAAAACATTAACCTTGAAGTGAAGAAGGGCGAGTTTGTCACAATTCTCGGTCCTTCGGGATGTGGTAAAACTACTTTGTTGCGACTGATTGCAGGTTTTCATGTTGCTGACGAAGGCGTTATCGAAATGAATGGTCAGGACCTCACTGGCATGCCTCCGCACAAGCGTGCGCTCAACACCGTGTTCCAACGATATGCCTTGTTCCCACATCTTGATGTGTTCAATAATGTGGCATTCGGCCTGAAACTGAAAAATGTGCCAAAGGAGGAGATTGAGAAACGTGTGCGCAAGGTACTGAAAATGGTGTGCATGACTGACTATGAAGACCGTGATGTCAATTCACTCTCTGGTGGTCAGCAGCAGCGCATTGCCATTGCACGCGCTCTGATCAATCAGCCAGAGGTGCTTCTGCTCGACGAACCGTTGGCTGCTCTTGACCTCAAAATGCGCAAGGACATGCAGATAGAATTGAAGGAGATGCACCAGAAACTGGGCATCACCTTCATCTATGTAACTCACGACCAGGAGGAGGCTCTGACTCTGTCCGACACTATTGTTGTAATGAACGAGGGCGTCATCCAGCAGATAGGTTCTCCAATTGACATATACAATGAACCTCAGAACTCATTCGTTGCCGACTTCATCGGAGAAAGCAACATCCTGAATGCAACGATGATTAAGGACCACCGTGTGTCGTTCATCAATAAGGAATTCGACTGCGTAGATGAAGGCTTTGGCGAAAATGTTCCAGTTGATGTAGTAGTCCGTCCAGAGGACATTCACATTCAGGACGACAAGTCAAAGGCTGTGTTCTTTGGCAAGGTCACATCGTGCATCTTCAAGGGCGTACACTATGAAATGCTGGTTACAACCAACGAAGGCTTTGAACTCCTTGTACAGGACTACCGCTATTATCCTGTTGACTCTGAAATCGGAATGTCAATCCGACCAGAGGACATCCAGGTCATGAAGAAGGAGCGTATATGCAACACATTTGAAGGCACAATGGTGTCGGCAAATGAAGTCGAGATGCTCGACGGTGCACGATTCACTTGTAACGACACTGGGCTCAGTGCCGGAACAAAGGTGAAGGTGGAAGTCGATTTCGACAAGATCGATATGCTCGACGACAAGGATGCCGGTGCAACATCGGCACAGGTGACGGCAATTCTCTACAAGGGCGACCACTACCATCTGACCATATCAACATACGAAGGCGACAAACTCTATGTTGACACACAGGATGTATGGGACAAGAACGACATTGTGGGTGTGGCCATCAAACCAGAGGACCTGAGAGTGATAAAGGCTGAATAAAATCATTTTGTAATTGTTATTATAGAGAAATGAGACGCTCCAATTGGGCAATTCCCTATTTTATTTTCCTTCTGTTGTTCGTGCTGCTGCCACTCGTGATGGTAGCAATCTATGCATTTCAGGACAATAGTGGGGCATTTACCTTTGATCAGTTCGTAAAGTTTGCGAATGAGCCTGAGTCAATCAACACTTTCACTTATTCGCTCGAGATTGCAATGATCACGACTGTGCTCTGCCTCTTGCTGGGCTATCCTGCTGCATGGATTCTCAGCAACAAGGAACTGAACAAGTCGAGCGTTGCCATCATCCTGTTCATTCTCCCGATGTGGATTAACATGCTGATTCGTACCCTTGCCACTGTCGCACTGTTCGACTTTGCCCGTCTGCCACTTGGCGAAGGGGCACTCATATTTGGTATGGTGTACAACTTCCTGCCGTTCATGATATATCCTATCTATAACACGATGCAGAAGATGGATCACTCTTATGTTGAAGCAGCGCAGGACCTCGGTGCCACTCCGTTGCAGGTGTTTCGCAAGGTGACATTGCCTCTCAGTATGCCCGGAGTGGGAAGTGGTGTGTTGATGGTGTTCATGCCGACAATCTCCACATTCGCCATTTCAGAACTTCTTACTATGAATAAGGTGAAACTCTTTGGTACAACCATTCAGGAGAACATCAACAACGGACTGTGGAACTATGGTTCGTGCCTGGCACTTATCATGCTTGTAATCATTGGCGTGTCACAGATGTTTGTTAGTCAGGATGATCTTGACAGTGATGAGAAAGGAGGTCTGATATGATAAAGAAAATGCTTGCACAGGCATACATCTGGCTGCTGCTGATTATACTCTATGCACCGATAATTATCATTGCAATCTTCTCGTTCACCAACTCGAAGGTGCTTGGCAACTGGACCGGTTTTTCAACCGACCTCTATGTCAACCTCTTCACGGGTGGTGTCAACAACTCGCTCATACGGGCAATCCAGAGTACTTTGTTCATTGCCGTTGTGGCTGCGACCATTTCCACTTTCCTCGGTACGGTGGCTGCCATTGGCATCACAAAGTGGCATGGAACGAAGAAGAAAATCATCACTTTCCTGAACGACATACCGATGCTCAACCCTGACATCATCACCGGTATTTCGCTTTTCATCCTGTTTGTTGCAGTCGGTCTTTCACAGGGCTACACCACTGTGATCCTGTCGCATATCGCATTCTGCACACCTTATGTTGTGCTGAGTGTCATGCCACGACTGACACAGATGAATCCTAACATCTATGAGGCGGCTCTCGACCTTGGCGCTACACCATGGCAGGCTTTCCGCAAGGTTTTGATTCCAGAACTGAAAGGTGGTATGGTAAGTGGATGGATTCTGTCGCTGACCCTCTCTATCGACGACTTTGCTGTGACTCTGTTCACAAAAGGCAACGAAGGACTGGAAACACTCTCGACTTATATCTATGCTGATGCACGCAAGGGAGGTCTGACTCCGGAACTCCGTGCACTGATGACCATCATCTTTGTTACGGTCCTTGTGCTGCTGATTATTATCAACATACGGGCTAACAAGGCTGCGAAAAAGAACTAATGGAGTGAAAACATTAGAACCTCTACATGCTCCTAATCCCATAATCTCCGATACCACTAAATAACTAAACCACCAAATAACTAAACCACTAAACAACCATTTCATCTTTCATCGTTGCAGGTGATGGGTGATAGATTTCAAAACAAGAAAAATGAAAAAGAACATTTTGTTATTATTTGCACTGATTTGTTCAGTGGCATTCACTTTCACTTCTTGTGAAAATGATGAACAGCGTGCTCATGTGCTGAAAATCTACAACTGGGGTGATTACATCGACGAGACCATCCTCGATGAGTTCACAGAATGGTACAAACAAGAGACTGGCGAAGATGTTCAGATCATATATCAGACATTCGACATCAACGAAGTGATGCTTTCAAAGATTGAGAAGGGTCACGAGGACTACGATGTGGTATGTCCTTCTGAGTACATCATCGAGCGTATGCTCCGCAATGACCTCCTTCTGCCTATTGACAAGGACTTCGGAAACACTCCTAACTACATCGACTCAAATGTGTCGCCTTACATCAAGGACTGCTTCGACAAAATTGACGGCAGTGGTAAGAATGCAAACGACTATGCAGTAGGTTACATGTGGGGAACCACCGGCTTCCTCTATAACACAAAGTATGTCAATGCAGAGGATGTTGACTCATGGCGTGCCATCGAAAATCCAAAGTTGAAGGGCAAACTGTTCATGAAGGATGCCTTCCGCGATATTTACAGCACTCTGCTTACAATGCTTCGTGAGGACGACCTCAATTCGGGCCGCATCACTCGTGACGAACTGATGTATGATGCAAGCGACGAGTCAATCGAACTGGTAGAGAACTACCTTAAACGCGACGAGGTGCGCAACAACATCGCTGGTTGGGAAGCTGACTTTGGTAAAGAGGAGATGACCAAGGAGAAGGCCTGGGTCAACTACACTTGGAGCGGCGATGCTGCATGGGCAATCGACGAGGCTGCCGAAGTGGGTGTTGACCTCGCATATATCGTTCCAAAGGAAGGTACAAATGTATGGTTTGATGGTTGGGTAATCCCTAAGTATGCCAAGAATGTAAAGGCAGCCCGCTACTTCATCAACTTCCTTTGCCGTAGCGACATTGCTGTACGCAATATGGATGAAATCGGCTATGTCAGTGCCATCGGTACTCCTGAGGTACTTGAAGAAATGCAGGATTCAACCGAGTTCGCGCCAATCGATGCTTCATTCTTCTTTGGTGAAGATGCTGACAGCGTTTGCCTCAACCCTGTGATGTATTTTGGTTCAGATGTCATCAAGCGTGCTGCAATGATGCACGACTCAGGCGACCGTACCGAGCAGATGCTTGATATGTGGAGCCGTGTCAAGGGCGACAATGCCAATGCCATGACCTATGTCATCATCGGTGTTGTTGCAGTGGCAGTCATTGTTGCTGCCGTCATGAGTATGCTGAAAAAGCGTAAGAAGCAAAGCCGCAAGAAGTGGTAACCGGCATATACCTCTGCTGATTCCCTGTGGGGAATGACCACGGCAGACTGAACGGCCTCAATCTTAACCTCACTGTATGGACTGACTGTTCATTGGTGGTACAAGGTCAGAAGATTGAGGCCGTTTTTGATGCTTTTCGGTCCTATTGTGTAGTTTTTCAACAATTGTGTGTAGTTTTTCAGCATTTGATGCGTCTAATGAAGTGAAACGGATAAAGAGTTTGTAATAATGGAAAGTAATGAAAACAGGGCGTTTGCCAAATTGGTGCGTGAGCAGCGGAGCAACATCTACACCGTCTGCTACATGTTCTCGAACGATGAGGACGAGGTGAACGACCTATTTCAGGAGGTGCTCATTCATCTGTGGAATGGATTCAGTTCGTTCCAGGGCAAGAGCAGCATCGGAACATGGGTGTATCGTGTGGCTCTCAACACATGCATTTCGGTTGACCGAAAGAAAAAGAAAATGGGTAAGAAGGTGGAACTCGACATGAACCTCAACTTGTTCGAGGACAACGACAGCGACACCCGCCAGATTAAGCAACTTTATGACCGCATTCATCAGCTTGGTCCGATTGACCGTGCCATTGTGCTGCTGTGGCTTGACAACCTCAGTTATGAGGAAATTGGTGCCATCATCGGCATTTCAACAAAGAATGTGTCAGTGAAACTCGTTAGAATCCGTGAACAATTAAAGAATACCAAATAATCAAGTCGTCGAATATGGAAGAAATGAATACACTCGAAGAGATGCGCCAACAGATCGCGCTCTTGAAGGAAAAGCTGGATAGAGAGGCAATTGTCAGTGACAAGCTGCTGCGCAACAGTATGCACCAGCGTCTGGGAGTCATCCGTCGCCAGCAGGTTATTGAATACTGTGCAGGTGCTTATGTTATTCTATTTGGCTCGTTTGCTTTTTACCGGATGGGCTTGTCAATGTGGTTTATAATTGGCACAGCATTGTTTATGATTGCTGCAATGGCAGTCAACTACTACGAGCATCGTGAGTTCAACCGACAGAATCTTTACAACGATGACTTGCTGACAGTGGCACAGACAATGAAGCAACTGAAACAACGCTATGTGCGCCACATCCTCTGGGCTATTCCTGTTCTGCTGCTGTGGGCATGTTTCTTTGGCTATAATCTGTTAGAGGTATATGACGCAGAAGGGGCATGTTTCATGATTGGCGGTATGGTCGTGGGACTGCTGGTTGGTGCATTTATTGGTGTGGTGATGTTCAGGCGTAGCTGTTGTGCCTGTGACGACATCATTTCACAGATTAAACAATAGTGGGGGACCGATGGGTCAATAGGACCAATGAGGCCAATAGGGCTTAAGACTAATAGGACAAAAAAGGCGAAAGAGATGCACGGTGATGTGCATCTCTTTCGTCTTTTTGGTGGGGGTGATTCGTTCACCCGGTGACATTCTGCGATTTCGTTGCTTATTTCACGAGGTTGAGTGTGTCGGTTGCAATCATCAGTTCCTCGTCGGTAGGGATGACGCAGACTGTAACCTTTGAGTCGTCGGCAGAGATAATCTGCTCTGTGGCGCGGCATGCGTGGTTCTTTTCAGCATCGACCTTGACACCGAGAAATTCCAGACCGTTGGTTGCACCTTCGCGCACTTCCCACTGGTTCTCACCAGCACCGCCTGTGAAGAGGATGATGTCAACACCACCCATGGCTGCTGCATATTCACCAATGTATTTCTTGATGCGGTATGTGTACATCTCTTTTGCAAGGCGAGCCTGGTCGTTGCCGTCGGCAATCTGTGCAAGGATGTCGCGGAAGTCGCTGTAACCGCCACTGACACCGAGCAGACCCGACTTCTTGTTGAGAAGGGTGGAAATGCCTGCTGTGTCGAGTCCGAGTTTGTCCATGAGGAATGTCACTGCACCTGCATCGATGTCACCGCTGCGGGTACCCATAATGAGTCCTTCGAGTGGAGTAAGTCCCATGCTGGTGTCAACACATTTGCCATCCTTCACTGCTGCGATTGATGCACCGTTGCCGATGTGACAAGTGATGATTTTCTTGCCTTCTGCCTTGCAACCAAGGAACTCGCATACACGCTGACTGACATAACGGTGGCTGGTTCCGTGGAAACCGTATCGGCGTACGCCATACTGCTTGTAGAGTTCGTATGGCAATGCATACATGAATGCATAGTCGGGCATAGTCTGGTGGAAGGCTGTGTCGAACACTCCAACTTGTGGCACATTTGGCAGACATGCCTTTACGGCATTGACACCCTTGATGTTAGCGGGATTGTGGAGAGGGGCAAGGTCGTTGCACTGAGCAAATGCCTCCATCACTTCGTCTGTGAGGAGCACACTCTGGTTGAAACGCTCACCTCCGTGCACCATGCGGTGACCCACTGCATCAATTTCGTTCAGACTGTTCAGCACTGCGTTTTCACCTTGTGTGAGGCATTCGAAGATGAACTGCACACCTGCTGTGTGTTCCGGTATTTCGCGTTCAATCTTTACTTTGTTGCCGTCTGCAGCTTTGAGTTTGATGAATGAATCGGGCAGACCGATTTTCTCGATTCCGCCGCTTGTGATGACGCTCTGGTCATCCATATTGTAGAGTGCATACTTGATAGATGAACTTCCACAGTTGAGTACTAAAATATTCATAATGGATGGTTTTGTGAAACGCCCCGGTGCTTGCGAAAAAAGACCGGGGACTATTCACTTGATTCTTGATTAAGTTGTTCTTGTCTGTGATAAATACTCCTTATTTAGCCTGGCTCTGGCATGCTGTGATGGCAATCATCTTGTAGATGTCGTCAACTGAACAGCCGCGGCTGAGGTCGTTGACCGGACGGGCGATACCTTGGAGGATTGGGCCGATGGCATCTGCACCACCGAGTCGCTGTACCAGTTTGTAGGCGATGTTGCCCACTTCGAGGCATGGCACTACGAGCACATTTGCCTTTCCTGCTATGTCGCTGCCTGGTGCTTTCTTCTGGCCGACAGAAGGCACGAGGGCTGCATCAGCCTGGAGTTCACCGTCAATTTTGAGCGATGGGTCGAGTTCTTTTGCGAGACGGGTTGCTTCGACCACCTTATCTACTACTTCGTGCTTTGCACTTCCCTTTGTCGAGAAACTCAGCATTGCCACGCGTGGGTCGTCAAATCCGCCAACACTCTTTGCTGTCTCTGCTGTGCACACTGCAATCTGTGCCAATTGACTGGCATCAGGCATAGGTGTCACAGCAACATCACCGATGACGAGCACACCTTCTTCTCCATATTCAGGTGCTTTGGTAATCATGAGCATAGCACCGCTGACACACGAGATGCCTGGCTTGCACTTGATGATTTGGAGTGCAGGACGGAGTGTGTCGCCAGTTGTTGAGAGTGCACCCGAAATCTGACCGTCGGCATCACCGTTCTTGATGATGAGGCATCCGAAGTAGAGTGGGTTCTGTGTCAACTTGCGAGCCTCTTCGATGGTCATGCCCTTCTTCTTGCGGAGTTCGCAGAGCAGTTGTGCGTATTCCTCTGTCTTCTCAGAAGTGGCAGGGTCGATGATTGTGGCTTTATCGATGTGGCTGAGTCCCAGTTTCTGGGCGAGTGCCATGATTTCCTCTTTGTTACCGATCAGGATGATGTCGGCAAGGTCGTCGGCAAGGGCACGGTCGGCAGCGGTGATGGTGCGCTCTTCCAGACTCTCTGGGAGCACGATGCGCTGCTTGTTGCTCTTGGCGCGAGCAATGATTTGGTCTATTAACATATGCTGTACAGTTGTTTTGTAAATTAGTTGTTTTGTTGTTTGGGGAAAATGGTTGTTCGGTTATTTGCTAAAAGCCAATGGCCAATGGCTAATGGCAAACTATAATCCTGTCTTGAATGCCTTGATGATGCCGCTGGCAACACCTGAGTGGTCGAGTTCGTTCAGTCCCTTGATGGTATAACCGCCAGGAGTGGTGACACGGTCGATGGCAACCTCTGGATGTTCGCCTGTGCCACGGAGGAGTGACACCGCACCTTGCATGGTTTGCATGGCAATGTCGAGTGCGTCCTTCGGATAGAATCCCATTTCCACACCTGCCTGTGCCTGTGCCCTAAGCATTCGCATCACATAGGCAATGCCGCACGATGCCATCAGCATTCCTGGGACCAGCAATTTCTCTTCGCAGACGATGGCTCCACCGTCGAGTTTGAACAGTGCTTCCACCTTGTCGATGGCCTCTTGTTTTGTGCCGGGCAGCGGACTGATGAATGTCATGCTTGCTCCGAACTCAGCGGCAATGTTTGGAATGACGAGGAATGTCTGTGGCATGTCGCCTCCAGCGAGCATCGCTGCCATTTTCTCAGATGTGATACCTGCTGCAACCGACACAAAGATGGTGTCGGCTTTCAAGTTTGGTCTGATTTCGCTGATAAGGCCTTCCACCTGCCATGGCTTCACGGCAATGATGATGATGTCGGCTCCCTCAGTCGCTGTCTTGTTGTCGGTCGAGATGTTGAGCATTGGGTGACTTGCTTTCAGAGCCTCCAGTTTCTTCTCGTCGCGTTCTGCAACTGTGATACAGAGTTGTTCACTTCCGATGTTTGCTTCGCCTTGTTCTGCTTTCTTGCACCAGCCTTTCACCATGGCACTGCCGATGTTGCCGGTACCTATCAATGTTACATTCATGTTTACTTGGTCGTTTGGTTGTTTGTTCTACGGTGCAAAGTTACAAAAAACAACGGTAATAACTGCCCCTCTCTGTCATAATTTGTGTTAATCATGCCGCCAATGATGAAAAAAACATCGATAATGAATTACGGATTATGAATTATTTCGTATCTTTGCACCCGAAACAAATATTTTTTACTTCACAATTAAACAAAAGGAGACAGAAGACTATGGCTTATGTAATTACAGACGACTGCGTAATGTGTGGAACATGCGCAGGTGAATGTCCTTCAGAAGCAATCGCTGAAGGCGACGGCAAGTATGTTATCAACGCTGATGTATGTGTGGATTGTGGCACTTGTGCTGACGCATGTCCTTCAGGCGCAATCGTACCAGGTGAATAATCTCGCCAGTATCATTGCCTTGCCGTGAATCCTCTGATTGAGGTTTTCACATAACTGACAATAGAGCGATGTCGCATTGTGTGGCATCGCTTTTTTGTGCGGACTACACTTTCATGAAAAATCATGGTATTGCATCATAAAATGGTCGTATCATGCCGCAATACCATCGTTTCATGCCATGATACCATCATTTCATGCTGCGATGCACTTACAACCTGTGCAGTAAAAGCATCATGATGTATGTACGATTGAGCAATAACGACTGCTGATACATAGTAAAACTTACCCACACAACATCGGGTAACACCTACAAATCAAAAAGAACTGCGACACTACTGAACCTTCATGTGGTCGGTAGTGTCGCAGTTGTGGTTTTGCGGTGTTGCCCGTTATTCACGCTGATGCCCGTCGTTTGCTTTGCCTCTTCTCGTTGCAGACGGTATGCGATGCGCTGATTAGAATGTGTAGTTGAAAGTGTTGTCGTATTTGTTGTTGACGGTGAAAGTCGGTGCGTAACTGCCGCTTGGTTCAACGAACAATGCTCCGGTGTAGATGGTCTGGCAGTTGACTTTCATCTTGACCGATGGGAGTGAATAACTGTAGCGGACTGTGCCGTTGTCATGGAGTGAGGCAACAATGCTCAGGTTGGCTTCGTTTGCTGGCAGGAAAGTGTTGAAACTGCGGCTTATTCGCTTCCCTGTAAATTCTTTTAGGTCGCTGACTACATCGCGAGCAGTGATGTCGGCAGTTGGGGCGAGTCCGGTCTTTGGACTGAAACTGGTGCTGCCGCCGGTCACTTGAAAGTGGATGGTGTCAATGCCTTCTGGTTTAGTGTCTGTGCTTATGAGCTGGAACATGCTTGTGATTCGTGCCATGTCCATCTGCTGCGTAATCTGTGTCTCGCTGTTGACCGTCAGTTCCAGATACTTGCAGAATGTGTCGGGCACTTTGCCCCCAAAGTCTGCCTGTTCGGGTGAATAAATGTTGGCATGTGTGTTGCTTTTAGAGTCTGAGGCAATGGCAACAACAGAATATGTGCCGTAAGGAATATCGGTGACGCTGATTTGTCCGAACTGCTTGCTCGTGGAGTCTTGCTGAACGGAGTAGAAACGGTTTCCCTGTTCGTCAAATATCACAAAGTCGAGTGTCGCGCATTTAGCGCCGGTCAGTGATGCACGGGTGTCGTAGTCGGTGATTGATGTTGCGAATGCTGAGAATTCCAGCCTTGACATGGTCTTTCGCTGCGATTCACCACCAATCTCTGCTTTCTCGCATGATGCGAGGCAGAGAATTGCCAGAATGGAGAGTATAACCTGTTTCATAGATAAGCGGTAATTTTTTGTTTATGAATTAAGACTTTAAGATGCAGTACTGTTGAACTGTGAACTGAAAACTTAAAGAGTTGTGAGCAGGTACAGTAGTAACTATCCGAGGCGCTCGATGACTTCTTCGACGGTGAGGAGTGCCTGCTCGCCAGTTGTCATGTCTTTGAGTGTGACCTTGCCTTCTGCCAGTTCAGTCTCGCCGACGATGGCAACGAATGGAATGTTCTTGGCATTGGCATAACTCATCTGTTTCTTCATCTTGGCTGCCTCTGGGAATATCTCGGCGCTGATGCCTGCACGACGGAGCTGTGACATGGCGCGGAGACATGCCATTGACTCGGCTTCGCCAAAGTTGACAAACAGCACTCGGGTTGCGCTGACTGCCTCGCTTGGATAGAGGTTGAGCTGGTTGAGCACATCGAATATGCGGTCGGCTCCGAACGAGATGCCCACGCCTGACAGTCCTGGCATTCCGAAAATGCCGGTGAGGTTGTCGTAGCGTCCACCACCTGTGATGCTTCCGATTTCTACATCGAGAGCCTTGACTTCGAAGATGGCGCCGGTGTAGTAGTTGAGTCCGCGGGCAAGGGTGAGGTCGAGTTCGATGGTGTTGTTCAGGCCAATCTGTTCGAGTGTACGAAGGATGAACTCGGTCTCTTCGATGCCTTTCATGCCGATTTCGCTCTGACCAAGTACTTCGCGCATTGTTTGCAGTTTCTCAGCATTTGTGCCTGTGAGGTTGATGATTGGTTGCAGGCGCTCGATGGCGTCAGCAGGTATGCCGTCGGCTGCGAGTTCGGCGTTGACATTGTCGATGCCAATCTTGTCGAGTTTGTCGATGGCAACAGTGATGTCAACAATCTTGTCGGCTTGTCCGATGATTTCTGCGATACCGGTGAGAATCTTGCGGTTGTTGATCTTGATGCAGACGCGTGTGCCGAAGCGTGTGAAGACTGTATCGACAATCTGCATGAGCTCCACTTCGTTGAGCAGTGAGTCAGAGCCTACGACATCGGCATCGCACTGATAAAACTCGCGGTAGCGGCCTTTCTGTGGACGGTCGGCACGCCATACGGGCTGAATCTGATAGCGCTTGAACGGGAGTGCCAGTTCTTCGCGGTGCATCACGACATAGCGGGCAAATGGTACGGTGAGGTCGTAGCGCAGACCTTTTTCGCAGAATTTGCTTGCGAGGTGAGCGGCGTTGCGGCTGAGCAGTTCTTCGTCGGTCAGTCCCTTGAAGTAGTCGCCTGAGTTCTGAATCTTGAACAGGAGTTTGTCGCCTTCTTCTCCGTATTTGCCCATCAGGGTGCTGAGGTTCTCCATTGCAGGGGTCTCAATCTGCTGGAATCCGTAGAGTGCATAAACTTCCTTTATTGTATTGAATATGTAGTTGCGCTTTGCCATCTCAACTGGTGAGAAGTCGCGTGTGCCTTTGGGAATTGATGGTTTTGCCATTGTTGTGTATTCTTAATTTTCTGCAAAGGTACGAATTTATTGGGAATAAGGCGGTAGGTAAAGACACTTTTTTTCATAATCCCCATTCGGTCAGTGTGTGTACTTCTGCGAATGGCGATGCTGACAGCTCTTCTGGTGTGAGTTCGTTGCGCCCACACAGGGCGATGCATGGCACACCGAAGTGCTTCGTCCGCTGGGCAATGACGAACGGAGCCTTGCCGAGAAGGGTTTGGCGGTCAAGGCATCCTTCGCCGGTGATGACAATGTCGGCATGTGGCACCAACTGGTCGAAGCGCTGCCAGTTGAGCATCAGGTCGATGCCTGGTGTGATGGTAGTGTGTGGCAGTGAGAGCAGTGCTGCTCCTGTGCCTCCTGCTGCTCCTGCCCCTGGTGTGTTGATGATGCTGCGCCCAGTCTGCTCTTCGAGGCGTCTGCCGAATTCCATGTTGCGCTGTTCGAGCAATGGGAGCATTGACTCGTCGGCACCTTTCTGACTGGCAAAGACATAGGTGGCACCGAGTGGCCCGCAGAGTGGACTGGTGACATCGGATGCAATGGTGATGTGGCAGTCGTGGAGAAGGTAGCGCGTGTCGGCAAGTGCATCAAGCAGTCCGCTGCCGCAGTCGTTGGTGGCTGAACCGCCAAGACCGACAACTATCTGCCTGTGACCGTGAAGGATGGCATGGCGGATGAGTTCGCCTGTGCCGTAAGTTGAAGTGAGTAGGGGATTGCGTTCGGATGGTGAAAGGAGCGTTAACCCTGACGCTTGGGCCATCTCGACAATGGCAATGCCGGATGAGGCAATGCAGTAACGGGCTTCGATGGGGCGCATGAGTGGGTCGTGGACTGTCAGGCTGACTGGTGTGCCGCCCAGTGCATGGCATGCAGCATCGCAGAAACCTTCGCCTCCATCGGATATGGCAATGACATGAACCGTGTCGTTTGCGAACTTACGACGAACCATCTCGCCTATTTCCATCGAGGAAAAGGTGCCCTTGAACGAGTCGGATGCTACGAGGATGTTCATTTCATCAACTGCCTTGCTGCCTCGATGAGGGTGTCCTTGCGCCGTTGTAGGTCGGAAGGGGAAAATGATACAACGGTGTCGGGCTGAATACCGAATTCAGTGTGCTGACGGTTGGCATCGAGCGAGACAACGGCTGAATAGCGTACACTCCATCCGTTTGGAATTTCCTGTGTGAAAGGCATGCCTGAACCGCCTCCTGTCTGGTCACCGAGCAGAGTGGCATTTGGGACGGTGTGCATACATTTCACAAAGTCGTTTGTGGCAGAATAGCACTGGCGGTTGGTGATGACAACCACGGGTTTCTGCCAGATGATGCCATTGGCGGGTTCGAGGTACTCTGGTTCAGGTGTGCTGAAATCGTTGTGCCCCTTTCCTGTCTTGTGATAATTGTAACCGATGAGGGTACGCTGGCTGATGAAATGGCTTGCAAGGTTGTGTGCATTGGTGAGCTGTCCTCCTCCGTTGTTGCGTACATCGATGATGAGACCACGGCATGCGAGCAACTGGTGAAGCATGTCGCTGACATTGCCACTGCCTGGCCCGTTGTCAAATGAGGATATGCGCACATATCCGATGTTGTCGTCAAGCACCTTGTAATGAAGGGCTGATGCAATGTAGTAGTCGCGGCCGAGGTAACTGCGGGCAATGCTGTCGTAGTAGTTCTCTGGATAGTCTTCCCACCAGCTCCAGTTGCGTCCATAGTTGAATGATGCACCGAGGTTGACATGCCCGTCGCGCAGTTCGCCGAGCATGCCTGTGAGCACTTCGAACAGTTGCTCGTTGTTCATGTTTGGCGATATCTTCTGGCGGTATCGTGTGTGTATCTCGTTCCAGTCAGCACTGAGAGTCTGCTGCTTGTAGTCGAAGAAACAGTAGTGTTCGTCCATCAGTCGCCACAGTGCCTCGAAGTTTCCTTCTGGGGTGTTGTCTGCGGGGTACTCCTCGTCGATGCATGATGCAAGGGTGAAGAGGCTGAACAGGATGGTGATGATGCAGTGTACTGATGCTATTCTGTGATTCATAATGAAGTCGAAATGAAGTGGGGAAAATGGTGTGAGATAATCGCTGTCACTACATTGTCAGTCCGATGACAAACTGATGTGAATAACTGTGATAGCGAAGGTTGTTGTATGACGACTGGTCGTATTGTCCAAGGTAGCCTACGCGCAACTGGTGTTTGCCGGCTGGGAACGCAACTGTCAGTCGCTGACGGAGTGACGGGGTGTTGCCGGTGTAGGCAAATACGATGTTGTGGTCGGAGTTGCCGAGGACGAATTCTTCGTAGTATGCCTGACCATAGTTGGGTGAATAGGCGATGCCGATAAGTGGAAAGTCGATGACATATTGCAGTGGGAACGACCGTCCACAGATGTGCAGGTCGTAGTCGATGCGTGCTGATGCTCCTGCCATAAGTGAAGAGTGGACATTTGCGGGGTTGTTGCCGTTGCGGGTGTTGTAGGCGCATCCAAGCATCATGGTGCCCATCGGTCCTGCTTTCACTGTGAGGTTGTCGGCCTGGTAGATGTCGAACTGGTGTGCTATGCCGTAGCGTATGTCGCCCGAATAAGCATCGACATTGCCAGCCTTGTTCTCGATTGAAGAGGCTGAGAGCGACAGGGTGTGCAGTGTGTGGCTGTACTGCACTTCGCGTGTGACGCTCATGCCGAATCCTTTGTAACTGTATGGTGAAAGGTATGTGTCCATCACATTGGCAGAACCGATGCCAAGGTAATATGTCTTTTCCTGTGCATAGGTGATGAACGGGAAAAGAATGAGACACAATGTGATGATGGCTTTTGACATAATCAGAAGAGTGTTAGTTGGATTGGACCTTCATCGTGATAGTGAGGTGTGTCGGAGTCAGGGGTATCAGAGTCGTCGCTGGTGTCGCTGGTGTCAGGGGAGGCTGGGGCAGTGGTAGAACCTTCGGATGAATCCGAAGGCACAGTGGCGGCTTCTGATTGGGCGGCTTCTGATTGGGCGGCGCTGTTAGGGGCAGCACTTGTAGGGGCACTGTCGCTGGTTTGTGCGTCATTACTGCCTATCGGGGCGTTGGCTGGCGCGTCGTCACTGCTTGCTGGTGTGCTTGCCGGTGCGTCATCACTGCCAACTGGGGTGTCAGTTGGCTCGCCGTTGTTGTCGGTGGGGGTGTCGTTGTTGTCATTGGAATCGGACTCTGGGTCCTTGATTTCGGTGACGGTGTCGAGGGCATAGGTGGTGAGACGCTTGCCTTTGGCCTTGAAACCTTTGACTGCAATGAATTCATCGACTCCAATCTCCATGGGACCACGGAAGGTGTCGGGTTCGAGGAATGTCAGTTCGAGGCGTGGTCGGGCTGTGTCGGTGAGGAAGATGAGGCTGGAACCTGCATTGTCGCCAAGGAAGTTCTGGTGCTTTGATGCCACCTCAATGCAGAAACGCTTGATGTATGGCATGTTCTGGTTGTCGGCATCCCACAGCACTGCTGTCCACACCTTTTCTGCATCGAACTTTTCAATGCGCAGGATGTTCTGCTCGTAGTGGTTGTTGAGGTCGAAGTTGGAGGTGTAGAATTCACCGTTGTCGAGAATGACAAGTACGAGGTCTTCGCCGAGGAATTCACCAAGATACTTGCCGTGTCCTTCGTAGTTGAGGCGCTTCACGTCGTTGTCGAACCACACTTTGCGTCCGCCGAGGGTTGAACCTCCGTGTGATTTGAGACCGATGCGGAACACTTCGTACTTGGTCAGCACATTGCCTCGTGAGGCACGGCCCTTGACTGCAATCTCGCTGAAATCCTTGTCGTATGCCAGTTTCTTCAAGCTGAGTTGAGGTTTGAGTGTCACCTTGATGACTTCTGCCTCGCCGTTGGCATTTGATGTGAAATAGGTCACGCGTGACTTTGGAGTGCCCATCGTGAGGTCGTATTCGCGGTCGCGTGAAATTGATGTGACATTGAATCGCTTGATGTATGTCACTCCGCTCTTTCCGTCCTTGTAGCAGACATTGTAGATGGTGCGTGTGTCGTTTTTCTTAAACACGGCAACATGTATGATTTCGGTCTTGCGCTTTTCTGCCTTCGACTTCTCGGTCTCGCCGACGAACACTTTTTCGGCTACTTTGACCACCTTGTATGTTCCGTCCTTGTAGAAGATGATTACATCGTCGATGTCGGAACAGATGCTGACGAACTCGTCCTTTTTCAGACCTGTGCCGATGAAACCATCGGTGCGGTTGATGTAGAGTTTCTGGTTGGCCTCTGCCACTGTGGCAGCCTCGATGGTGTCGAAGTTGCGTATCTCGGTGAGTCGTGGGTGTTCTGCTCCGTATTTGCTTTTGAGGTGTAAGAACCACTGTGCGGTGACTTCCACCAGGTTGTTGAGGTCGCGGTTGATGCGGTCGATGTCCTCACGGATGCGCACGATGAGTGCTTCGTTCTCTTCCTTGTTGAATTTCAGGATGCGTTTCATCCGGAGTTCAAGCAGGCGCAGAATGTCATCGTGAGTCACCTCGCGCACCATCTTTGGATAGAATGGTGCAAGGCGTTCGTCGATGTATGCGCAGGCAGCCTCGGTGCTTTCTGCGTTTTCGTATTGCTTTGCCTTGTAGATGCGTTCTTCGATGAAAATCTGTTCGAGCGAAGCAAAGTGCAGTTGCTCGAGCAGTTCGTCACGCTGAATTTCCAGTTCGCGCTGAATGAGGTGCTTTGTGTAGTCAACCGAGCGGCGGAGTACATCGCTGACTGTAAGGAACTGCGGCATGTCGTTGTCGATGACGCAGCAGTTTGGCGAAATGCTGATTTCGCAGTCGGTGAATGCGTAGAGAGCGTCGATGGTCTTGTCGGACGATACTCCCGGGGTGAGATGTACGAGGATTTCCACTTGGGCAGCGGTGTTGTCATCGACCTTTCTTGCCTTGATTTTACCTTTCTCAATGGCTTTGAGTATGGTGTCGATGAGGGTGGTTGCCGTCTTGCCGAATGGAATCTCACGGATGGCGAGTGTCTTGTTGTCGAGTTTCTCAATCTTGGCTCTGACGCGAATTGAACCTCCACGCTGTCCGTCGTTGTATTTTGCCACATCGACCGAGCCGCCAGTCTGGAAGTCGGGGTAGAGCACAAATGGCTCGTTGTGCAGATAGCTGACTGCGGCATCGCAGAGCTCGTTGAAGTTGTGTGGCAGTATCTTTGAACTCAGACCGACGGCAATGCCCTCGACTCCCTGTGCAAGGAGCAGAGGAAACTTCACTGGCAGCACGATTGGCTCCTTGTTGCGCCCGTCGTACGACAGTTTCCATTCCGTGGTCTTCGGGTTGAACACCACCTCGTTGGCGAATTTTGACAAACGAGCCTCGATGTAACGGGCAGCAGCGGCATCGTCACCCGTCAGTATGTTTCCCCAGTTACCCTGGCAGTCGATGAGCAGGTCCTTCTGTCCGAGCTGCACCAATGCATCCTTGATGCTGGCATCGCCGTGTGGGTGGAACTGCATGGTGTGACCGACGATGTTTGCCACCTTGTTGTAGCGTCCGTCGTCCATTCGTTTCATGGAATGCAGAATGCGTCGCTGCACCGGTTTGAGTCCGTCCATGATGTGAGGGACGGCACGCTCCAATATCACATAAGAGGCATAGTCCAGAAACCAGTTCTGATACATGCCGCTGAGGTGATGCGTGATGCCGTCGGTCATGGTGGCTGGGTTGTAGTCGGAATGGGGAGCACCGAAGTCGCTTCCCCCCTCGATGTTCTCTTCAATAGGTTCGTTTATGTCTTTTTCGTCCATATTTATGCAATTTGCTGACAAAGGTACAAAAAAAACGGATAATTCCCAATTGTTTATGCGATAATTAGCAACTTACACACCGATTATGCCGGCACTTGACGGCTTTTATAAATAATTTTTCTTACCTTTGCGCATCTAACATTAGAGATTAGGGCTTGGAGTTGAGAGCTTAGAGCTTAGAGTTGAGAGATTAGTGTTTAGAGTTCAGAGGTTGGAGTCCTCTCCACTGTCATCTCTCCACTTTTCACTCTCATATCTCATATCTCCACTAATAGAAATACAGTAAACCAAATGTTTGTTATGACAAGACTTCTATTCCTGCTTATGCCATTGCTTATGGCATTTCAGATGGTTAATGCCAAAGCCAAGGCTGACTGCTGGCCTGACGGCACACCGATTGATCAGTGGTTCAGCGACATCACACCGGTCGATGTGGCTTCGCTCGGAAAGCAGTATCGTGTGACCGACTACGGAGTACTCAACGACGGGAAGGTGCACACCCGGGAATTGCAGACACTTATCGACCGTGTGGCATCCGAGGGTGGCGGCGTGATAGTTGTGCCGGGAGGTACATACATCACCGGAGCCGTCTTTTTCCGCCAGGGCACTCACCTGCACCTTGAGGCTGGTGCAGTGCTGATGGGCAGCAACAACATTGCCGACTACCCCGTGATGAAGACACGCATCGAGGGGGAGACCTGCAAATACTATCCTGCCACTGTAAATGCCGACGGACTTGATGGGTTCACCATCACTGGACGGGGGACGATTGATGGCAATGGACTGAACTACTGGCGTGCATTCTGGCAGCGTCGTGAATGGAATCCGCAGTGTACGAACAAGGACGAGCAGCGTCCACGCCTGCTCTACATCTCCAACTCGAAGAACATCCGTGTGGAGGGAGTGACCATACAGAACAGCCCGTTCTGGTCAACACATATTTATAACAGTTCGAATGTGAAGTTTCTCCGTCTCCGCATCTATGCTCCCGCAAAGCCTGTCAAGGCTCCGAGCAGCGATGCAGTTGACATTGATGCCTGTCACGATGTGCTGGTCAAGGACTGCTATATGTCGGTCAACGATGATGCCGTGGCATTGAAGGGCGGTAAGGGACCGTGGGCTGACGACCCCTCAAAGACTGAGGGAAACGGTGGCAACGAGCGCATCATCATTGAGGACTGTGAATACGGATTCTGCCATTCATGCCTCACATGTGGCAGCGAATCAATCTACGACCACAATATCGTGCTGCGCCGAATCCGGGTGACTGATGCCACCAACATCCTCTGGCTCAAAATGCGTCCCGACACTCCGCAGCACTATGAGTACATCACGGTGGAGGACATCACTGGCAACGGCAAGAACTTCCTGCTGGTACGCCCATGGACACAGTTCTATGACTTGAAAGACCGCAAAGACCCACCGATGTCGTACAGCAACAACATCGTGATGCGCCGCATCAACTTCGACTGTGATGTGTTCTTCAATGTTGCCCCTCAGCCCGACCAGTATCGTCTCAGCGACTTCACTTTCCAGGACCTCGTAATCACTACGCGCCGCCCCGACTTCCATCCTGAATATGTTGATGGATTCAAGGTGGAAAAGGTCTCGGTCAATGGGGAATTGCTGAACGAGCGGAGATAAATACCTTAACGAGCGCTCGTAAATGTTCTCACGAGCGCTCGATAATTATAAAAAGGTGTACACCTTTTCTGATTTAGGTGTACACCTTCTTTCGGTTTGGTGTACACCTTTTTGAATTTTGGTGTACACCTTTTATATATTATCCACCGCACGATTGACAATTATCGACCGTACGATAAAGAATTTATGACCGCACGATGATGTATTCATCACTGCATGACGATGCATTTCGTTGCTGTTTGACAATGATTTAACACAGTATGTCAGGCTTTTCATTACACTATGCCAAGCATTTCATTGCCGTGAGTCAGTGCTTTGGTGCGTGTTATTCAAATGTCCAGTGTCCACAGGTCAGTTCCACTTCTTTTGTGGAGCCGTCGGGCTGTGGGTGGTAGAATGTGGCAGTGGCATTGAACGGAACGATGATGTCGTAGGTGAGTTTGTCGTTCTTGTCGCGCCTCCATTCCATGCTGACGCGCCCGTATGGAGTGATTGTTGCAGCGCTTGCCCAGTCGATGCGGTGCTGTCCTTCTGGGAACGAGGTACGGGTGTCGGGCTGTGGACGCAGAAGGATGTGGCTGAAACCTGGACGGGTGTAGTCGATGTCGATGCCGAGCATGTTGCGGTACATCCATTCGCCTACAACTCCGTAGGCATAGTGGTTGAAGGAATTCATGCTTCCTCCGTGCTGGTTGAAACCGCCCTCCTTCGTGTATGAATCCCAGCGTTCCCACATGGTGGTAGCACCGAGGTCAACGCTGTAAAGCCACGACGGATTGCTGCGCTGTTGAAGCAGGTCGTATGCAAGGTCGGCCATGTCGTATTCGCTGAGAGTCTGCATCAGTATGGCAGTACCGACAAATCCGGTGCTGAGTCTGTAACCGTTGCTGACAATCTTGTCGCGAAGCATCTGTTTCACTTCGTTGTATTGTTCGTCCGTTTCCAGCATGTTGTAGTGCAGTGCCATGAGGCATGCTGTCTGTGTGGTGATGGTGAGGTGCCCGTCAGGCATGAAACGGCGACGGAACTCTTTGCGTATTTCGCTGGCGAGGGTGCTGTACTGGTCAGGCTCGTTCTCTTTTCCGAGTGCGATTGATATCTGTGACATGAGGTCTGCCACATGGGCATAATAGCAGACGCTGATGTATCGGGCTTCGGTGTCTTCGTATGCAAGCCAGTCGCCATACTTTGTTCCCGAACCATTGTAGTACCATTGCTCGTCGTTGAGCGATTGGAGGTAGGACATGTAGAGTTGCATGGATTCGTAGTTCTGGTCGAGGATGTCGGTGTTGCCGTACATCTGATAGACAATCCACGGAACGATGATACCTGCATCGCCCCATGCTGCGTTGGCATGGTCGGATGCATAGTGGGCAAATGGGGCTGTGTCGGGATAGCCTCCGTCCTCAAACTGACTGTTGCGCAGGTCGGTCATCCACTTCTCATAGAAAGCCCGCATGTCGGCGTTGTAGCACGCTGTGCGGCTGAATATCTGTGCGTCGCCAGTCCATCCCATGCGCTCGTCGCGTTGTGGACAGTCGGTCGGCACACTGAGGAAGTTGCCTCGCTGACTCCATCGGATGTTGTTGTAGAGTGCGTTGATGGATGAGTCGCTACACTGGAATTCACCATATTCGTTGATGTCGGAACCCACGACAGTTCCATTGACGGAGTTGAGGGTGATGTCGGCGTCGGCATACATCTTCACATAGCGGAATCCCATAAAGGTGGATGATGGATGATACTGCTCACCCTTTGCGCTGCCGGCAAGGGTATAGCGGACTGTGGCCTTTGCACTTCGCAGATTCTGGAAATATGGACTTCCGGCAGGTCCGTCGTTCAGTCGGCTGGCATCACCATTGTCGTTGAGCATTTCGGCAAAACGGCATGTGACATGGGTGCCTCTGTCGCCTATGATGTTGAGGTCAATCCATCCCACCATGTTCTGCCCCATGTCGATAATCAGTGTGTCGCCCTTGTCGATGTGCATCTGGCGCAGACTGGTCACAGTTTTCAGCGTGTCGATGGCTCCGTATGTCGTGCCGGTATGCTTTATTTTGTTGTAGATGACTGCTGTGCGTGGCTGACGCTCGTACTGAGGCTTCACCCTGACTGCTGGACCTTGCATCGCAATGACATTGCCATGATAGTCGTTGCAGATGCTGACGGGATGCCAACGCCACAGGTTCTGGTTGGTGCGTGTTGCGTCGTATTCTTCTCCATTGTAGATGTCGGCAGAGCGCAGTGGTCCGTCGGTGGTGTATTGCCATGTGCGGTCGGTCACAATGCTGTCGAGAGTGCTGTCATTGTACATGACCATGACCTTCATCATGACTTCCTTCTGTGTCTTTCCGTAGATGTCGCGGGCAATGCTGCCGTTCCACCATCCGCTCGACATCTGTATGTCGATGCTGTTGTCGCCTTTGCGGATATAGTCAGTGAGGTCGAATGTCATGTATGGCACCTCTTTGCGAAATTCAGTCCATCCGGCTTTGAGTTCATCATACACTGTCTGTCCGTCGGTGCCTTCGGTGCCCACACGCTTGCCATTGACATTGAGGTCGAATGTGCCGAGAGCACTGACATAGCCACGGGCATTGAGTATCTTCTTCTTTGCCACCTTGAACGACTTGTGGAAAAGTGGGGCTTCGGAACTTTTTACTGTTGGTTCAGCACCAATCCACTGGGCGTTGCTCCATCCTGTGCCGTTGAGGCCCGTGATGAACCATGCCGGCTTGGATATGACCATACGGCCTTTGTTGTCGCGAATCTCGACTCTCCAATAGTATTTTGTTCCAACACCTTCGAGCATTGGTGCGTTGATTTCCGACAAGTTTGACTTTTGCTGCTTTGAGTTCCACACGCGTTTGCTGCACAGGGCGTTGGTGTAGATCTGTACACGGAATGTGGTCTGTTCCACATCTTTCATGTCGCCGTCCGACACCGTCCAACTGAACAGTGGCTGCTCATTGTCCACACCGATTGGATTGACAAGACCATTGACGCGCAGGTTGGTTACCTTCAATGCTGAGAATGCTGGTGCTGCCACGATGAGCATCAGCATGAGATAGATAGTTTTAATAGTTTTTGTTTTCATTGATTTAGTTTGTATTTCCGTATAATGGAATTGGTGTGTTAGATAGATTCATTTTATGTTATGCTTCTTATTCGGCTTTTTGACTGTCTGCCTGATAAGCATCAAGTGCTGGTCAGTATATCAGCACCTTCTTGCCGTTGACCACATTGATGCCTCGTTGAGGTGCTGCAATGCGCTGACCATTGATGCTGAATGTGCCGATAAGGTGTTTTCCCTTTGTCTGGTCATCTGATGACTGCTGTGGAACTACGATGCCGCTGGCAACCTCGCCAAGGTCGCTGGTCACTGCTGCAACTTCTTCCTGGGTCAGGGCATAGTTGTAAACGCGGAAGTCGTCGATGTAGGCTTTCAGCAGAGGGTCGTTGACTGATTGACTGCGGCCCAGGAAACACATGGTAGGGCAGATGTCGGATGGACGCAGACTGATGTCGGCACTTGATGCCACTTTCTCACCATTGACATAAATGCTCACGGAGTCGGACGAGAAGGTGATGGCAATGTGTCGCCATACTGTCGAGGTCATCTTTGCTGCTGACACTGACTGCTCGTCGTCCTTGTCCTTGATGACTAACTTTGCGTCATTGCCTGTGCTTGGAGTGAAGTAAATGCACTGGTCGGTGCCGTTGCCAAAGTCGAACAGACGCACGCCGTTGCTGTTGCCTGTTTTGAGTTTCATCCAGCAGCAGATGGTCATTTCGTTCATGTCGGCAATGGAGTAGGGCAGCTGTACGAAGCGTGTGCCATCGAGGTTGAGGGCTGTGATGCCCGACTTGTGCATTGATGCCACAGCCGTAGAGGCATACGAGATTTCGGCTGCTGCCTTGGCATCAAACTGGTTGACCGTTATGTCGTTCAAACTGTTGTCAAACTGCAACTGGCATATCATTCGCTTGTCCGTCAGTGTGCTTGCAGTGATTTCTTGTGATGGATCGGATGTGTTGACTGACTTATCGACTGCCTTGACCTTGTAGATGTAGGCTGTACCCTTATGGCAGGTGTTGTCGATGAAGTCGGTCGATGGGATGTTGCGGGCAATGGTGTTCCATTCTGCATCGGTGCCGGTCATGTCATCGGTGGCTTTGCGACGGAGGATGGTGTAGCCTGTGACATCAGCTTCCGGGTTGGCTTGCCAGTGCAGACGGATGCTTGCCGGCTGTGGTGTGGCAGTGAGTCCCTGTGGGGCAGATGGTGGCACAAGTTCACATTCGGCATCATCCGGTATGAGTCGCCACAGTTGACGGTTCTTGGCAGCCGTGGTCGTTGCCTTTGTCTGTGTGATGACCTGTGACCCCTGAGTGGAGTTTTCCACTCCGAGCACCATGTTGCTGTGCTTGTTGTGTATGTAGTAGCAACCATTGCCGGCATATTCAAACCAGTAGAGTTCGTTGTTGCCTTCATCACCCGAGAAGAGGTTGATTGATGCCCCTGCACCGATGTTCCAGTTCCAGAGGTCTGCCTGCTTCCCCGACTTCGTGTGTTTCAGTGTGTAGTAACTGAAATCGCCTCCATGGGCGGAGTCAATGGGCTGAACCGTCCACTGCATATAGTCGCGGTGAGTGTTTGCCACTTGAACGATGGATGCACCGTTGCTGCTTGAACCACCGGCGGGTGCCATAATCAACTTTGTGCCGTAATTCATCAAGAGGTATGTGCCGTTGATTGGTGATGGTTGCACATCTTCACCCCATGTGATGTTGACCACTCGCTCGGCATTGGTCTGCCCCGTCTGGTACTGTGAACTTCCTGGTGTCTGAATCATAAATGCTCGCTGCGGACCATAGCCGTCGAAATAGACATCACGGGCAGTGCTGACAAACAGATGGCTCGACTTGTTGGCCTGGCGCTCACTTGTGCCGACAAATGCTTCGATGCGGTTGTCGAGGGTGTTGCGGTAAACGGCTCCGACGGTCCAGTTGTTGCGGTCTTCGCCATATGCCAGTCGTTTGCCGAATGTGGCGCGGCACAGTTCGCCTCGTGCCAGTCCGTCAAATCCCCACCAGATGCCCTGTGTCATGCCATATTCCATGCCGATGATGGCTTCGCCAATGTTATGAAGTTCGTCGGCAGTACCAATCTTACCATCAGCGGTGACTTGCTTGAAGAAGTTGGCATAGTTGGCAAATGAACCTGCCAACTGGTGAGTGTTGCCCTCTTCGAGGTATTCTTTTAGATAGTTGTACCATTCGAGTGCCCGGTCGTCATTGAGAGTGTTGCCGCCACACAGACGGATGTCGTCGAGTTGCGGGAAACTGCCCGACCGTATTGCTTTGCAGATGTTCAGAAAGTCGGCTTTGTCACCCTGTCCCCATCCATAGTCGGGCTCGTTGTAGGGTGCAATGCTGACCACGGTGAAACCATGGTCACGGGTGTATTCCACTGTCTTGTTGATGAGCCGTGCCCAGTTCATTGGGTCGGTCTTGTACATCTGGTTCACGATTCCGTCAGAGCCTCCCGGGTCATCGTTGAGCAGAATCTGCACATGCTTGCCGATGAGGTTTATGTGGTTGAGTCGGCTTTGCAGTTTGTTGCGTTGCTGGGTGCTCAGTTCTCCGCTGGCGGTGAGGTCGTAGTTAGGAGTGAACGATGCTCGTGCCAGTTCAATCTGCTGCTTGCCGATGAACGCAATGCCGCGGCGTATGTTGGTCTCGTCGTCCCATGCCGTGTCCATTCCCCATTTTACATGAAACTCCTTGCCTTCGGCATTCACATCGAACGGAATGACGCTGTTTGTCACTTTGTAGGCATCAATCCAGTCGTTGCCCGTAGGTATGCGTTGTGCTGCAACCTCAGTGACTGCGGCAATTGAAATCAGTGTTGAAAGAAGCGTAGTTTTCATTACTGTATTATCTCTTTATTCCTCGTCCTCGATGGTTTTTGCGATTTTCTCAATGTTGAGGCTGCGTGCCGATGCATCGAATATCTCCTTGTAGATGCCACCCTGATGATAGACCTCATCGGGAGTACCGCCTTGTTCCACTCGTCCATTTTGAAGTGCATAAATCTGGTCGGAGTCGATAATCTGACTGATGCTGTGTGAGATGATGATGACGGTGCGGTCGCGCTTGATGGCATCGATGGAGTTCTTGATTTGTTCGGTGGCAATGGCATCGAGTGAAGCCGTTGGTTCGTCGAGGAAGATGATTGGTGGGTTCTTGATGAACATGCGGGCAATGGCGATGCGCTGCTGCTGACCGCCCGACAGTTGCAGAGCCTTTGTCTCAAACTGGTTAGGCAAAGCCATGATCTGGTCATAGATGTAAGCGCGGCGAGCGGCATCGACGACATCTTCATGGGTGGCAGCAGGGTTGCCATACATGATGTTTTCCTCGATTGTGCCGTCGAAGATATGGTTCTTTTGCAGCACCAGTCCGATGTTGTCGCGCAGATACTGTGTGTCCCACTCGTTGAGTGGCACTCCGTCAAGCATAACCTCTCCGCAGTCGGGGGCATAGAACTTGTCGAGCAGATTGACGATGGTGCTCTTTCCTGCACCCGACAGTCCGACGAATGCCGTAATCTTTCCCGGTCGGATGTCCATGTTGATGCCGTGCAGTGCCTTTGTGCCGTTAGGGTAGGTGAAGTCAACATTCTTGATGGTGAAGTGACCTTCGACTTTCTCTGGATGGTATTTGCCTGTCTGTTCCACTTCGCCATTTGCATCGAGTATGTCGAAGAAACCTTCTGCATAGATGAGTGCATCGTTCATGTCGTCATAGATGCGGTGCAACTGGCGTATCGGTGCACTGACATTTGAGAACAGCATGACATGATACATAATCTTACCGATGGTCATTCCTGGATAGTCAGAAAGCACGAGGTAGGCAGTGAGGATGATGATGAGCACAGTGCCAATTTGCTCAACGAAACTTTTCAGACCGTCATACAGATAACTGAGTTTGCGTGTCTGCATCTGGTTGTCGGTCAGCTGATGTTGCAGAGCCAGTTGCTTGTCGCCTTCGATGCGCTCGCGGTTGAACGACTTGATGACTGTGATGCTCTCGATGATGTTCATGATGCCGTGGCTTTTTGCCTCACGGAATGCCCGTCGGTCGCGGCGCCATCCCGACAGACGCTTTGCCTCTCGGTAGGTTATCCAGAAATAGATGGGGACGATGACCAGTGCCACAAGTCCCACATAGACATTTGCCATGAACATCAGCACGAGTGCAAAGATGGCACTGGTGAAGAGTGGCAGAATGTCGATGAAGAAGTTTTTCACAGTGGCAGACAGACTCTCGACACCTCTGTCGATTCGTGTCTGCAACTTGCCCGGTTCGTTGTCGTCCTTCGAGAAATAAGCCACGCGGAATGTCAGCATACGCTCAATGACTGCCTGCGCAAGGTCCTGCGACACGAATATGCGCATCTTTTCGCCATAGTATTTCTGCGCAAACGAGATGAGTGCGGCTAAAAGTTCCTTGCCTAACAGCACGATGCTGATTATCATTAGCAACCGTCCTGCCTTGCTCCATTGTGCAGGGTCGAGTGGTATGAGGGCATTGATGCTGTCAACAGTCTTGTCGAGTACGATGGCATTGACCTGAGAGGCGAGTGCTCCTATCAGTGTCATGGTGAGTGTACCGACTATCAGCCACTTGTATGGCTTAACAAATGGATTTATCTTCTTGAAAAGTTGAAAGATGCTCATATCGTGATGGTTTTATTTGATGAATTGTTTCTTACCGTTGATGATGTACATGCCAGGGCTTAACTTGTCTGTGCTGTGTCCGATGCGGCGTCCGCTGATGTCGAACACACCGCTGTGCTGTTGATGTGCAGAAGGAGCCACCAGACTGTTGATGCCATCGACCATCGTCACGACGAGGATTCCATTGCTGATGTTGCTTGTGTCGAAGTTGACACCAGCAGGGAACTCAAATTTAGGAGTTCCGGTGAACGACTGTGCTTCCCATATCTGGATTTCGTCGCCAGGTTGAAGGTTTGTCAATGCCTTGGTGCCGAGGTAAATCTTGATGGTGCCGTTCATTGTGAGCTTGCCGATGTTCTTGATTTGAGTCTTTGCCACCTTGGCTGTGGCGCTGGTCTTGTTGATGCCGACCATGAGTGTCGAACCTTCGTTGAATGTCACATTCTTGCCACCGAACTGCATGATGCCAGTTGTTGCAGTAGCAGTGCTGCCCACCTGAACTGTACCGTTGATGGTGAAGCTGCTGTTTTTGAGGTTGCCGGAAGAGTTGGTCAGTCCACTCAGTGTTGCCCCCGAAGCAACTGTCAGTGCACCGGTACCAAGGACACATCCCGATGAGATGTGGAGTTCGCCTCCGTTGACCTTGACGGTTCCGGTGTTGTCCCATGCTCCTGTAACAGACATCTTGCATGTGCCTGCCTTCACGAAGTTCGACTTGTTGCTGCCACCGGCATCAGTGATTTTTCCCTTGAATGTGAATGACGCAGAGTCGTTACCCACTTGCCATGTGTTGCTGCCGGAAATGCCACTTTGGTTCTGGAAGTTGGCAATAGGATGAGCCAGATTGCCCGAACCGGTCAATGTACCAATCTTAAATGTCTTTGCCGTGTTGGTCACAGTGACGCCAGCAGGTATGTTGAGTGTGCCTTTTGGCAGTCCGTTGCTGTTGTCCAATGGCAGCCAGATGTCGGCTGTGGTTGGTTCGATAGTTCCGGTGAATGCACTCCAATTGCCTGTGATTCTTACTCGGCTCACTGTGTTGCGTGGAGTGATTTTCAGAGTTCCTGCACCTGTGAGTTTGTTAGCGTATGCTGTGTAGTAGGTGTTGGTGAGCACCCATGTTGCGGTCTTTCCCTCAGGCACATGAATGCTGTGGTTGACAGCCTGTCCGTCGTCTTGGAGTGTACCTCCTTGCAGTTCAACTTGACTTGCCGGCGATGTGCAACTGCTGAGTTCGACTGTGCCGGTGGTGATGACAAGGCGTGACAGAGAATTGCTTGTGAAGAATTTGAGCCATCCGGCACCCTTCTTGGTCAGTGTGGTGCCTGAGAATGCCTTGTTCATGTTGAAGTCGGCAGAGTTGTTGATGACGCCACCTTCGGCACCGACCAACTTGATAGGTGAACCGCATGTGACTGGTGCTGTGGTGAGCAGTGTGCCACCGTCTTCAATTGTGAATTTTGCAGCAGTGGTAGTCACTCCGCCAAGGTTACCCTTTGCCTGATTGGCATTGGCGAGTGAACTGACTGACACTGTTCCTCCGAGAATGTGGTTGCCGCCGGTGTAGGTGTTGTCGGTTGATATGGTCAGTTTTCCCGTGTTCTTCTTTATCAGTGTGGCATTGCCTGTGATTGCACCTGAACCCGAGAATGAATACGACTTGGTGTTATCCACCGTAATGGTGTCGGCAGGCAGGTCGCCAGTGAGGTTCACATTGAATTCTGATGCATCGTCGTTGAAGGTTACATCGTCACCCTGCACGAAGATGTCGTTGTCACCGTTGTCATTGAGGAAGTTTTCTGTGCTGGCAAAATTCCAGATGTTGCTTGCATTGCCTGCCCAGATTATGCTGGATGGGTCGCGGATGCCTTCTACCACAAGGCAGATTACGCCGTCCTCGTATTGAAGCGATGCTTTCTGACCAGAGATTCCCTTTATGAGGATGTTGCCGAGGTCGCCTACGATTTCAGCCACCTCCATCAGTTTGTAGTTGCCTTCTTCCAACAGTGTCTTGCCTTCCAGACAGTGACAGGTGATGTCGAACACTGGTGTAAGGAATTCAGGACCATATTTCCAGTTCTTGGTGTTGATGACCAGTGTGTTTGCCTTGATGACATCGCTCTGCGTTCCGTCGCTGTAAAGATCGAATGCAATGTGCGAACCAAACTGCATGATGAGTGAGTCGCAACTGGTTGTGCCCTTCTGGTCTTTGCCACCTGGACGCAGTACGGATGCATACTCCATCTCGATGCTCTTGCCGTATGTGGCGCTGGTGTTGAGTTCTGCAAAGCGGTTGAGCCAAACTCGTGAGTTAGGCATCTGTCCGTCGAAATTCAGTGTTCCCGCCCAGATGTCGGTGTTGCCGCTGTAAGTCTCGTTGACAGCAGGCAGACAGAGTGTTCCGTCGCCTTGCTTCACCAGACGCATGTTGCCGGCAAATGCGCCGCCTGTCACATTGCAGGTGTAGTAAGTGTAGTTGATCTTTGGAGAAGCGGCTGTGGTGTTGCTGCTTGCAGTTCCCTGCACCCATGACGGAACATTGAATGTGGTGATGTAAGGTGCGGCACCGTCTTCGACTGACACTTCCGAGTCGGATGTCTCGCACACGATGAAATGTTTGTCTTCGTTGGTGATGACACCTCCGTTCTTGATTTCAGTGCGTCCTGTCAGTGTGAGTGGTGGTGGCGCCATAGTGATGCCCTCCATCTCGCCGAGGAAATAACTCTTGTGAGGTGGCTGGTTGTAGCCTAACGGTTGCCATACCATGGCCTGACGGTACTGGTGGTCGTGCCAGAGTGAATAGATGCCGTAGCTGGTCGGTGTGTTCGAGATGTAGATGCGCAGATACTTGTTGTCGTCTGTGCGCAGCACCAGTTCCTCGCGCCAGTCACCGAGAATGTCAGCCTGTGCCCCCGGATTGTTCTTCGACCAGTTGTTCATCTTGCAGCCAGAGGATGTGAAGAGGCGGCCTGTGCCTGGCTTGATGACGGCTGCTTCGCGTTCGGTTCCTGGCGAATTGAGTACCTCGTCGCAGAGGTCACCGTCCCAGTAGATGCGGTTGTTCAGGTCGCTCCATGCGATGAAGTCGCCAAGTTCGCTGATGACTTTGTCGGCAACGCTCGACACCATTCCCGTGCCAGTGCTGCGTCCGACGCTTCCAGGATAACTATTTGTGAAATTGCCGCAAAGGGCGCGTCCGTCATCATTCGAACCGACGCTGCGGTAATAAATCTTTGAAGTGGTAGCGTTGCGATAGTTCATGTTTGGCGCATTCTCGTTGCAGGCAAACTGTTCCTGACCATGTCGGTAGGGGTCTAAATCGCTGCAATGTTGTGCGTCGCCATGACCAAGACCTGTGGTTGACAGACCTTTGCCGTTGTCGTCGATGACCATCGAACCATATACAATTTCATCGCGGCCATCCCAGTCAACATCGGCAATGGCATAGTTGTGGTAACCTTGTCCCCACCACACACCGCTGGCATTGTTGTCCCATCTCCACCGCTGTGTGAGTTTGTGGGTGTTGGGATCGACATCGTATGCCACCATGGCATGCTTGGTGTAGATGCCTCGTGCGATGAATATGCTTGCTTTTCTTCCATCAAGGAATGGAGCGCCAAAGAAGTGTTTTGTCGAGCGGTGACCAATGATGCCGCTGCCCCAGTCCGAGTCATTGCCACGGGCAAGAGGGTAGGCGATGTTGACATACGGCACAGCCGTTTCGCCATCGGCATATATCAGGTATTCGTTGCCGCTGCTGGTGTATTCCATTCCGCTCCATCGTGTGTCGGCAGTCGAACCAATCTGTGTGGTGGTTCCGTCCTTATGGTGGATGCGCATGTTGTCGGCACCACGGAACAGAATTTCAGCCCGTCCGTCCATATCCCAGTCGTAGGCAATGATGTCCCACTGTTCATCGGCTCCCGAAATCATGTTTGGACCCATGTCAATCCACCAGAGCAGTGTTCCGTCCATCTTGTAGCAGTCGTAGCGGTTGAATGCCGACTTGTTGGCAGGGTCGGCAGCAATGTCGCAAGGGCGTTTCACCATGAATTCCACGATGCCGTCGCCATCGACATCAGCCACCGTTACATCGTTGAGCGTATAGTGGCTTGTGACATTCGCACCGTTGCGGTCTGTCACATCCTTCACCTTGATGTCGAAATACTGGTTGTTCCATCGTTTCACAGCCTTACACTGTTCCTGCTCCACTCCGCGTACCACGGCGCTTACTGCATATAGGCTTGATGCCGTGCCACCTTTGTCGGTGTAGTTCATCACATTAAGCCCCGAGGCAATCTTGGTGCCGTCGCGGTAGAGGTTGTAAGTCACATCATAGTATTCTTCGCCGAACCTGCGCCATGTGACATAGTTGCCGCTGGTTGCCGCTGGCACTGCTACGAGTCCGCGGTCAATGGAGTCGGTTGTGCGCTGTGCTGATGCTGTAAGCACAGATGCCAGAAGCATGATTGTGGTAAGTAGCCTTCTCATTTTATTAAGTTAAGTCTTGGTTTCGTTAATAATAGATTTTGCGTACAAAGGTACGAAAAAAACTACGGAATGACAATCGTTTACTCCTTTTTATTTATAAGGTACTACAATTAATTTATGAGGTTCAGCAAGAATGTGTGTGAATAAAAGCAATGTCCAATAGGTTTGCAATGAATGACGATGCCCTCTGCAAAAATCATGGTATTGCATCATGAAATAGTTGTATCAAGCCGCAATACCGTCATTTCATGCCATGAAACCATCATTTCATGCTGCGATGCATCTACAACATGGTTGCGATATCATCATGAAGAATGTTGATGTGATGTGTGGTGAGGTCTCATTCGCAGTGCGTTTGTGCAGTGAATGTGGAAAAAAATTGCGCACCCCCATTCGTCCGTGTGAAGATGGTGTGTAAAAATCGAAAATTGTTACTTGTGTTCATTGTGAATACCGTACATTTGCAGCACAAAACATAAAAGCAACCACGACTATGGACATTAAAAAGACGATGGCAACGGTGCTGATGAGTACAGCAGTGCTGACTGCGACAGCAGGTGGATATGTGACGAACACAAATCAGAGTGTGGGATTCCTCCGCAATCCTGCCCGCGATGCTTCGATTGGGGTGGATGGAGTATATTATAATCCCGCAGGTGTGGCGTTTATGAATGATGGATTCCATCTTGGGCTGAACTGGCAGATGGTTCGCCAGCATCGTGACACCCGTGCCAGTTACGGCGACTTGTTCAAGTGGAATTATGCCAATCCATCACAGTGTGCTGATGGCAGCCGGGTGTTCAAGGGCGATGTGAATGTGCCGGTTCAGCCAGCGGTGTCGTTGGTGTATAACAAGTCGAAATGGAGTTATCAGCTGAGCGCTGGCTTCATCGGTGGAGGCGGCGAGTGTGAGTTCACGGATGGAGTGGCAGCCTTTGAGGCACTGGTGGGCAGCAGCGCAATGACTGCACTGGGCGCAAACTTTGGCGGTTATGCGTTCGACAGTCATGTAAAAGGCCGCAGTTACGACATCGGACTCTCATTGGGTGTTGCCCACAAAGTGACAGAACGGCTGGGGGTGTTTGTCGGTCTTCGTGGTATCTTTGCCTTGAACAACTATAAGGGACATTTGAGCGACATTGCCTTCCGCATGGCTGACGGCACGATACTGTCAGGCGCAATGCCCGACTTCACGCTCGACTGCGACCAGACGGGTTTCGGCATTGCCCCAGTCATCGGTGTGGATTATCGGGTGAACGACAAGCTGAATGTTGCAATGAAATATGAATTCCGCACTCACATCACTACAAAGAACGATGCTGCCAACAGTGCTTCGTTTGAGCAACTTGCACAGTCGCAACCAGCGTTTGCCGGATTTGTCGATGGTGCCGAAAACAATGCCGACCTGCCGGGAATGCTCTCTGTCGGAGTGCAGTATGCGCCCATCCATACACTGAGAATCTCAGCCGGCTATCATCGTTATTTCGATGTTGATACTCGGCAGTGGACGAAGTCGCAACTTGATGACACCAACGAATTTACATTTGGCGTGGAGTATGATGTGACGCCGCGGCTGGAGGTCAGTGCGGGTGGACAAAAGACCATCTACGACCAGACTGACGACAATGTGAGCGACCTCGCCTTCAATCTCAGTAGTTATTCGCTTGGTGCGGGCATTGCCTACCGCCTGACTGAAAATGTGAAACTCTCTGCTGCATATTTCCGCACATTCTATGATGACCGCACAAAGGTCACACCTGTCTCTTCAACACGATACAGCCGTGACAACCGTGTCATTGGCATCGGACTTGAACTCGGGTTGTAAGTCCGCCACAGTCACACACTGCTTGCTGCCGCAGTTACCGTTGAAAGCGAAGTAGGCAGAAGTGATGAGACGACCGAAGCCAACAAAAGCGAAAGACCCACCCTTTAACCTCGAATGCAGGAGGTGAGGGTGGGGCTTTCGCTTTTTTGTTATTCAATGCTGTATGTGCCAGCAGACACTGGCCCGAAGACCAGTGACTGTGACTATTTCAACAGCATCTTCTTTCCGTTGACGATGTAAACGCCTGTGAGCATACCGTTGTTGATGAGAGCCTCGCCATTAGCAATGCGGCGGCCTTGGAGGTCGAACACTCCCTTGTGGGCAATCTGAGCGTTGTCGTCGGCAACATCTTCGATGACAGTAGGAACATAAGGTTTCAGGACGATGCGGTCGATGTCGCAACTGCCTTCGTTGACGGTGATGCGGAAAATCTGCTGACCAGCAGGCATCTTACGCATTGTCGTGCCGTGAACAGTCTGGAATTCTTCGTTCTTGACAGATACCTTCGATGTGAGGGTAGTGGTCTTTTCTTCTGTGGCAGTCGTGAGTGTGAACTTGGCAGTTGAGGCACTGCGCTTTGCCACGATTTCATAGACATATTTGCCTTCTTCTGCCACATTGATTGAGTATTCCAGCCATTCGTCCTTTTTGAGGTTGCTTACGACATATCCGTCGTTGGCAGCTATGATGTCGATACCACCGTTGTCCGAACGATAGATGTTGCCACCAGCATCCTCAAAGTCGGTGCTGTGATATGTGAAACCTTCGCCACCGATGTCGAAGTCCTCTGCCTCGAATACTCCAGGAACTGCCCATGGAATTGATGCAAACGCAGCACGGAGACTGTTGACGATGAGGGTGTAAGTGTATTCATCCGACTTGTCGCCCTTGGCATCATAAGCGATTGCCTTGATTGTGACGATGCCAGCCTTGTCAGGAACGAATGAAGCGATGTAGTTGCCGTCGAGTGATGTTTCGAGCAACTGGTCGTTTACAAAGATGTCAACATGGTCGATGTCGATGTCGGTTGTCAGGTTCTCAACACTGATGTTGACAGGCTCGTCGATGGTTGCAGTCTTAGGGTCGGTGGTGAGTTTGAGCTTGATGTCTGGGTTGATGTGGAGGTTTGTGAACTGAATCTTGTCGAGATTACAGCTTGAACCTGTGATGAGCATACGCAGTGTGTGCTTGCCTTCTGGGAGTCGGATGGCACAGCGTCCAGTCACAACTGAGTAGCGGTCCCAACTGCTCTGGATGCTTGGCACTGTGACTGGGTCGATGAGGGTCTGGAGTACACCTCCGTCAGACAGTGACATGCTGAAACTTGAATTGCCCACACCTGATGAAACGGTTGCGTCGTACTGGTAGTAGCCGTCTTCAAGAATGTTGACAGTGTATTCCAGCCATTCGCCTGAACTGGTGTAGCCAATGGCATGACCACCGTTTCCAGTGACGATGTCAACACCACCATTGTCTGTACGATAGCGTGTGTTGCCTTCGTCCTTGGTGTCGGAGTCGTGGAATGTGAATCCTTCACCACCGCCGTCGAAGTTCTCGAATTGCAGGATGCCTGGCAGTGTGGCGCCTCCGTTATAGACTGTGCGCTTGCCGAATACTGTGAAACCACCTGGACGGGTGTACTTTGTGCTGTCGGTAGCAGTCAGGATGGCTGATGTCTTGAATGTACCTGTCGCAGTGGCAACATAAGGTACGACGAATGGTGGTTCGTAGAGTGTTGTATAGTACTTGCCACCGACATAGAAGTCGATGTGGTGTATCTGCTTTGTTTTGAGACGGGCATCGATGACCATCTGTGCAGTGTCGCCCACAGAGATTATTCTTGGAGTGGCCTTGATGTAGATGGATGCTTCCTTCACGCATCCGCCTTCGAATGGGCTGGTGGCGTTCTTCGCTGCTTCGGTCTGCATATATTCGCGGAGCCATTTCATTGAAGGACGGTCCTGACCGTCGCGAATCATTCCTGAGTTACCGTCAGTTGTCCATGTGTGACCGTAGATGTAGCCCCAGAGGGTGATGCCGGCACAGTAGTCGGCTTCCCACATATAAGGAATCTGCTCCTTGAAACGCTGCAATTGAAGTGCGTCGTCGTTGGTGCCGATGTCGTATTCGGTGCTGTACATTGGAATTTTAAGCGCATTCTGTATTTCCTTCATCGCAGACTTGAAACTGCTGACATTCATGTCGGTCAGGTCGTGCGACTGACATCCGTAGGCATCGATTGGTGCACCTGCATAGATGAGTGTCTTGACCAGGTTGATGAATTCAGTCTTCTGCCACTGGAATGTGTTGTAGTCGTTGTAGATGAGGATGGCATCAGGCCAGCGCTCATGTGCCATCTCGAATGCCTTGATAATCCAGTCGTAGCCAGTCTGACCATCACCTCCGAGTGCGTTCTTGTAAGGTGCTGGTGCGTGTCCGGCAATTGCTTCGTTGACTACATCGATGAGTTGAAGGTCAGGGTAGCGTGCCTTGATGGCATCAAACCATTCAACGATGGCCTTGTACTGCTCCTCAGTTGACAGATTGTCCATCCATCCAGGGTATTGCGAACCCCAGATGAGGGTGTGCCACTTGAATGGAAAATGGTGCTGCTTGGAGTAGTTGATGATGTTGTCAACACTGCCCCAGTTGAACTGTCCACGGCGTGAACCTTCGACTGATGCCCATTTGGTCTCGTTCTCAGGTGTAATCTGGTTCCAGAGGGTGTAGTACCGCTCATTGCCCCAGTCCACCTGGCCGCTCGTTGTGATGTTGCCCAGAAACTTGTTTGGGTTTGATGACAACTGGGCGTTGGCACTTGTGGCAAACATCGTTGCCAGCACTGCTGCGCATAAGTGTAATTTTTTCATCATAAGTAAGATAGTTTGTATTGATTGGTAATGTGGTTGTTGTATGTTTAGTCGTGACTGTACTCAGCCTGCCTTTGTCTGAATGTGCGGGCTGCCTTCCTCCTGCTTTTTGCAGCTTTGACTACATCTGTGTCTCTCCTTCGATGTAGTTGTCGAGTGTGAGGGTTTCGCCGTTGAAGGTGGCAAAGGTGAACTTCTTGAACCATTCGCCCAGAATCATCATGCGACATTCGTGCGACAGCATCATGTCAAGTTCGATGTGTCGGTGGCCAAACATGAAGTAGTTGACTCCGGGATGCTCGGCAAGGTATTTCTTTGCAAACACCACAAGTCGCTCGTCGCGCTCTCCCCGGAACTGTGGCTCGCCTTCCTTGATGTGGCGTTCACGGTTGTGCTTTGCCCAGTTGAGCCCGAAGTTGATGAATGGGTGTGGGTGTATCTTCTTTGCCCAGAACCTGCATGTCTTCGATTCAAAGATGTTGAACATCAGCCGTGATTTCCAGTCGTTGGGATCGACATCCTGGTCGTGGCCATGTGCGAGGTAGAACTCTTTTCCGTGGATTTCAATCAGGCATGGCTCGTGATGGATGATGACTCCACATTCGCGTGTGAGGTAGTCGTCCATCCACATGTCGTGGTTGCCCACGAAGTAGTGAATATCTACTCCGCTGTCGGTCAGTTCGCTCAATTTCCCGAGAAAACGGGTGAATCCGCGTGGCACCACATCATCGTATTCAAACCAGAAGTCGAACATGTCGCCAAGCATGTATATTGCCTCGGCCTTGTCCTTTATCTGGTCGAGAAAACGCACCAGACGGCGTTCCTGTGTACGCTGGTGCTGCATTGCGCGTGAACCTAAATGGGCGTCTGAGATGAAATAAATCATGGCTGGTGGTTTAGGGAATTAGTGGTTTAGTGGTTTGGTTGTTTGGGAGATTAGTGGCTTTGTTGATTAGTGCCTTACATAAACCCTAAATCGAGTTTTGCCTCTTCGCTCATCATGTCTTTGTTCCATTCGGGTTCAAAGACGAGTTCCACATTGACTTCCTTCACACCGTCGATTGAACTGACTTTCTGCTGTATGTCCTCGATTATGAAGTCGGCTGCTGGGCAGTTGGGCGCAGTGAGTGTCATGTCGATGTTGACGATGAATCCTTCCTGCACATCAACCTTGTAAATCAGTCCAAGGTCGTAGATGTTGACGGGTATTTCTGGGTCGAACACTGTGCGGAGCATATCGACTACTTTTACTTCTATATCAAATTTTTCCATTATCTGCAAAACTGTAATAGTTGCCATCGGTGACGATGACATGGTCAATTAATTTGATGTTTAGTTGTGCTGCGGCTTGTGCCAGGCGGTTTGTCAGCATCTGGTCGTCGTTCGACGGACGGAGTGAGCCTGACGGATGATTGTGGCTGACGATGAAGCATGTGGCATCGGCCAACAGTGCCTCTTTCAGCACAACCCGTATGTCAACGGCGGTTGCGGTCAGTCCGCCTGTGCTGATTCTCACTCGCTTGATTACACGCGATGCATTGTTCATCAGCAGAAGCCAGAACTCTTCGCATGGCAGGTCCTGCATCAGCGGATGCATGTAAGTATAGACATCCTGGGCATTGCTGATATGTGGCAGGTCGTCTGCCTTTTCCATTGCACGCCTCCGGCCGATTTCGGCTGCTGCTTTCAGTGTGATGGCTTTTGCCTCGCCGATGCCGTTGAACGCCATCAGTTCGGTGATGGTCATGCGGCTCAGCCGTGACAGATGTCCGTCGCAGACACGCAGAATGTCCTGCATCAGTTCGACTGCCGACTTCTTCTTTGTACCTGAGCCTATGAGTATTGCCAGCAGTTCGGCATTCGACAGGGCAGACTCGCCTTTCGCCATGAGTTTCTCTCTTGGACGGTCTTCTTCCGACCATTCCTTGATGGTGAACCCTTTCTGCTCGTCGGCATTTGTCTTATATTCTTCTTCAATCATAGAAATTCTTTTCGTATGCGCTGAATTCACCCTTTTTCATCACACAGCGCTGCCACCATGCCTTGATGAATCCCAGTCCATAGCCAAACAATTGTATGAATGCGGCTTCGACTGACAGTATGCCGATGGACATGCTCTTGTTCTTGACTGATGAGTCGATGAACAGCAACAGGCAATAGACCTCAATTGGCAGCAATGTGTAGAGCCACAGCCACGAGCCTGTCAGACGCAGCACCAGTGATGCTATGAGCAGCAGTGTCACTCCCACGGTGAACACCATCGGCAGTAGATGCACCAGTTTCAGGCTGCCTGGATGTCGCTTCATCAGGTTGATGCGGGCAATGCCGGAGTTGAACACCTGCTTGAAGAACTTGTCCATGTCGGTGCGGCGCTTGTGCCATACCCATGCCTCGGGGAACAGGCGACACTTGTAGCCTCCCTTGAATATGCGGATGCTGAAATCGATGTCTTCGCCGAAACGCATCTTTGAGAATCCTCCAAGGGCATTGTAAACATCGCGCTTGACTCCCATGTTGAACGAGCGTGGATAGAACTTGTCCATCTTCTTCTTGCCCCCACGGATGCCTCCTGTGGTGAAGAACGATGTCATGCTGTAACTGATGGCTTTCTGCACCTGTGTGAACGACTCGTGGGCGCGGTCGGGGCCTCCAAATGCATCGCATGCCTCTCGTTGCAGTTCTGCTTCGATGGCTTCGAGGTAGGTGGGTGGCAGCACGCAGTCGCTGTCGAGTATCAGCACATAGTCGCCTTCGGCACGCTCCACTCCGTAGTTGCGCGACGGACCCGGACCCGAATTCTGTTTCGCATAGTAGTGTATGGCGAGCCTGTCGTTGTACTTTTCACAGACTTCTTTGCAGGGGTTCTGCGAACCATCCTCTACCACGACCACATCAAAGTTTGAGAGAGTCTGATGAGTCAGGCTTTCCAGCAGTTCATCCACTTCATCGGGACGATTGAACACGGGAATGATTACGGAATACTTCATGGGTGCAAAGTTAATAAATAATTAATAATATACAATGTGTTAACTGATATTATTTTGCTGCGACATGTGAATAATTGGCATTAGGGCTGTGGATGTACAAACAGTACTCCCCGCAGAGTACTGCTGTACTCTATGCGGAGTACTGCAGTATCCTACGGGGAGTACTGTCGTATTGTGCTGATGTTCCTTACTGTTTGTGCTGATGTTCTTTGCTGTTTGCGCAGATATTCCTTTCCGTTTGCGCAGGCACGCTATGATGCTGATTCGGTAGTTTGATGGTTTTGGCAGACTACTTCAACCTTTATTCACATGGTTGGTTGACCCGCCTTGTTTGCCTGTGCCTTCGTCCTGGTTAAGATGCCATTTCAATCTTGTATGTGTCGGCGAGTTTGCGGAGGTTGATGAGGGCATAGCGCATACGGCCGAGGGCGGTGTTGATGCTTACACCTGTGATTTCAGCGATTTCCTTGAAACTGAGGTCTTCGTAGTAACGCATCTGCACAATCTGCTGCTGGTTGTCGGGCAGCATCTTGATGATGTGTTCGAGTCCGTTGATGTTCTGACGGTCTATGACCTGATGCTCGGCGTTGTGCTCGTCAGCCAGTCGGGTGTCGTTGAGCAGGCTGAAATCGTTGTCATCGTTTGAGATGGAGGTCTCGTTGACGGAGTGACGGAAATAGTCGATGATGAGGTTGTGGCTGATGCGCATCACCCACGACGAAAACTTCTGCTGCTCAGTGTATCGGCCTGAACGCAGTGTGCTGATTATTCGCATAAAGACATCCTGGAACAGGTCTTGTGCCAGTTCCTGATTCTTTACTGAGTATAAGATGTAGGTATAGACCTTACTTTCATATCTTCCCAGCAAGATGTTGAATGCTGGATTATTGCCATTGATATACAAACTGACCAACTGCTCGTCGGTGCAATTGTGTAGATTTTCCATTATGCAATTCGTATTTTAAATTCGTTTAGCGTAATGTCTCTTCTATAGGCAATAATCTTTTTTAGTGGTTTGGGAAATTATGAGTTCAGTCGTTTGTGTTCCCCCTGTGGTTGATGACTTCTTCATTGTTGATGATGTCTGTTGGGGATTACTAGGTTGCAAAGTAAAGCAACATTTTGCAATTATGCAAGTATTTACGCGGAAAAATGCTTCTTTGACATGGTATTTCTGCGTTTGTCGCTTACTTTTTCAGTTGAAGCAGTGCTTTTTGATGTCGTTTTGGGGCAATGTGAACACTGGTTGCTCGCTGACTGTACATTGGCTGTTCACTGGCACATGTTTATTCGAACTGTACCAGATGACTGCTTTTGAATCCACGGAGGAAGTCGGCTGTTGACATGCGTTTCTTGCCAGCAATTTGCAGTGTCTTGATGTCAATCTGTCCGTCGGCACACTGCACACGCAGGTAGGTCTTGCCGTCGGTTGCGATGGTGCCGACTGGTACGGAGGTCTGTGTGCCTTGGCTTGAACCACAAAGGCGAGTCTCGTAGATTTTTACATCTGTTGGCTTTCCGCCTTCTTCGGCAGGGAGCAATGTGGTCCATGCAGCAGGGTATGGGCTGAGTCCGCGTACAAAATTGTGGACTTGCTGTGCCGACTGATTCCAGTTGATGTGGCATGTGTCGTGGAAAATCTTTGGTGCTGGGCGCAGTTCTTCTGTCGTGACATCGTCCTGCTCGACTGGATGAATGTTCTGTGCGATGATGTTGTCAACGGTTTCAGTGACGAGTTCGCCTCCTAACATCATCAGGCGGTCGTGAATGTCGCCCACATTGTCGTTTTCACCAATCGGAATGCGAACCTGCTGGATGATTTTCCCAGTGTCGATTTCGTGTTTGAGGAAGAATGTGGTGATGCCTGTCTCTTTGTCTCCGTTGATGATGGCCCAGTTGAGTGGGGCAGCTCCGCGATACTGTGGCAGCAGGGAGGCGTGGAGGTTGAATGTGCCGAGCCGTGGCATGTTCCACACCACTTCGGGCAGCATACGGAATGCCACAACAATTTGAAGGTCGGCATGGAGTGAACGGAGTTCTTCAACGAACGATTCGTCTTTGAGTTTCTCTGGTTGCAGCAGGCGGACACCGCGCTCGTCGAGATGATGGTCGAGGTAGTACTGCTTGACTGGACTTGGTTGCAGCACACTGCCATGACGGCCAATGGGCTTGTCGGGCATTGTGATGACTCCGACCACATTGTAGCCTCCGTCAATCAGTGCACGCAGACTCTCGACTGCGAAATCGGGTGTTCCCATGTAGATGATGCGTAAGTCGCTCTTCGACTGTGGCTGGATGTCAGTTTGGCTGTATGTGCTTGAATCGTTCATTGTCTTGATGTGTCAAAATGGAGTTGATTGTTTTGTTTGGTTGGAGCGTCTGCCGTCTGAAATGCATGACGGACGGGAGGGACTGGACTATTCAGATGCAATGTCCTGCAAAACGCTTCGGTATGAATTGAAGAGTCCAGAGCGCGACACAAATCCGATGAACTTGCCTTCTTCGTTGACTACGGGCAGGTTCCATGCGTTTGTCTCGTCGAACTTGTCGGTTGCAACCTTCGGCGTGTCGGTCGTACACAGCAGTGCTGGTGGGTCCTTCATGAATGAGCGGACTGTATATTGGTGATAGAGTTCGGTGCGGAACATATATTTGCGAATGCTGTCGAGTGTGATGACTCCAACGAGGTGGTCGTTCTGGTCGATGACAGGGAATATGTTGCGATGCGACTTCACCACTACCTGCACCATCTGTGCCAGGTCCATGTTGGTGGACATCGGCTTGTAGTCGCGCTCAATCTGTGAATCGAGGTTGAGCAGGGTCAGCACTGCTTGGTCCTTGTCGTGTGTGAGCAGTTCGCCCTTGCGGGCAAGTCGCATGGCATAGATGCTGTGAGGCTCAAATGTCTGGATTGTGAGATAGGCTGCCACGGATACCATCATCAGAGGCACGAACAGGTCGTAACCGCCTGTGAGTTCGGCTATGAGGAAGATGCCTGTCAGTGGGGCGTGCATCACTCCCGACATCAACCCTGCCATGCCGTAGAGCGCACAGTTTTTTGGTGACAGGAAACATGCTGAACCTAACGACAGTCCGAGGGTGGCGTCCCATACGGATGCAAACATGAATCCTGCAATGCTGCCGAGGAACAGTGATGGTGCGAACACTCCACCGCATCCGCCGCCTCCGTTGGTGGCAGTCGATGCAAAGACTTTGAGCAGCAACACAAGTCCGAGGTACATGAGGAGCCCGGACTCGCCACCTCCGTAGAACAGAGTGTTGTGCATGATTTCGTCGGGCTTCGCCTCGTTGATCATCTGACGGATGACATCGTAGCCTTCACCGTACATTGCAGGGAAGAAGAAGATGAGGACACCGAGGATGATGGCACCAATCACGAATTTCACCCATGGGCTTTTCATCTTGCCAAATATGCGCTCAAACCAGTTCATTGTACGGGTGAAATAGAGCGATACGAGTCCGCATGCCACTCCGAGCAGGATGCATCCGGGTATGATGTCGATGGTGAATGCCTTTTCCAGATGGAAGTCGAACATCGGCTGTGTGCCGGTCAGTGCATATGACACGCAAACTGCTGTAAGACTGGCTACAAGTAGCGACAGGAGCGATGACATGGTGAGGTCGAGCATCAGCACTTCAAGCACGAACATGAGTCCTGCAATTGGCGCCTTGAAGATTGCTGCAACTGCGCCTGCTGCTCCGCAACCGACCATCAGCATAAGCATGTTTGGCGGCAGGTGAAAACGCTTGCCGAGGTCTGAACCAAAGGCGGAACCTGTCAGGACAATTGGTGCCTCGGCTCCGACCGAACCACCGAAACCGATGGTAAGGGCACTGGCTATGATACTGGTCCAGCGGTTGTGACGCTTGATGCGGGCACGCTTTCTGGAAATGGCGTACAGAATCTTTGTCACTCCGTGGCTGATGTCGTCCTTCACGATAAAGCGGACGAACAGTCCTGCCAGCAAAATGCCGATGGCAGGGTAGATGAGGTAGAGCCCGTTGGTCTCGTTGAGGTCAAAATGCTGTGTGAGCAGCACCTTGATGCTGTCAACCAACCATTTCAGCAATACTGCGGCAAGACCTGAACACACGCCGACGGTCAGACTGAGCATCAGCACAATCTGCTTCTGGGTGTGATCGCCTTTTATCCAGTCGGTCACGGCGTTCAGCCATTTTGCTTCATTCCGTAAGAATGTGGTGGTCTTCATTTCTGTGTCGCAGTTTCTGTTTAGTCTTATGAACCGTCTTATGAACTTCTATTCTCGGATTATCACGAACTTGCCGTTGGCGTCGATCTTTATGATGCTTGACGGCTGGTGCTTTTCCTTGCAGCGCTGGTTGTAGCGTACAACATAATCGACAGCGTTCTTGATTTCGTCGCTGATTTCGTCGAATGTGCGGGCTGTGGGTTCACCACTGATGTTGGCGCTTGTTGAGACTATCGGTTTCTGAAACCGGTAGCAGAGTTCCTTTGAGAATTCTTCCTTTGTGATGCGGATTCCCACACTGCCGTCTTCGGCAAGGAGGTTGGGTGCCAGACCCACGGCCTGGTCGAAGATGATGGTCAGCGGCTTGGTTGACAACTCTATCATGTCCCAGGTGACATCTGCCACATTGCGGACATAGCGCGACAGGCGCGCATCGCTGTCAACCAGACAGATGAGGGCTTTCGAGTCGTCGCGTCGCTTGATGTCATATACCTTCTTTACTGCCTCGGGATTGGTGGCGTCGCAGCCGATGCCCCATACAGTGTCGGTGGGGTAGAGGATCACTCCACCTGCCTTCATCACTTCTATGGCTTTCTTTACTTCGTCTTGTAACATAATGATTTGTGCTCCTTTTTAGAATTCACTTGTGAAGTGGAACTTGATGTGCTTGAAGTCCTGCTGCGCCATTTGCAACACATAGTTGGAGTCGGCGAGGAAGACATCACGGCCGTCGCGGTCCTTTGCCATATACTGGTATTTGCGTTTCTTGAATGCTTCGAGTTCGGCTTCGTCGTCGCTTTCGATCCAGCATGCCTTGTAGAGGCTGATTGGTTCCCAGCGGCACTGTGCATTGTATTCGTTTTCGAGTCGGTACTGGATGACTTCAAACTGCAACTGGCCTACGGTTCCGATGAGTTTGCGGCCGTTGAACTGGTTGATGAACAACTGTGCCACACCTTCGTCCATCAGTTGGTTGATGCCCTTTTCGAGTTGCTTGGTCTTCATTGGGTCGGCGTTCTCGATGTACTTGAACATCTCTGGCGAGAAACTTGGCAGTCCCTTGAAATGCAGCTGTTCGCCTTCGGTCAGTGTGTCGCCAATCTTGAATATTCCGTTGTCGGGCAGACCTACGATGTCGCCTGGGTATGCCTCTTCGATGGTGCTCTTCTTCTGTGCCATGAACTGGGTAGGAGATGAGAACCTGACTGTCTTGCCGTTGCGTACATGCAGATATGGGGCATTGCGCACAAACTTGCCTGAGCATACTTTGCAGAATGCTGTACATGAACGGTGGTTAGGGTCGATGTTGGCTGTAATCTTGAAGATGAAGCCTGTGAATTTTGGTTCGGCTGGTTCGATTGTTCGTTCCTCTGCCTGTGTTGGGCGTGGACTTGGTGCAATCTCTACAAAGCAGTCGAGCAGTTCCTGCACACCGAAGTTGTTGAGCGCACTGCCGAAGAACACTGGTGCCACTTCTGCATTCAGGTATGTATCGACGTCAAAGTCGGGGTAAACGCCTGTGATGAGGTCGAGGTCCTCGCGGAGTTTGTCGGCATCGGCCTTGCCTACCCGGTCGTCGAGCTCTGCTGAATTGATGTCAACTGCCACCTTCTCCGTGACCATCTGCTTGTTAGGCGTGAAGAGGTTGAGGTTGTTCTCGTAGATGTTATATACTCCCTTGAACTGTTGTCCCTGGTTGATTGGCCATGACAAAGGTCGCACGCTGATTTGCAGTTCGCTTTCCACTTCGTCCATAAGGTCGAACGGATCGCGTCCTTCACGGTCCATCTTGTTGATGAATACGATGACCGGAGTCTTTCGCATGCGGCACACTGTCATCAACTTGCGTGTCTGTGCCTCGACACCTTTTGCACCGTCGATGACGATGATGACGCAATCGACTGCTGTGAGTGTGCGGAATGTGTCTTCGCAGAAGTCCTGGTGACCCGGGGTGTCAAGGATGTTGACTTTATAGTCGCGATAGTCGAATTCCATGACGGATGTAGAAACCGAGATACCGCGCTGTTTCTCGATTTCCATCCAGTCGCTTGTTGCCGACTTCTTAATCTTGTTTGACTTGACTGCACCTGCAACCTGTATCTGTCCTCCGAAGAGCAGAAGTTTTTCGGTCAGAGTGGTTTTACCAGCATCTGGGTGACTGATGATGGCGAATGTTCGCCTCTTTTGTATTTCTTGTTCGTTCATAATCGGGTGCAAAGTTACGAAAAAAAATAATAGCGTTTGCTACAACGGAGAAAAACACTGCATTTCAGGTGTTAAATACTTACGGAACAATCGGTTTTTGATGGTCGGACTGTTTGTCTGCGTGCTTGGCGTGTCGTTTCTGTCGGTTCTGGACTGGGCAAAAAAAAGTGCGCTTCCGATTGGGAGCGCACCTTTATTATAATAATATGTGTTAAGATTAAGCGTTAACCTTAGCCATGTGAGCGATGAGTTCGAGAACCTTGTTAGAGTAACCGATTTCATTGTCATACCAGCTGATAACCTTAACGAATGTGTCAGTGAGATAAACACCAGCGTTAGCGTCGAAGATAGAAGTGAGTGTGCATCCGAGGAAGTCAGATGAAACAACTGCATCTTCAGTGTAACCGAGAACACCCTTGAGTTCGCCTTCTGAAGCAGCCTTCATAGCAGCGCAGATGTCTTCCTTAGTTGCAGGCTTAGCGAGGTTTGCAGTAAGGTCAACAACAGAAACGTCGAGAGTAGGGACGCGCATTGAGATACCAGTGAGCTTGCCGTTGAGTTCAGGGATAACCTTACCTACAGCCTTAGCAGCACCTGTTGAAGAAGGGATGATGTTGCCAGAAGCAGCACGGCCACCACGCCAGTCCTTGAGAGATGGACCATCGACAGTCTTCTGAGTTGCAGTTGTAGAGTGAACTGTTGTCATGAGACCGTTAACGATACCGAACTTGTCGTTGAGAACCTTAGCGATAGGAGCGAGACAGTTAGTTGTGCAAGATGCGTTAGAAACGAACTGAGTACCCTTAACATACTTGTCGAAGTTTACACCGCATACGAACATTGGAGTGTCGTCCTTTGAAGGAGCTGACATTACAACATACTTAGCACCAGCTTCGATGTGAGCCTGAGCCTTTTCCTTTGTGAGGAAGAGACCTGTAGATTCAACTACATATTCAGCACCTACTGCATCCCACTTAAGGTCAGCTGGGTTGCGTTCTGCAGTTACGCGGATAGCCTTACCGTTAACGATGAGCTGTGAGTTCTCAACATCTGCTTCGATAGTGCCTTCGAATGCTCCGTGCATTGTGTCGTACTTGAGCATGTATGCGAGATAATCTACTGGACAAAGGTCATTAATACCTACGATTTCAACATCTGTGCGGTTCTGAGCTGCACGGAAAACGAAACGACCGATACGGCCAAATCCGTTAATACCAACTTTAGTTGCCATTTTCTTTTTGTTTTAATTAAATGTGTTAATATAAAAAAGATTAATTTCTTATTATCTTTAATGTGTGAGTCCTGAATGTAAGTTTCAGCCGCAGTTGCAATAATGCTTGGATGATGCACACGCGATGATGGCGAGCAGCATCACAATCATTGAAATTATATTGAACCAACGGTAATTCATCCTAATCTTTCGTCTTTTCAAGATGCAAAGTTATGAATTTATTATTAATAATGCGTATGTGCCATAAATTATTTCCGTTTATTTTCTTGCGAATTGGTGTTTACTTGTCGTTTGCAACTAAAATTGCAACATCCATTGTGCAATCATTGTCTGTAATTCGATGTTTCGCTCCCCTGCCATTCGCTTGTGAGTTTTCATGCGAAAACGGCTGGGCGTATATCATCGGTTTTGACATTTTTGTTGTGTGCCGGCTGTTAGGTATGTCAAAAATACAATGATTTTTAAGGTTTTTTGCACTTATGTACATGAATTTTCATGTATAAAATGAATTTTGTGTGCAAAAGGTTTGGAAGTGTTAAATTATTCACTTATATTTGCAAACGCATATTAAAGAATAAGTTTCGCAAGCTCAACTTGCACGACCGAATGACTGAATGTCATGAGGTTTGCGACGACTCGGCGTTTATGCCGACAAAGGAGTTCTCTCCCCTACGAATCGATATTTCGCGAAGCTCAATATCTACCAAGATACTCGTAGGCTTTGAGATTACGAAAAGCCGATTCGTAGCGCAGCGATAGGTAACGAAGTGATAAGTAGCCCGCAAGGGCGATTCGTCAACTGAGCAAGTCCTTGCGAGAGTTAAATTAAAGAATATGTATTAACCTTAATGTTGCGACTGATTGAAATGAAGATGATGAATATGATGAAAAAACATAATGCCCCTCTTGTGGGATTATGCTCCTGTTGGTGCTGCTGCATCGCTGTCATTGTGTGTGCTGTTGAGATACTTAACCATGAATTAACTATGACTACAATATGAATCCCTATTATCTATACATAATTCCCGCACTGATACTTCTGGGCTGGGCATTCATGATTCATACAAAGAAAAATCCTTTGAAGGTGCATCATCTTGCTTCTGACACACTGCTGGCTATTGCGGGGATGGGCATCTTCTTCACCATGTACTATGTGCCGAGTCTGCACGACTGCCTTTGGGTCGATTTCGGATTCACATTCTGCGCAGCTTTCCTTCCGGCATCCTATTATGTCACAATTCGCGAACTGACAGGCGCACGCGGCATCAGGCCCGTTGACCATTTGATGCTTATTCTTCCGGCAACATTCACTGTCCTATATATTATTTTCGCTATCTTCGCCACTCCTGAAGATGTCGAGGCGTATATAGGTATGATGCGTACAATGCGCGTTCCCGACATGCTGACACCGATGGCAATCTTCGGGCTGGTAATCAATATCTTGTTCCTTACAGCCGTTCCTTTGTCAATTCTTGCCGTAATCATCTGGGCCATAAAGCGTAAACGGAGATGTGTGCGGATGCTTCGAGAGTATTATGTAAACATCAACCGTGAGTCGGGCGACAAGATTACCACTGCCATTGCGTTTGATGTCATCCAGCTGCCGGTGCTGACCTTCTTGGTGTTTGTTCCGCTCTCTTGGGCACAATCCACTGTTACCATTTACCTGATAGTCGGTTTCTGGTCGTTCGTGGCGTTTATGTCGGGCAAGTATTTCTACAACCTCCGGTTCTCGGCAAGCGAACTCAAACGCCAGCTGATGGTTACTGCCAATACTGGCGACCAGCAGGAGGTGATAGACGAAATACGCGAGATAATGGGTGAAATTTCTGAGGGCGAAGACTTCGAAATCATGCCCGAGTCTATTTTCAACCGCATCAAGAACGACGGACTGTTCCTTGAACATGGACTCAACCTGATGATTCTTGCCGACAAACTTGGCATCAGCCGTAAGCTCCTTGCCCACAGCATCCATTACAGAATGGGGGTCACGCTGTCGGCATACATCCGCTCGCTGCGCATTGACTATGCTGTGCAGTTGATTGAAAGTTCGCAGGTGCCTAAAAATATGAAGGTGAAGGAACTTGCCTCGATGGTGGGCTACTCTGATGCACGAATGTTCAGCGACGACCTTCGCGAAAAGACGGGCATGAGCCCTCACAGTTATCTGGGACGCTGATCCCTTGCCCCGTTCCGAGGGCGGCTCTATTGCCTGATGTGCATAGGATAATTGCTGATCATGCATAGGATAATTGCTGATCGTGCATACGATAATTGCCAATCGTGCATACGATAATTGCTGATCGAACGGACGATAATACATAAATGTGTACACGCGGATTTATGGATGTGTACACATGAATTCAAAAAGGTGTACACCTTCCTGGAAAAAGGTGTACAGCAAAACTTGAAAAGGTGTACACTTTATTCTGAAAAGGTGTACACCTTTTTTAGTTTACGAGCGCTCGCGAAGGAAAACATGAGCGCTCGTGAGGACATTTACGAGCGGTCGTGAAGGAAAACATGTGCGGACCCTCGGACCATCACCCCATCGGACCCTCCCCATACTAAAAACAGAACACCCGGCTGGCATTGGGATGATTCCCTCACCAGTCGGGTGCTTCTATCGTTAGGATTTCTATTGATTTCCTTTTGTCAGATGGTTACCATGCAACAGCATCGTCCTCATAATCCTCACCTAACTCTTTGTTGATTGTCATACCGTCTTCACTTCCGCAGAGCATGTGTGAGTATTCCATCTTTCTTACCTTCATGGTTGGAGTTTTATATTCTTTCTTCATAGTTATATATACTTTAATCTTTAATCTATAATCTCTAAACTCTAATCTCTCATCTCTTCAGCATCTTCTTTCCGTTCTTGATCACGATGCCCTTGTAGTTGTCGTTTACACGAACACCATTAAGGTTGTAGATTGCATCGTCACCATTCTGCATTATGAATTCTGCATTATAAATTGCACTCGCCTCGTCCTCAAACTGGAAGGTGAATGCCTTGGCACCAAACGAAGCGTTCAGAGTCAGGTATGCCTTGTGTGCATCAATAGACTTGTCTTTCCATAGGTAGAAGCCCACGCCGTACTGACCGAGGGAGAGTGCATAGTCGTTTGTGCCGAGAGTCTTTGCAACATCAGTACCAAGGAGTTTGTTGTCTGTGCTCTTGGTTGCCGTCGTTGTGGTAGCAATCAGGTCAAACTGCTTCTTCGTTGCGGTGTTGTCCTCCGTGGTCAGTCGCAGTATTACTGCTTCACCGGCAGGGATGATGCCACCTGCTATTGCCGTCAGTTTCAGCACGCTTCCATCCACTGCACCTGTATAGGCAGTCACGCCACTTGGTACGCTGTATGCCTTCTTGTCTGAATGGAATGTGGAATAGTAGTTTGCTTTGTTGTTAGGGTCTTGGTTAACCGTTATGTTGAAGACCTCCGTTATGGTTACATATTGTCTGCCAGCCAGACTTTCTACTAAGTCGGAATGATTATTTTCAATCACAGTTGTAGGAGGATTGTTGCCGTCGGCTTTCAAGGTAAGGATAGTAGCCACGAAGATATCAGAAGCAGCAGTACCGCCATTTCCGCTACCGATGCCGGCAGCATGCATTCCTCCGTTTGCCGTAACCGTACCACCATTGATGATGATGTTGGAGCCTTGTCCACCCTCGAATATTATAAGTCCGGCATTTCCGCCACCAATGCCGGCAGCATTCAATCCGCCGGTTACCGTAACCGTACCGCCATTGATGGTAATGTAAGAGCCGTTACCTCCAAATCCGCCACCGATACCAGCACCATCATTTCCGCCATTTGCCGTAACCGTACCGCCATTGATGGTGATGTTGGAGCCGGAACCACTTGCTCCGCCACCGATGCCAGCACTACCACCTCTACCATTTGCCGTAACCGTACCGCCATTGATGGTGATGTTAGAGCCGGCACCCCTGTTTCCGCCACCGATGCCGGCACCATAACTTTTACTATTAGCCTTAACTATACCGCCATTGATGGTGATGTTAGAACCGTCACCCTGATCTCCACCACCGATACCGGCACTATATTTTCCTCCGGTTGCAATGAGTTGGCCAGATTGAGCGGCTTGACCGTAGATAGTAAGAGAGTTGCCTTCGTCAGACACTCGGATACCTGCTTCATTATCTGCTCCCGTTGCCGTGAGTTTGGCCCCATCGGCAAGGATGAGGTGAACGTCACCTTGGCAGATTGCACCTCCAAAGAGTATCTCATCCTCGTTTGATACAACGTACCAAGTTGGCTTGCCTGGCTCACCCCAAGTGACAGGAGAGGAATGACTGAGAACTACGTTAGCCTTGACTGTCTGCTCTTCACCATTCTCATCGATATATGTAACTTCTTTTTCTTCAGGAGCAGGCTCTGGTTCAATGGTTGCAAAGCGTTTGCCAGCAAAACCGCTTGCGAGGTCTAAATCTGTATAATTACCAATCACATACATAGTTTCCTCAGTATTACCTGCCTTTACAAGGAGGTTTTTTGCCACGAAGATGTTTGAAGAAGCGGCACCATCCATTCCGCTGCCGATACCGGCTGCATCCCGTCCACCGTTAGCCGTAACCGTACCGTCATTGATGGTGATGTTGGAACCGGAACCGTGATCTCCACCACCGATACCCGCAGCATTTGAACCACCGTTTGCCGTAACTGTACCGCCATTGATGGTGATGTTAGAGCCGGAACCATATGCTCCGCCACCGATGCCGGCACCTTCGCTTCCGCTGTTTGCCCTAACCGTACCGCCATTGATGGTGATGTAAGAGCCACAGCCTTTCAGTCCTCCACCGATGCCGGCATCTCCGCCTATCGACGTAACCGTACCGCCATTGATGGTGATGTAAGAGCCAGAACCCAAACGTCCGCCACCGATACCGGCAGATGAACCTTTTGCCGTAACCGTACCGCCATTGATGGTGATGTTAGAGCCGGAACAACCTTCTCCTCCACCGATGCCGGCAACGCCACTCGGACCGATTGCTTCGAGTTGTCCCGATTGAGCGGTTTGGCCGTAGATAGCGAGTGAGTTGCCTGCACCGGACACTTGGATACCAGGAGTGTAAATGTAATTTGGATAATCAGAATAATCTGCTATTCCCGTTGCGGTGAGTTTAGCACCATCGGCAAGGATGAGGTTGACATTTCCAGCGCAGATGGCACCCTGGGAGAGTTTCACATCTTTGCCGGTAACGACATACCAAGTCTCTTTGCCAGCCTCGCCCCAAGTAACAGGAGTGGCACAGGAGGTAACTACGTAAGCGTTGACTGTTTCGGTTTCCCAATCCTTAACACCCTTTGTGACATCATCAGGGTCGTTATACACTGGGTAAACGTAAGAAGCGGAAGCATACTTCTCGTATCTTGCATAAACCGAAATAGCGGCATCCGTTACCATGACGGTATAGGTCTGATTGTTTACGCCTGTGGTGATATGGGTATCAAAGGTGCTTTCTTCATAGAAGCCCCAAAGACCATAGCTATCTGCCGTGCGGTCAGCAGCGGTGAAGGTGATTTGAGTGCCAGCCTCAATTTCTGCACCACTGGCAAACGCAGGGCTGACAGTGATATTGTCGCCGTAAGTGACAGCAACCTTCATAGGTTCGACAGTTACATTTAGCTTGCCCTCCAAGCTGGTTGCGAGGTCGGAACCTGTATTTTCAATTACATCAGTAGGAGTTTTGCTGCTACCTGCTTTCACGATACACCAAGTAACCACGAAGATGTTGGAAGACGGGGTCGTGGCATTTTCGCCATTACCAATACCATCAGAGCCATCTCCACCTCTCGCCGTAACCGTACCGCCGTTGATGGTGATATTAGAACCGTTACCACGA
>JAGHSZ010000075.1 GCA_018065565.1 Candidatus Colivivens caballi
ATTCGTAGGGACGAAACTCCTTTGTCGGCATAAACGCCGAGTCGTCGCAAACCTCATGACATTCAGTCATTCGGTCGTGCAAGTTGAGCTTGCGAAACTTGAGTTAGTCTATAACCCATTTAATTAAAGGCAGCAACCATAAATAATTTAAGCAACCATATATATTTAAGGAGGGCACACCGTTAATAACGATGTGCCCTCGATACTTTTGTTTTCAAGCAATTCTTACTGCAATGCACTGAGGCAATGCTAAGTGTCTGGATTATTTACCGTGGTTCTCGCTTGAAACGGTAAGAGACTTGCGGCCCTTCTTGCGACGCATGCTGAGTACACGACGACCATTCTTAGTAGTCATACGCTGACGGAAACCGTGCTTGTTGATTCTCTTACGGTTGTGTGGTTGAAATGTTCTTTTCATTGTCTTATAATTTATTAATGTTGATTATTCTTCAGAAAGTCGATTATTTGTCTGCTTTATCAATGCCTTTATCAATACAAAAAGTGTTGCGTTGACCTTTTGAGTCCACAAACAGCGTGCAAAATTAGTGAAATTAAATAAATTGACAAAAGATTTGACTGTTTTTCCTTATCTTTTTTTGTATTTTGATGAAAAACCACTAATTTTGCACTCGATTTGACATAAACAGAAAGCGAAAGTCGAATCAATATGGAAGAAAATTATAATATCAGTAGTAATAATTAATTAAAGTAAATCACACATTATGTTAGCAGGTGATATTAAAAAGAATGTATGCTTACGCATTGATGGTCGTATTTATGTCGTAATCGACTTCCTTCACATCAAGCCAGGTAAGGGTAACACAGTTATGAGAACTAAACTTCGCGATGTTGCAGACGGCCGCGTACTCGAACGCACATGGATCGTCAGCGCTAAGCTTGAAGAATGTCAGGTTGACCACCGTCAGTTCCAGTATCTTTATAAGGAAGGTACAGACCTCGTATTCATGAACAACGAGACTTTTGAGCAGGTCAACATCCCAGCAGACTTCATCGAAGGTGTTCAGTTCTTGAAGGAAGGTGACAGTGTACAGGTATGTATCGATGCAGCTACAGATGCAATCCTCACTGCTGAAATTCCAGTTAAGACTGTTCTTCAGGTTACTTACACTGAACCTGGACTGAAAGGTGATACTGCAACTAACGCAACTAAGCCAGCAACTCTTGAAACTGGTGCTGAAGTTCGTGTTCCTCTGTTCATCAACGAAGGCGACTTCATCGAAATTGACACTCGCGACGGCAGTTATGTAACTCGCAAGTCATAAGTCAGAACATAACATATTCATACATAATTCAGGTATTATTTGAGTTTATTTCAATGAATTCTCTGATGTTGTTCAGGGTTTATTCAGATTTATGCCAATAATAATTCTGATATTGTTTAGTAACTAAAAATGGAGCAAGACATCGTTTTTCGATTGTCTTGCTCCATTTTTTGTAAAAAAGCAGTCAGGAGACAGAAGTTAAGCAGGATAGATACGGCTGAATATGCAAATCAACTGCGATTTGCTTGATTCTATTTTCAGCTGCGGTTTCATAATATGTACTTCATCAGTCATTCACTGCAATCTTCATATAGTCAGAGCGTGCTTCTACATAGTCGAACATGCTGCGGTGTGGTTCGATGTGTATGGTGCGTGAGCGCAGAGGCAGTGTGCGTCCGTCGGGCAGAGCAAATTTCAGCACAATTGGAGTACTGCCTGGATGACGGTGAATGAGTTCAATCAAGTCGTCGGACATCTCAGAATCGAAGAAGTTGTAGTTGATGATGATTGAGAGGTGTTTCACCAGTGTGTCCTTGACCTCTGGCATCAGTTCAACGCTCTGAATTGCAAGATCCTTGCGTGCAGAATTATATTTATATGACTCGACTCTTGCCTTGACAAAGACGCAGGTGTTGACAGTAAAACTGTTTTGCAGTTCCTGCCACTGCTTTCCAAAGATGGCAAGCCGGTATGACCCGCTGTAATCTTCGAGGGTGACGAATCCGCATGGATTACCTTTTTTCGTGATGCTGGACTTGACTTCATTGACCATTCCGCCGAAGGTAATCTGACTGATGCTTGCAAGCGATTCGAGGTCGTCGAGTTGTTTGACGCGTGTGTTGCACACATATTTGAGTATGACTTCGTAGTCGTCGAGTGGATGTGCAGAAAGATAGATGCCAACGAGATTGCGCTCTCGGTTGAGTCGGTCCATGTTTCCCCATAGTTCCACATCTTTTGGCAGTTCAGGATGTACGGTGCTGATTTCCATTGCTCCGAAGAGGCCACCCTGTGCTTCTGCCTTGTCGGCCTGATAGCGGTTGCCATAGCGCACCAGTACATCGAGGAATGTTTCGTTTGGTCCGGTTGGTGCGAAATATGTCTCGCGTGGGAGTCCGAATGAATCGAAAGCACCAGCAAGTGCAAGACATTCCAGGTTTTTTCGGTTGCATGATGTGAGGTTCACACGCTCCACGAGATCGAAAATGTCCTTGTAGTCACCGTTTTTCTTGCGTTCGGTGATGATGGTTTCTACGGCTCCACCGCCCACTCCCTTGATGGCAGCCATTCCGAAACGGATGTCGCCATAGTGGTTGACCGAGAATTTCAGGTTACTTTCGTTGATGTCAGGTCCGAGTGTATTGATTCCGATGGACTTGCATTCGTCCATCAGTTTTGTGATTTCCTTGATGTCAGCAAGGCTTCGGCTCATCACGGCTGCCATCCACTGTGCAGGATAGTTTGCCTTGACATATGCAGTCTGGAATGCAACCCAAGAGTAGCATGTGGCATGACTCTTGTTGAATGCATAGGATGCAAATTTTTCCCAGTCAGCCCATATTTTTTCGAGGACAGCCTCGTCGTGTCCGTTCTTCTTTCCACCTTCAAGAAACTTTGGATGCAGTTTGTCCAGTTTGTCTTTCTGCTTCTTACCCATTGCCTTGCGCAGGGTGTCGCTCTCGCCTCGGGTGAAATTGGCAAGGAGTCGGCTGAGGAGCATCACTTGTTCCTGATAGACAGTAATGCCGTAGGTGTCCTTGAGGTATCGCTCCATCACATCGATGTCGTACTTGATGGGCTGTCGTCCGAGTTTTCGGTCGATGAAGTCTGGAATGTAGTCCATAGGTCCCGGGCGGTAAAGTGCATTCATGGCAATGAGGTCCTCGAATGCATGTGGTTGCAGTTCACGAAGATATTTCTGCATTCCGGGTGATTCAAACTGGAATGTGCCGATGGTTCGTCCGTCGCAGTAGAGCTGGTAGGTTGATGGGTCTTCGATGTTGATGAAGTCCACATCGAGTTCGATGCCGAGACTTTCGCGTATGTTGTTCACAGCCTCCTTGAGTTGTGAGAGGGTTTTTAGTCCGAGGAAGTCCATCTTGATAAGACCCGTCTCCTCGATTACATGACCATCGTACTGTGTGCAGTTCACCTTCTCGTGAGTGTCCTTGTCCTCGGCTGTGCTGACAGGCACCCAGTCGGTGATGTCGTCGCGGCAGATGATGGTGCCACATGCATGAACACCAGTATTGCGCACATTATTTTCGAGCATCTGTGCATAGCGTATAGTGGTACGCAGTGAGTCATCGGGCGATGTTGAAGCGTCTTTGAGTTCAGGTACACAGGCAATGGCATTTTTCAGGTTCATCTTGCGAGGCTTGCCATTTTCGTCGTCAGGCAGTTTGTCAGGAATTGCCTTGCAGATGGCATCGACCGTAGCAAGAGGTATCTTCTGTACTCGTGCCACATCCTTGATGGCGAGTTTGGTGGCCATCGTACCGTATGTTATGATGTGAGCCACCTTCTCGGCTCCATATTTTTCTGTAATCCAGCGAAGCACCTTGCCTCGTCCGTCATCATCGAAATCGACATCGATATCAGGCAAACTGATTCGGTCAGGGTTAAGGAATCGCTCGAACAGCAAGTCGTACTTGATAGGGTCAACCTTTGTGATTTCCAGACAGTAAGCCACGGCACTGCCGGCAGCACTGCCTCGTCCAGGTCCGACCCACACTCCGAGTTTTTCGCGAGCAGCACGGATGTAGTCCTGCACAATGAGGAAGTAGCCAGGGAAGCCCATGGTCTTCATGACATGGAGTTCAAATTTGAGCTGCTTCACCACATCCTCAGGCACTGGGTCGCCATAGTATTTCTTGGCCCCCTCGAAGGTCAGTTTTTCAAGATAGTCGGCTTCAAACTTGATTCGGTAGAGTTTGTCGTAGCCTCCCATCTTGCTGATTTTCTTCAATCCATCCTCCTCACTCATGATGACATTGCCGTTTTCGTCGCGTGTGAATTCATCAAACAGTTCTTGTTCAGTGATGCGCTGGCGGTATTCTTCCTCTGTTCCGAATTCCTTCGGAATGTCGAAGTTTGGCATGATAGGCGAGTGGTCGATGGTGTAGGTCTCAACCTTGTCGAGGATTTCCAGTGTGTTAGTCAGAGCCTCGGGTATGTCGGCAAACACAGCATTCATTTCCTCGCGTGTCTTCATCCATTCCTGCTTGGAATAGAGCATTCGCGAAGGGTCGTCAAGGTCCTTGCCTGTGCTGACACAAAGCAGTCGGTCGTGGGCTTCGGCATTGTCCTCATCTACGAAGTGTACATCGTTGGTACACACCAGTTTGATGTTGTACTTGCGTGCCAGTTCGATGATTACCTCGTTGGCTTTCTGTTGAAGTGGGAATGTCTCGCGGTTGGCCTTCTGCATCGGATTTTTTACCTCGTGCCGTTGGAGTTCAAGGTAGTAGTCATCGCCAAAGATGCCCTTGAACCACTTGACAGCCTCTTCTGCCTTGTCGTTCTGGTCACGCAGAATGTAGTAAGGCACCTCGCCACCGATACATGCCGAGCAGCAAATGATGCCCTCGTGGTATTTCTCAATCTCGCTGTGGTCGGTTCGTGGTCGTGAATAGAATCCTTCGGTCCATGCATGACTGACGAGTTTCACCAGATTGTGATACCCCTTTTCATTCTTTGCCAGCAGGATAAGGTGCCAGCCGCTGCTGTCAATCTTCTCTTCCTTGATGTGACGACCACGACGCGCACAATAGACTTCACAACCAAAGATAGGCTTGAAGTCGAGGTCGGGGTTCTTGCCTTTCAACTTGTTGTAGTAGTTGAAAAACTCCTTGATGCCAAACATGTTACCGTGGTCGGTGATGGCAAGTCCGCGTTGTCCGTCATTTATGGCTTTGTCAACCAGTTTCTGCACACTGGCCTGTCCGTCAAGGATGGAATACTGTGTGTGTACATGTAGGTGAATGAAGTCCTGCATATCAGAAAGAAGAGATTAGAAAGATAAATTCGTTTTGTTTTCAGAGGCATGTTCTGCCTTGGAAGTGTGTATGAATTGGTGAAAAAAGGAGTGTGGAAAGGTGATCAGAATTCCACTACACGGCTGCCGTTGTCGAGTTCCTTGATGCTGACCTTGACAGTCTCATCGGGCAGATATTCGCCGATGAGTTCAGGCCACTCCATGAAACACAGACAGTCGCTGCCTATATAATCCTCAAAACCGATGTCCATCACCTCTGCCGGTTTCTTGATGCGGTAGAAGTCAAAGTGATAGATTGGTTGTTCCTCGCCATCGAGGTATTCATTGACGATGGCAAATGTGGGCGAATTGATGACATCTGTCACACCAAGATGCTCACACACAGCCTTGATGAATGTAGTCTTGCCAGCACCCATCTTGCCATAGAACGCAAACAGGCGATTGTCGCCCATCTCATTTATAAACTGCTGAGCAGCCTCTCCTATCTGTTCAAGAGAGTCAATCTGAATAATCATAGTCGTAAGTACGGATGTTAATTTCACCGCAAAGTTAGTAAATATTTAGGCAATGATGAAGCAGTTAATAAAAAATAATTGAAAATATAGTCTGAATGAACTACATTATCTTACCTTATATAAAATTGACGTCGGTCGCACGACCACACATTGATGCCATTATGTGAAGTAAACAGAATCCGAACCGGCCGGAAAAGAAATCAACTTGCTATGACAATGTTCTTATTGCATCATCCGTGTACCATCGCAATTAGGATAATCAGTACATCCCCAGAACTGTTCGCCCTGTCGCGCACCTTTCTTAATGGTGCGCAAGCGCATTGGTGCTCCGCACTTTGGGCAATGTGGTGCTCCCTCGGTCGTTGCTTTTTCCTTGATGGTGGCAAGACGCTCCAGAGTCATATTTTCAGTGAATCCACCTTCTTCCTTGAAGTCACCGATGCGTTTAGTAATCTGCGAAGTGACCAACTGCTTCACTCGTTCACACAACACCACCAATACGCACGCCGAATGGATGGAGTCGTCCGTACGGAGCAAAGTGGCAAAGCGTGTGTATTCAGCAATGATATATTCGCTGATTTCCGCCAGATAATCCTGTGTAAGTGTCGGTGCATCCTGGAACTGATAGTTTCGTACCTCCAAATACCGTGGATTGTTGTTGTGCCACATAGTTGCGCCATGACGCATAATCCAATTTAGGAAATCACCCTCAAGTTCACTGACGCTGGCACGCGCCACATCCAACAACCGTAATTCCGTCTCGTAACTTGTTTGGTGGCGTGAAGAACCCTCAGCGATATTGGCAGGCACGGTGCGAGCCGCCATCTCCATTTGGTCACGTAGTCGTCCACACGGATCAATCTTGTAATCGACGAAACGCTTACAAAAACTCTGGGTGGCAATCTGAAGGATATTAGATAACCGCCAAGAAAGTAGGGACATATAACCATTGACGGAGTGAATGTTAATCATCGGATAGGGATTTGAGTGAATAAATCAGAAATTGGTGAGATGGCGAAGCATCGAGTCATCGAATTATCGAGTCATCGAATTATCGAAACATCGAGTTATCGAATTATCGAGTCATCGAATTATCGAAATTTCGAAGCATACTCTGATGCAAACAGTTCCCGAACGGCTAATAGTCATTCAGGAACTGTTCTTTATTATTCAATCTGGCAGGTTAGAATGGAAGATCCTCAGTTGAGTCCTGTGCCTCGAATGCAGGTGCAGCGGCAGGAGCAGCTGCTGCTGTAGATGCTGGAGCCATTGGAGAAGCAGGTGCAGCGACAGGTGCGGCAGCAGCCAGTTCTTCAGCATTGTGGTCAATGCGATAAGCACGGATGTCGTTGAACCATCTGCCTTGATACTCACGGGCATTTACATCAAAATAAACCTTGATAACCTCACCCATCTGTATGTTGAACATATTGATTTTGTCTTCACCAAACACATTGAAAACCATACGGCGTGGATACTGCTCATTAGTTTCAATCACATAGTCCTGCATTTTCCAAGGATTACCTGTTGACTTACTCACACCACTGCGTGCCTCAAGCACAGCAATTACTTTTCCTATTAATTCCATTTTACTTCTTTTTGTTTTTATTTAGTACAATTACATTTCGAAAATTCAGTTTCATTCGAATTATTGTGCGAAATTACAACATTATTTGCAACAAATCTAATTTTCGTGTGATTTTTTTTCGTTCTTTGCAAAAGTATTTCTAACTTTGTAGCAAAATAGTCTAAAACGACAACTAAAACTAAATAACCATACCTATATGAAGTTCAATATTTCAAGTACAACTCTCTGCAATCGTCTGCAGACACTCAACAAAGTGATAGGTTCAAAGAATCCTCTGCCTATCCTCGACTGCATATTGTTCGACCTTCAGGACGGCAAACTCAGCATGACTGCATCCGACAGCGAAATCACCCTCATTTCAAACCTCGAGGTAGTCAACGCTGAAGGCAACGGCAAGTTTGCACTCAATGCCAATCAGATTATCAACGGACTGAAGGAAATATCTGACCAGCCTATCCTCATCTCAATCAATGAAGAGACTTTCGAGGTGGAAATCAAATACCAGAACGGTATGTGCAACTTCATCGGACAGAGCGGCGAGACATATCCACTGCCTACAACCATCAACGACGCAGCACAGTCAGTGGTCATCGATGCAGAAGTACTGCTCCAGGGCATCACAAAGGCAGTGTTTGCAACTGCTGAAGACGAACTTCGTCCAGTGATGAACGGTATCTATTTCGACATTTCAACCGAAAGCATCACATTCGTTGCCAGCGACGGACACAAACTCGTGCGCGACCGCTTCTACAACACAAAAGGCGAGCAGGAGTCAGCATTCATCCTTCCAAAGAAGCCTGCAAAGACCCTCAAGGACATACTTGCACGCGAACAGGGAGAAGCAACCATCAAGTTCGACAACAACAACGCACAGATTTCAGTTGAAAACTACACACTCAACTGCCGTCTCATCGAAGGACGCTATCCAAACTACAACTCCGTAATTCCAAGCGACAACCCTTACAAGGTGAAGATTGACCGTCAGGCACTCATCGGAGCACTGCGCCGTGTACTCGTGTTTGCAAGCACCAGCACCAACCTCATCAAGCTCCGCATCAGCACCAACAACATCACAGCATCAGCACAGGACATCGACTATGCTAAGAAGGCGGAAGAAAATATCGTTTGCGAATACGACGGCAACCCAATGAACATCGGTTTCAAGGGCACATTCCTTGTTGACATACTCAACAGCATCAGTTCACAGGAAGTAGTACTCGAACTCGCTGACCCAAGTCGCGCCGGAGTCATCATCCCTGCTGAACAGGAAAATCAGGAAGACCTCCTCATGCTGCTTATGCCAATGATGCTTAACGACTAAATCCAACAAATGAAATTAAATTTAGAGCGACCAGTAGTCTTCTTCGACCTGGAAACCACAGGACTTGATGTAGCACAGGACCACATTGTGGAACTCTGCTACATCAAACTCTTTCCGAACGGCAACCGTGAGTCAAAGTCGATGAGAATCAAACCAGTCGATGCAAGTGGCAACCAGGTGCACATACCTGAAAAGACCACTGCCATTCACGGCATCACAGACGATGATGTAGCCGACTGTCCTACATTCCGCGACATAGCACCCGAACTCCAGGCCACACTTGCCGACAGCGACCTCGCTGGCTACAATTCCAACCATTTCGACATACCATTGCTTGTCGAGGAATTTCTGCGACTGGGCATCAACATCGAACTGAGAGACAAACGCTTCGTCGATGTGTGCGTCATCTTCAAGAAGATGGAACAGCGCACACTCTCAGCAGCCTACAAGTTCTATTGCAAGAAAAATCTGGAAAACGCCCATTCGGCACTCGCCGACACCGAAGCCACAATCGATGTGCTCGAAGCACAACTCGACATGTATGCCGACACACTGAAAAACGACATCAGTTCGCTGGCAGAAATGTCAGTCACCGGACGCAACATTGATTTCGCATCACGAATCGTGCTCAACGACCAGAATGTAGAAGTGTTCAACTTCGGCAAATACAAAGGTCAGCCTGTGAAAGAAGTGTTCCGACGCGACCCAGGCTATTACAGTTGGATCATGCAGGGTGACTTCCCACTCAACACAAAACAAGTCGTCAACCGAATCAAAATGTCATGATAGAAGGAAAACACATAGTGCTTGGCATCACCGGCAGTATAGCAGCATATAAGGCATGCCTCATCATCCGTGGACTTGTAAAACGCGGAGCCGAAGTGCAGGTGGTCATCACACCAGCGGGCAAGGAGTTCATCACACCGCTCACACTGTCAACACTCACAGGCAAGCCAGTGGTCAGCGAATTCTTTGACCGACGCGACGGATCATGGCACAGCCATGTCAATCTCGGACTTTGGGCTGACGCCATGCTCATAGCACCCGCCACGGCATCAACCATAGGTAAGATGGCAAACGGCATAGCCGACAACATGCTCGTCACCACCTACCTGTCAATGAAGGCACCAGTATTTGTGGCACCAGCCATGGACCTCGACATGTATCAGCACCCTTCCACACAGCGCAATCTCGATACACTCCGTTCCTACGGCAACAACATCATCGAACCAGGCACAGGTTTCCTCGCATCCCACCTCGAAGGCAAAGGACGCATGGAAGAACCTGAAAACATAATCAACATTTTAGATGAATACTTCAAACAGCACTCTAAATAATATAAGGAAAGTACTCATAACAGCAGGGCCTACCTACGAACGGATAGACCCTGTTCGTTTTATTGGCAACTACTCATCAGGCAAGATGGGCATAGCACTTGCAGAACAGTGTCTCAGTCACGGACTCGAAGTGGAACTCGTTCTCGGTCCAGTCAGTCAGCACATCTATCAGCACCTCGACTCACCATTGCTGCACATCACACATGTGGAGTCAGCCAACGACATGTACGAGGCTTGCATGCGCATATACCCAACCACCGATGCTGCCATACTCTGTGCAGCTGTGGCCGACTTCACACCCGAAGTCGTTGCCGACCAGAAAATCAAGCGCAAGGGCGAAATGGTCATCCGGCTCATCCCTACCCACGACATAGCAGCAGCACTGGGCAAAGTGAAGACTGACCGACAGTTGCTCGTAGGCTTTGCACTTGAAACCAACGATGAAGAGCAAAATGCCCGTGGCAAGATGCAGCGCAAGAACTTCGACTTCATAGTCCTGAACTCACTGCAAGACGAAGGAGCAGGATTCCGTCACGACACCAACAAAATAACAATAATCGATAAAACAACAAAAACAGAGTATCCACTCAAAACAAAGCACGAATGTGCAGCCGACATTGTCGAAAAGTTGTTGAAAACCCCACTCTGACCTGTCGAAAACTTGTCGAAAACCTGTAAACAAATATTGAAAAATAAATTTGTATAAGTCAAAAGTAATTATATACAACGACACAAATCATATATGCAAGAAAAGTTGTTAATAGTTTTCAAAAATTTTTCTACGAGTTTTCGACAGGTTAATAACCATCAAACGCAAAGAAAATCAATATAGTTAGAAAAGTTATCGACAATATCAACTTGCAATAATAACAACCATTACATTTTTTCTTTTATAATAAAAAAAGAATATTATAGTTATTATAAATTGCCACAATGCTTGTCGTATCAATTATTTTTATTAACTTCGCACCCGAAACATAATAACACATCAAAAATTAATAACAAATAACTCATTAATTAATCTCAAAACTTAAAAACTTAATTTGCCTTATGACATTCTCAGAATCATTAACCGTATGTCTTCGCAAGAAGTATGCATCATTCCAGGGAAGAGCAACTCGTTCAGAATTTTGGTGGTTTGCTCTGTTTTATTTCATTGTTTACTCTGTAATCAATATTATTGGTACAGTGGCAACAGGTGCTTCACTTGTCAATACATTCAATCCAGAGTCACTCAGTGATGTAGGTTCTGGACTCTTAGGTGGAGGTTTAACAATTCTCTTTGCAATCATCACCCTCTTCATTGCTCTTGCATTCATCTGCCCTTGCATCAGCGTAACTGTTCGTCGTCTGCACGACACTGGTCGCAGCGGATGGTGGTGGTGGATTAGCCTCATCCCATTTGTTGGAGGTATCGTACTGTTCGTGTTCATGCTTCTTGACAGCGAGAAGGCTGACAACGAATACGGTCCATACGAAGCATAAACATTGTTTTTAAAACAACATACCAATATGGCAACATTAGCAATGCAACCAGAGGCAAACCAAATGGTCGTAACTTTTGACGATGTAAGCGTTATGCATCAAGTAAAGAAAACACTTGCTTTAGTAAGAGGAGTAAAGTCTGTCTCTATACCTCGAAAAAAACGCATGTGTGGTCTTGACAGGGCATTGAAGGATGTTGAGGAAGGGCGTGTGTATCGTGCTGACAGCGTAGAAGACATGTTTAAACAAATTCTTGGCGAGGAATATGTACAGCGTTGAATATACAGGTTCATTTCGCAAGAATGTACAACTTTGTGCAAAACGAGGTCTAAACATCCAACTTCTTCAAGATGCCATCAATATCCTTGCTAGAGACGGAGAGCTTCCACCAGAATATCGTCCTCACATTCTTAGTGGTAAATATGCTGGTATTTGGGAGTGTCACATCAAGGGCGACTGGCTTATGACATGGCGACAATATGATGACCGTCTTGAACTTCTTATGCTAAACACTGGCACACATTCCGATTTGTTTTAAGAAAACAAAAAAATATTAGAAGAACGGCATAGTCTCAATGTGGGATTATGCCGTTCTTTCTTTGTTTGGTTATACCAGAATGTGTGTGGATAAAAGCTTGAAATGACGATGATGATACCTTCATGAAAACTCATGGTATTGCAGCATGAAATGGTTGTATCAAGTCGCAATACCGTCGTATCATGCCATGAAACCATCATTTCATGCTGCGATGTATTTGTAAGGTGTGTAGTAACAAGTTTCATGCGTATGGTGATTAAGTTGTCAATAGACCGGGCAATAATTGTTATTATACTAATCAGAAAATAAATATTGCTGTCCGGTAAAAGTTATTTGAATTGATAAAATTAGGGCTGGTACTTACATGAAGTATCAGCCCTTTTGATTATCTTTGCTTTCACCACAAAAACATAGTAACCATGAGCAAATATAGCAATTTTACCGGACAGCCGGTGTATAGTCAGGTATTAAAATTACTTGATCGAGAGAAAATCATGCAAATTAGTCGTGAAACAGTTGGAAGCGAAGCCTATGTGAAGCGTTTCGACGGCTATCAGCATCTCGTCGTCATGCTTTTTGGTATATTGAAGCACTTTGATTCTCTGCGTGAACTGGAGATTGGGATGAAGGCAGAGGCACATAAGCTCCGACATCTCGGTCTGGACTATCTTGTGCGCCGTAGCACACTTGCAGAAGCTAACATCCGCCGTCCTCAGGAGTTCTTTGCCCAGGTATATGCTTACCTGTTGGAGAAGTATGCAAGGTTTTTAGCGGACAGCCGCCCTCCAAAGAACTACAAGGGGCAGACACATGAGCCGAAGGACTGGGAAAAGCTGCTGTACATGATGGATTCCACCACCATAACCCTCTTTGACAACATTCTCAAGGGCGTAGGCCGCCATCCGAAGTCCGGGAAGAAGAAGGGAGGAATGAAGGTGCATACCGTAATGAAGTATCACGTAGGTGTGCCGATGGTTGTCCAGTTCACATCGGCTGCAAAGCACGACCATTATCTGCTCAAAGAGGTACATCTGCCCAAAGGAGCCAATCTCGCCATAGACCGGGCGTACATAGACATCGCGCAATTTCAGCGACTTACGGAAGAAGGCGTTTGCTATGTCACGAAAATGAAGAAAAACCTCAAATACGAGGTCTTGGAGTCAGTCACATATGTGAATCCTGACGGGCTTGTTACTCATATTGACCAGAAAGTACGTTTTACGCGTGGAGAACTGACACATGATGCGCGCAGAGTGGAGATTTTTGAAGAGAAGAAAAAGCCTGTAGTATTACTGACGAACAACTTTGATTTCTCCATAGAGGACATTTCTGGGATCTACCGGCTTCGCTGGGCAATAGAGTCTCTTTACAAACAACTGAAACAGAATTTCCCGCTACATTTCTTCTACGGGGACAGTATCAATGCCATACAGATACAGACGTGGGTAGTACTCATTGCCAACCTGCTCATAACGATACTATCAAGAAGCATAAAACGAAATTGTGCATTTTCTCAAGTCGTGACAATGATACGTCTTACACTCATGTACTATATGGACTTCATCAGTTTCATGGAGAATCCGGACAAAACGTGGAACAACATACTTGCCAGAGAGGCACAGAAAGGACCGCCTGAGCCAACACTTTTTGACTAAGGGGGCTTACTTTCTAGGAAACATACCCCGAAGCCCTTGTTTACAGGGCGCCGGGGAGGTGTTTTATGCTGTTTTAAGTTTTACCGGACAGCAATAAATCGAAAAGTCACTCAACTCTCCTCTAATGAAACAAGACGCCAACCAGTGGACTTATCCATCCGGTTGGCGTCTTGACTTTTTTGTACACCTTGATGTCGCGGCTTATGAACTGCCTGATTAGAACTTCACATAAACCTCAAGGTCGGCAGAGTTGTAGTGATTGTCGGCAGGACGATTGTGAGTATATGTGTAGTTGGCTTGGAGCATCAGGTTCTTTGTCAGATGATAGTTGAGAGCCACGCTGTAATTGTTGGTCATTGACTCCCATGTCTTCTGGTCGCGATAAGCATCCCAACGGCCATTGACACGAAGTTTGTCAGTGACAGGCACACCCACCTGAGCATACCAGGCATCGCTCTTGCCCTCACCCGAGAAAGTACCAGTGCTGGCATCAAATTCAGTTGGCTTATGTCCTTCGCTTGCCACATATTCAGCACGGGCAGTCCAGCGGTCCTCATACTTCAAGCCGACAGACCAGCGCTTACGGTCGAGTGTCAAGCCCTCGCTTGTGACATAGTCGCCAGTCCAGCCAAACACACCAACAAGCAGATTCTTCACTGGTTCAGCATAAACACCACCAATGAGGTCCTTGCGGTCGTTGGCATCACTGTGGTTTACACCCTGACCATTGTAGATACCAGCCTGATAATGCAACCAGCTGTGTGAACCGTCGGCAGCAGGGAAGAGGTCGCCATAGAGCATGATACCCTGGTCGCGTCCGTGGCTCATCTGCTCGCCTACGCGGTCGGAATAACCACACAAATAGGTTGAAGCAGAAGAGTAACTGCCGAAACCGATGTCGATGGGATGATAAGGGTTTTCAAACATAAAGGCGCGCTTGATCTGACCGGCACGGATGCAGAACTGCTTATACTTGCGCCATTCCACCCAAGCATCGACTACATGAGGTCCAGCCTCTTTCTTTGTACCGCTGACACCACTCATCTCCATTTGGAGCATGTAACCGAAGTCGAGCACCTGTCCCGTGATATGGGCACGGATGGAGCGAACCGCAAGGTCGCTGTTGCTCGAAGCAGCATCATTGTCGTTCCAGCCAGCCTTGCCGATGATGCAGCCTCCGTATGTAGTGTTCTGAATCAAGTCCTGCTTTGCTTTTTCCATCAGAGTCTGCTGTGCATTCGCTCCCGCAGGAAGAAGCGATGCAACTACTGCAAACGACATCAGTGTTTTATTCAATTTTGCGTTCATATTTGTTAATTATTATCTTTATAACTTATTAAATCTATACCTTATTGAAGTGGTTCTACAGGAATGTGTGTGGATTAAAGCTTTGTCCATAGGGATGTGATGGAAATGATGACACCCTCAACAAAACTCATGGTATTGCATCATGAGATGGTCGTATCAAGGCGCAATATCATCATATCATGCCATGATACCATCGTATCATGCTGCGATACATCTATAACATATGTAGCGATGACATCATGATGCATATACGAATATGCTATGACGCATACAGATGCAAGGATGAACTTACCCACACAAAATCGTGTAAAACCATTCAAATCTTCGTTTACGATTCGGCTTTTCGGGCTACTTATCGCTTCGCTGCGAATCGGTTATTCACAACTTTGCAGCCTACAAAAGCAGCTGTGCGGCAACGACTAATAGCAGCCGAAACTGTCGATTTCATCGGAAATAATCACCGAAAAAAGTTTATTCCTCATCATCGAGCGAAGTAGATGCACGGACAGTAATCTTGCGCTCATAGCATTCAAACATTTCGTTGACCTTCTCCTTGTTGTCAACCTTGGTGAAAAGGTCGATGACCGGCATCACCAGAAGTCCAAGCACCATGGCAAGCACACCGGCATTGATAGGAGATGTGAAATATGGACTGATGAATTTGCCACCAGTGAATGTGGCGTACATGCACAAGCACATAACCAGAACACCCATCACGAAACTAACCCACACAGAGATTTTGCTGGTACGCTTCGAATAGAGTCCATAGAGGAACGGAGCCAGGAATGCACCTGCAAGGGCACCCCATGAAATACCCATCAACTGTGCAATGAATGTCACCGAACTCTTTGCCTGGATGATGGCAAGGACTGACGACACTGCGATGAAGAACACCACGAGCAGACGGATGCTGAACAACTGTGAACGCTCGGACATTTTCTTGCCTGTGCGTTCCACTGCTGGACGGATGATGTCGAGAGTGAGTGTGGAACCCGATGTGAGCACAAGCGATGACAGGGTTGACATAGAAGCCGACAGCACAAGGATGATGACCACACCAATCATGATGTCAGGAAGCGACTGCAACATAGTAGGGATGATGCTGTCGAAGACTGGTGTTCCAGTAGGAGTGTATTCAATGCTTTCTCCATACAAACGGCCGAATCCACCGAGGAAATAGCATCCTCCAGCGACTATCATCGCAAAGACAGTCGAGATGATTGTACCCTTACGAATGGCGGCTTCATCGCGGATTGCATAGAACTTGCCGACCATCTGTGGCAGTCCCCATGTGCCAAGCGATGTGAGCAGCACCACGCCTAAAAGGAACAGAGGCTGCGGACCGAGGAACGACACAAAGGCTCCGTTGAGAGCAGGTGCAGTCTCTGCTGGAATGCTCGAAAGCTTCTCCACGGCTGCGGTGAAACCTCCGTTGCCACAAAGCACTGTGGCAATCACTGCCACGATGCCCACCAGCATAATCATGCCCTGGATGAAGTCGTTGACTGCCGTTGCCATATAGCCACCTACCAATACATATATACCTGTCAGCACTGCCATGACGACGACGCACCAAGTGTAGTCGATGCCGAACGCCATGCCAAACAGACGCGAAAGTCCGTTGTAGAGCGATGCTGTGTATGGAATCAGGAACACAAAGACAATGACCGAGGCTGCCACTTTCAGTGATGAAGAACTGAAACGCTGCCCAAAGAAGTCAGGCATTGTTGCACTGTGAAGGTACTGTGTCATCAGACGGGTGCGACGGCCGAGAATTCTCCATGCCAGCAACGAGCCGATAAGGGCGTTGCCTATACCAATCCATGTCGAAGCCAGACCGTACTTCCAGCCAAACTGTCCCGCATAGCCCACAAAGATAACTGCGGAGAAATAGGAAGTACCAAACGCAAATGCAGTTAACCACGAACCCACATTACGGCTGCCGAGCACGAAGCCCTGCACATCCTTTGCACTCTTTCTACATGCGATACCCACACCGATCATCACGGCAAAGAAGAGTATCAAAATAATCACTTTAATCATAATGCCTTTGATTTTTTAGGATAAAAAAAAATGCCCCGCTTTGTGTAGTGGGGCAAATCGTTGTATGTTTGTTGTGTTGATGTTGTACGGTAAAACTCACACTTCAAAGCCCCACATTAGTAGTGCGGTAATAATAGTAATAATACTTGTTGACAGTGTGATTGATATTCATTTTCCGTTTTGCTTTAATCATCCGCACCTGATGGACTTGTCACCTCGTTTGATCACATCGACATGTGGCGAAGCATCCATCGTCGTTTGGCGGAGCATCATTTGATTTCTGTTTCCGCTGCAAAGGTAAGCATTATTTTTATAAATGCAAGCGTTTTTACAATAAAAATTGCAAATAAGCATCATTTTACCGATAATCACGACAAAATGATAGCATTATCTGCAATTACATAAATAAACTGTTATGCATTCAACACTGCGGTCAAACGAGCGATGAAGTCGTCGGCATCGGCCTTTGTAACGCACAGTGGCGGCAGCAGACGGAGCACATTAGTGCCACTGCATCCGGTGAAGCAGTGCTGTTCGTGTACCAGTCGGTTGCGTATTTCCTTGTATGGAACATCGAGTTCGATGCCAATCATCAGACCACGGCCACGGATGTCGGTAACATGTGGGAGGTTCGCCTCACGAAGCTGTGCCATAAGGTAGTCGCCCACCTCTGCGGCATTCTCCACAAGATGTTCGGACTCGATGACATCGAGCACGGCAAGTGCTGCGGTGCATGCAAGGTGATTGCCACCGAATGTAGTGCCAAGCTGACCATATACAGCCTCGAACTTTGGCGCAATGAGCAGTCCACTCATTGGGAAGCCATTACCTATGCCCTTTGCCACAGTGACAAGATCGGGGCGAACACCGAGATGCTGATGGGCAAAGAAACGGCCTGAACGACCATATCCACACTGTATTTCATCGCAGATAAGCACGGTGTTGTGCTGGTCGCAGAGAGTGCGGAGCTGCTGCAAGAAGTCTGCCTCGACCATTCGGATGCCGCCTACGCCCTGAATGCATTCAATGATGCAGGCACAGACATCGTCCTTTTCGATTTCAGCCTTCCATGCCGATATGTCGTTGAGCGGCAGGTATGTCACATGGTTGTTTGCATTGATTGGTGCAATGATTTTCGGATTGTTGGTAACTTCGACAGCCAGACTGGTGCGTCCGTGGAACGCTTTCTCGGCAGACAGGATGCGTGTGCGTCCGTTGTAGAACGAAGCCAGTTTCATGGCATTCTCGTTGGCTTCGGCACCCGAATTGACGAGGAACAGGCGATAGTCATCGTAGCCCGATGCCTTGCCCAGTCGCTCTGCCAGTTGCTGTTGCAGAGGGTTCTGCACCGAATTGCTGTAAAATCCGAGTGTGTTGAGCTGGTGTGTCATCATCTCGACATAGTGAGGGTGGCAGTGGCCAATGCTTATGACTGCATGACCTCCATAGAAGTCAAGATATTCCTGTCCATTGGAATCCCAGACCTTGCAACCCTTTCCTTTTTCGATTGCAATGTCAAACAATGGATATACTTCGTATAGTTTCATAATTATAATCAGACCTCTCACCGCCCACCCTGTGAGGGATGGAGCCGAATGATGGAGAGGAATTTGTTGATGTGATGTGTTACTTATTGATGTATCGGAAGCCCTGTTCAGCCTTCGCCCCGCCAGAAAAATGATGGACAAAGGGGAAGAATCTGCTGATTTGCCTTAGAACGCAGCTGCTTTGAGACTCAATCCTGCCTTTTCATCGATGCCAAACATGATGTTCATGTTCTGTACTGCCTGACCCACTGCGCCTTTGAGCAGATTGTCAATCATCGATGTGACAACAACCTTGCGACCAAACACATCTACATGCACAAGACATTTGTTGGTGTTGACCACCTGTTTGAGGTCGAGTGCCTTGTCGCAGTAGTGGGTAAACGCTGCTGTGCGGAAGAAGTCTTTGTAGAGGGCAACGATGTCGTCGGCAGCAACTGCCTTGTCGAGTGTTACGACCTCGGTGCAGAAGATGCCACGGGCGAAATCGCCACGGTAAGGTATGAAATCGACCGTTATGCCATCGGCAGAGAAACCTTCGTTGAGTGTGTCAACGACTGTTGGAGTGCCATCGGGACGGAGTTCGTTGAGTGTCTGACATATTTCGTGCAGATGCTGATGACAGAACAACTTATAGACCGAGAAGTTGTTGTTGCGCCAAGAGAAGTGTGTGGTTGCCCCTGGTTTCTGACCTGCTCCGGTACTGCCAGTTATGGCATTGACTGCGATGTCGTGTGTGAGCAGACCCGCCTTGGCAAGCGGCAGCAGTCCCTCCTGGATGCAAGTGGCAAAGCAACCTGGATTGGCAAGGTGACTGCACTGTGCAATGGCGTCGCGATGAATCTCGGGTAAACCATACACATAGTCGTGCGACGATGAAGTTGGCACAGCGCCATCGACATAAGCCTCTGTGCCCTTGATGCGGAAATCCTGTGCAAGGTCAACGATTTTCACATTGGCAGGTATGGAGTGTTCCTTGATGAATGCCTCGCTCTTACCATGACCGAAACAGAAGAACACCACATCGACCTTGTCCCATGGCATATCGGAAGTGAATTCCAGTTCGGTGTCACCAATCAGTCCTTCATGCACCTCATACACCTTGTTGCCTGCATTCGACTCCGAATTGGCAAACACGATTTCCACCTCGGGATGATTGAGAAGAAGGCGAATGAGTTCACCACCAGTGTAGCCGGCGGCACCTAATATTCCTACTTTTATCATAAGATTCAGTCTTTGTTTTTAGTTGTTACCGTGGAAGCGGCGGTTGATGCCGTTCTTATTGCTGTCCAGCGATAGGGCCTTTGGGTGCTACAATCCATGTCACGATATAAGCAATCAGTCCAAGACCATATGCCCAGATTACAAGGAAAGCACCAATGCGCACCAGTGTCGGGTCAAAGTCGAAATACTCTGCAACACCACCACACACGCCACCAATCTTTTTGTCGGTCTGTGAAAGATAGAATTTCTTGTTCATTGTTGGTTGATTTATTGAATTATGGGGAGGGGGATTATGGGGGTCATGAGGCTAATGGGACTAATGGGGCCCATGAGACCTATATGCCCTATGGGACGCACAATCCCACTCCAATCTTACTTTTGTTATCTCTCTTCGTCAGGATGAGCCAGATAGTAGGCACGGAGTGCTGTCGAGCTTACCTTGATGAAACCTTTGGCATCCTCGGATGACCATGCCTTTGCAGTTTCGCCATATTCGCCGAGTTTGTTCTTGACGAGGTCGTTTGGTGAATCTACGCCGACTGTCTGGAACATGAGTGGACGGAGTTCGAGTGTGACCTCACCTGTGACATTGCGCTGTGACGAACTGAGCATTGCTTCGATGTCGGGCATCACTGGTTCCAGATACTGGCTTTCATGCAGGAACATGCCGTACCAGTTGCTCACCTGGTCTTTCCAGTACTGCTGCCATTTTGACAAAGTATATTTCTCAAGGAAGCGGTGTGCACCGATGATGAGCATAGGTGCAGCAGCCTCAAAGCCAACACGTCCCTTGATGCCGATGATGGTGTCGCCCACATGGCAGTCGCGACCGATGCCGTATGCTGCTCCGATTTCCTCAACGGCCTGTATGGCCTGTACCTTGTCGTCGTAGCGAGTGCCATTGACAGAGCATAGTTCGCCTTTCTCAAAACCGAGTTTCAGCAGTTCTGGTCCTTCCTTTGTTGGGTGCTTCAAGTAGGCAGACTCAGGGAGCCCCTGTGTGGAGTCGAGTATTTCGCCTCCGCAGATGCTTGTTCCCCAGAGACCTACATTGTATGAGTATTTCAGTTTTGCAAAGTCTGCACTGAAACCGTTCTGGTTGAGATAGTCAATCTCCTCCTTGCGGCTGAGGTTGCCGTCGCGGGTGAGCGTGATGATTTCCACTCCTGGTGCCATCACGAGGAATGTCATGTCGAAACGAATCTGGTCGTTGCCTGCGCCAGTACTGCCGTGTGCGATGGCATCAGCACCGATTTCACGGGCATAGCGTGCAATGGCGAGTGCCTGGAAGATGCGTTCTGAACTTACAGAGATAGGATAACAGTTGTTGCGCAGCACATTACCGAAAATCATGTAACGGAGGCTCTTCTCATAGTACTCCTGTGTGACATCAAGAGTGACATACTTGGTGGCACCGAGTTTATATGCGTTCTCCTCATTGGTTTTCAACTGTTCAGCACTGAAACCGCCTGTATTGGCACAAGCGGCATGTACTTCATATCCCTTTTCCTTTGCCAGATACATCACAGTGTAGGATGTGTCCAGACCGCCACTGAAGGCTACTACTACTTTCTTCTTCATATCTTATTTTTTTAGTTTCTCTCTCATTTCGTTAACTACTTCCTCTGGTACTGGGAACGATTCGCCCACATGGTCTTTTGGGTCATAGAGCATGGCAGTGCAGACACAGTAGCGACGCTCAGTGCGTGCAAGCACATCGCAGTTGATGCAGCAAGGTTTCTCGGGTGTGCCGCATCCTGCCCAGAATGCCTCATCGTCGGTGAGTTGTGCAAATGTCACAGGCACATAGCCCAGTTCGGTGTTGATTTTCATCACAGCATACTGGCTGGTGAGTCCGAAGAGTTTTGCGTTTGGCCAGCGGAGACGACTGAGTGTGAATGCCATCTGCTTGATGCGCTTTGCCAGGTGGTGGCGGCGGAACTTCTCGACTACGATAAGTCCCGAATTGGCAACATACTGCTTGTGTCCCCAGCTCTCAATGTAGCAGAAACCGGCAAACTCGCCTTCATCAGTCAGTGCGATGATGGCTTTCTTCTCACGCATCTTGGTTGTGAGGTATTCGTGAGTTCGGGTAGCGATGCCTGAACCACGCTTTTTGGCAGAATCGTTTATAGTGGCGAGTATTATATCTACATACTTCTCGTAAGAAGCATCTGCCATCACCACTTTGATATTATCTTGTTCCATGAATGTGTCATCCCTCCTGTCTTCTGCTCAGAAGACTCTGATGTCGCACCGACACTGTAAGGGGAGTGTTGTTATTTAGATATTTTTTTTCTTGTCTTTACTTACATACTTCTCCTGTCACGAAGGATGGTTTACCCATCGGCAGTCGGCATCAGTTGTTCAGCAGTGATTCGATGCGCATCTTGACAATGTCGCGTGATGCAGCCTCCTCGAGCACCAGGATGATGGTGTCGTCGCCCGCCACGGTTCCAATCACCTCGGGCATATTGGCATTGTCGATGTCGTAAGCAACGCTTCCTGCGAATCCGGGACGGGTGCGTACCACACCCAGGTTGCCAGAGAAGCGAATGGAGAGCACGCCTGTCTGCATTTTCATTTCACTTGGTGTCTGATGCTCACGCACACGCTTGTACATAGTGTTATTAGGTAAGACATAGAGCGACTTGCCACCAACCGAATTTGCCTTGGCAACTTTTAGTTGTTTCAAGTCACGCGACAGTGTGGCCTGCGTCACACTGAATCCCTCTTTCGCCAGTTCCTGTTGCAGTTCTTCTTGACTGCCAATCTCCTGGCTCGAGATAATGAGTTTGATAATTTCTAATCGAGCGGTCTTTGCTGCCATTATTCGTGTATATTTATTCGTTTGCGACTGCAAAGTTATATCTTTTTATGCAATCAGCAAAAGCTTTATGCAATATTGTGTGCATATCGGTGCATATTATTCTGTTTTTTGTCATTGTGCCCCGTTTTGCAAAGTAGCGACAGCATTTTGCATCATTTTTTCGCATTCGCTTTGTCATTTGGAAAAGAATTTGTAACTTTGCAGCGCAAAAGTTAAGGGAATCAGGTGAAAGTCCTGAACAGTCCCGCTGCTGTAATTCGCCATTTCCGTGCGACACAGCCACTGTTCCGGTGAAAGGAATGGGAAGGCGCCGCATTACACTAAGGCGATAAGTCAGAAGACCTACTTTGTGCTCCTTTTTATATTAATAGACTTCTGCGAGGACGGAGGTAGATGATATGAATTCAAGAAACACTCTTTTGTGCATTATTGGCATCGTGCTGCTATGTGCAGGTCGTGTCGTTGCTGCTCCTGACGAAAATGTCGGGAGACAGATGCCGCATGTCAGTACTTCTGCCGATGTTTTCTACCTCGACTCCGTGTTCCAGATCAACGAAGTGGCAGTCATCGGCAACCGTCGCGGAGATGTAGTTCCGGCACAGACCCTCAGCGGCGAACGACTGAAATCGCTCAGTTCGTTCTCTGTGGCTGATGCCATACGATACTTCTCGGGGGTACAGATAAAAGACTACGGAGGCGTGGGCGGACTGAAAACCGTTGACATCCGTTCGATGGGCACCAACCACATGGGTGTGTTCTACGACGGCATTCAGCTGGGCAACGCCCAAAACGGACAGATTGACCTTGGCAAGTTCTCGCTCGACAACATCGAGGAAATCAGTCTTTACAATGGTCAGAAGTCGAGCATCTTCCAGTCGGCAAAGGACTATGGTTCGGCAGGCACAGTCTATCTGCGCTCACGCCGTCCGACATTCACCGACGGAAAGCGCACCAACCTGCGTGCAACATTCCGCACCGGTTCGTTCGGGCTGGTCAATCCGTCGATGCTGTGGGAGCAACAGCTCTCCTACAATGTGTCGATGTCGCTCAATGCTGAATACACCTACGCCGACGGCAAATACGACTTCCGATACCGCAAAGTGCTGACTGACGGCACTGTGGCATGGGACACCACCGCCACACGCCAGAACGGCGACATCCATGCCCTGCGCATCGAGGGTGGCCTCCACGGGCGCATCACCGACGGCTACTGGAACTCCAAGTTCTACTTCTACGACTCGGAGAAAGGCATTCCCGGCGCCATCGTCAACAATGTGTGGAAGCGTTCGCAGCGACAGTGGGACCGTAATTTCTTTGCACAAGGCACATATCAGCAGACATTCGGGCGCTACGACCTGATGGTCAACGCAAAATATGCCCACGACTACATGCACTATCTCAACCCCGACACCACGCAGATGTACCTGAACAACCGCTTCTGGCAAAACGAGCTGTATGTGTCGGTGGCAAACCACTACGAACTGACACCCGACTGGCACATCGCACTATCCGCCGACTATCAGTACAACTGGCTCGACGCCACTCTCGCCGACTTCGTCCGTCCACGCCGCAGCACCATGCTCGTGGCAGCCGCATCGACCTACGAACTCGGACCATTGAAACTGCTCGGCAGTCTGCTCGGCACATTTGCCCGTTCTTCGGCAGCAGTGACCAGCAACGGGCCACTGGACACCATCGCAGGAAGGCAGAGCAGCAGCGACAGTCAACTGACCCCGGCACTCTTCCTCACCTACAAGCCACTGCCCGGACTCCACAACAGCGACTTGAACCTGCGTGCTTTCTACAAAAAGATATTCCGTCTGCCAACATTCAACGACCTCTACTACACCGACATCGGCAACATCAGCCTGAAACCGGAATTCACCACGCAGTACGACCTCGGACTGCAATACACCCACACATTCGGCAGTGGTCTGCTGACCGCCATCGACGGCAAGGCCGATGCCTACTACAACCTCGTGACCGACAAGATCATTGCCGTGCCAAAGGGCACAGGACAGTACCGATGGATGATGATGAACATCGGCGAGGTACACATCACTGGCATCGACATCAACATCAACACACAGTGGCAGTTCACACCATCGCTTGCTGCAACGCTCGGACTGGCATACACCTACCAGACTGCACGCGACTATTCCGACCCATCGGACAATGACCCACGCGCCGGAACCTACAAGGGACAGATTTCCTATGTGCCATGGCACAACGGTTCAGCCATCGCCAACATCACATACCAGAAGTGGGGACTCAACTACTCGTTCAGTTATGTCGGCGAACGCTATCACACATCGGCAAACATCAGCGAGAACTATGAACAGCCGTGGTACACCCACGACCTCGGCATCACCCGCACACTTTCATTCAACCAGCAGCGAATGACACTGGCACTTGAAGTCAACAACATCTTCGACCATCAGTACGAGGTGGTGCTCAACTACCCGATGCCAGGCCGCAACTTCAAGGTCAAAGTCAGCTGGGAGTACTGATTAATGATTTCTCACACACCAACATGCATTTTTAATTAAACATCATTTCTATATGTCAAGTATTTGCATTAACTTTGCAGCAGCAAGAACAAAGTTGCTCAAAAACTCACGGACGGTCAAGTCCACAATCGTCCTTGCGCTCATCGCCACAGCGGCGTCATTCAGCATCAGCTGTTCGTCGGACGACGAGGTGCCGCAAGTAGTGGAAGGACAGGTTACGACACCCGAAAAGCTCGATGGAATCGACGGTTTTTACGTTTTGTGCCAAGGCAACATGGGCATGAACAAGTGTACACTCGACCGCTTCACCTACTCCACAGGTGCCTATCGCAACAATGTGTGGACAGAGGCAAATCCCGAACTGGCATACGGACTGGGCGACATGGGCAACGCCATGCACCTGTTCAATGGTAAGCTCTACATCACCGTCAACGGTTCAAACATAGTCGAAGTAGTCGATGCTGCCACCACAAAACATGTGGCACGCATACAGATACCAAACTGCCGATACATCACCGACGACGGACAATATGTATATGTGTCATCATACGCAGGCAAGGTGGGTGTTGACCCTAACGCACAGATTGGCTATGTGGCACGCATCAACCCACAGACCATGACCGTCGATGCCGAGTGCAATGTCGGCTACCAGCCCGAGCAGATGGCAGTGGCAGAAGGCAAACTCTATGTTGCCAACTCGGGTGGCTACCGTGTGCCTGAATACGACCACACAGTGAGCGTCATCGACACCAGGACATTCACCGTCGCCGACACCATCGATGTGGCTGTCAATCTCTACGGCATCGTCTATGACCAGAAGCACCACCAGCTGTTTGTCTCGTCGCGAGGCGACTACTACCTCACACCGTCAACCATCTCAACCATAGATGTGGAGACCGACCAGGTGACAGCAAAGTACGACATCCCATGCACCGAAATGGCACTGAACGGCAACAGACTGTATCTGTACAGTTCGGAATGGAGCTACATAACCAACGCTTTCGAGAACAAGTTCGCCGTCTATAACACCGAGCACATGAACCTCGTCAGCGACCACTTCATCAGCGACAGCACCGCTGCCGACATCGTTGCCCCATACGGCATTGCGGTCAACACCATCAACGGCGATGTGCTCATCAGCGATGCACGCGACTACATCAACCCAGGATACATCCGATGCTATACCGCCGACGGCAAACTCCGCTGGAAAACCGTCACTGGCGACATCCCATCGCAGATTGTGTTTCACTAAGGTCTAAAAGACCTATGAGTCCTATAAGACCCATTAGCCCCATCGTTCCCATCACTCCCATCACCCTCTAATCCCCATCACACACCATGACCCGCAAAGACTTTGAGATAATGGCCCCAGTAGGTTCCCGCGAGAACCTTGCAGCAGCCATCAACGCAGGTGCCGACTCCGTCTATTTCGGTATCGGCAAGTTGAACATGCGTTCGCACTCAGCCAACCCATTCACCATTGCCGACCTCAAGGAGATTGCATCCATCTGTCAGCAGAACGGACTGAAAAGTTACCTGACGGTCAACACCATCATCTATGGCGAAGACATCCCGACCATGCACGAAATCATCGATGCAGCCAAGGAAGCCAACATCTCGGCTGTCATTGCCAGCGATGTGGCAGTGATGATGTACTGCCGTGAAGTGGGACAGGAAGTACACCTCTCCACACAGCTCAACATCTCCAACATCGAGGCACTGAAATTCTATGCACAGTTTGCCGATGTGGTGGTACTGGCACGCGAACTCAACATGTGGCAGGTGGCAGACATCTACCGCCAGATACAGGAACAGAACATCTGCGGCCCGTCGGGACAGCTCGTACGCATCGAGATGTTCTGCCACGGAGCACTCTGCATGGCCATCAGCGGCAAGTGCTACCTCAGTTTGCAGACAGCAGGTCGCAGCGCCAACCGTGGCGAATGCGTACAGATATGCCGCCGTGGATATGAGGTGACCGACATCGACACCGGCAACCAGCTCAACATCGACAACAAGTACATCATGTCGCCGAAAGACCTGAAAACAATCGAATTCATCGACATAATGATGAACGCCGGAGTGCGTGTATTCAAGATTGAGGGTCGCGCCCGTGGACCTGAGTATGTGCAGACCGTGACCAGTTGCTACAACGAAGCCATCAACTCGGTGCTCGAAGGCACATTCACTGATGAGAAGAAGGCAGACTGGAACGAGCAACTTGCAACCGTATTCAACCGTGGATTCTGGGACGGATACTATCAGGGACAGAAACTTGGCGAATGGTGCGAGGTCTATGGCAGCAAGGCAACCGAGAAGAAGGAGTATGTGGGCAAGTGCTGCAAGTACTTCTCCAACCTCGGCGTTGCAGAATTCCTCATCGAAAACATCGACCTCCATGTAGGCGACAAAGTCCTTGTGACAGGCACAACCACCGGCGCTCTCATCCAGACGGTGGGTGAAATCCGCTACGACCTCGGTCCTGTCGAAGTCGCCACACGCGGACAACACATCTCTTTCAAGGTCAACGAGAAAGTTCGCCCGAACGACAAGCTCTATGCACTGGTAAAGAGAAGCCTGGTGTGAACCATCAGGAATGAGGAATTTACTAACCACAAATCGCTAATCATTTCAAATGCATCTATATGACTAAGATCTACACATTAATCTTTCTACTTTGTTATGGTGTTGCAGCAGGAGCACAGGAACTTCATCCATGCGACGCAAACCATGACGGAGCCGTAGATGTTACGGATATTGCAGCAATCGCCACATACATCCTCACTGGCGAGTATGAACCTTCCACACCGCCAGCTCATGAAGGCATTGACCTCGGACTGCCTTCTGGCCTGAAATGGGCTTCGTGCAATGTCGGTGCTGACAAGCCAGAAGATTACGGCTACTACCTCGCATGGGGCGAGTCGTCAGAAAAGGTAGAATATAATAGCAGCACCTATTTTGACCTTGATAACGGTCACTACCAGAAGTACACAGAACGCTCAGCCGCAGTAGTCCTCGACTCAGTAGATGACGCTGCCCATGTGAATTGGGGCGGAAATTGGAGGATGCCTACACGGGAGGATGTGTGGGAACTTATGGATAACTGCGACTGGTCATGGGAAACCTTAAACGGTGTGAACGGTTGCAGAATAAAAAGCCGCACCAATGGCAACTCCATATTCTTGCCAGCAGCTGGTGAAATTCAAGAAAAGGAATACAACGGTATAGACATCGCTGGCAGGTACTGGACAAGTACACTCAGTGGGGGCTATCCATACTATTTAGCTTTTTATCAAAAAAAAGGCTCCACAGTCGAAAAGTTTTGTAGTTCACGCACAACCCGTACCAATGGACTGCCTGTGCGACCAGTCTGTCCATAATAATACGCTCGCAAGACATCAATCAGTTGTATGCTTTGGTAAAGAGAAGCCTGATATTTTGACAAAATTGCAATTCCGTTATTGCTCCAATCTATCGAACAACCATATTTATGAAAAGGTTACTGATTATAATCAACTTATTGCTATGGACTTCGGCATATGCCCAGGTTTCCATAGACGACGATTTGTCTGATTTCGATTATGGGGTTGACATGGTCGAAACCGCTTATTCAGGTTTCGGCAACAAAGTGACGGAACGGACAAGAGCATCTTATATGGCCATTAAGGATTCTATGCGTTCGTCAATTGCAACAAAACAGACCACACTGGAAGATGCCTTCGGTTGCTATCTTGCATGGTTTAAAGATTTCCATCTTTGTGAGTTTGGTGAAGCTCAGAGAAAGTATATGGACGGCCCGATAGATTATACCAGTTTTATGGATTATGCCCCATGTGATGTCTATGGAAAAGTTGATGATTCCTGCTTCCTGATACGCTACACAAGTTGTGAGTGGACGAGTAAAAGGAGGCATTGGATAGACAAAGCCATAAGTTCGTTCAAGAAATCAGGATGTGAGCACCTGATTCTTGATCTTCGCGGCAATAAAGGTGGTTCAACTGGTACTTCCGATGCTTTTATCAAATTACTTTACAATCATGACGGAAAATACAATGGGGTTGTTACCCGAAACACGCCGACAAACTTGAATTTTCTCAGGAAAGCGATGAGACGGGACAAAAACTGGCAGGCACGCCTTGATGCTGCTGAATGTTCATCAGACGAGTACCCGACTTTGTTAGAACCTCCACTGGTACATTATAAAAAAACATCGTCTTTACCGAAAAAAGCAGCTATAATCATTGACAATAATACAGCAAGTTGTGCAGAAGAACTAATTCTGATATTGCAAAGAGTAAGCGACAGGGTAATGGTATTTGGGAAAGACCATAGCCTCGGCTGTGCAGATTACAGCAATGCAGGAATGGTGATAATGCCAAAGTCCAAAAATAAGTTTATGTTACCTTTGACATGTTCGCTGGGATTGCCCGAGACAGGAATAGATGCGACAGGCATCATCCCTGATGTAACAATCGATTGCGACTATCCTTCTGTTCTCAAAGATAACATTGATTCCTGGTGCCAATGGGTTGCAGCTTTTTTACTCGATAAATGATATACAAGTTTCTTTTTATTTTAGGACTTTGATACATCAACTTATCCCTCAGAGCAGACTAAACTCATTTGCATTAGATGTTCTATATTTGCCCTTTATTAACCACAACCAAGCAACTGGTACATGCTGCCAGTCAGCATCTTCATTACGGCAAAACAAATTATTTTCTAAAAAAGTTTGTACGATGGTTAGTTTTTCCTTCGGTTGAAGGGTATTGATATAAACGACACGATGCAAAACGAAGAAATCCAAAGGCTGTTTAAGCAGTACTATGCCAAGATGTACAGGGTGGCACGCACCATTCTGTACGACGAGCAGGAAAGCAAGGATGTTGTCAGCGACATCTTTGAAGGATTGCTCTATGGGCAGACCATGCTGCTGCCTGACACAGAGGAACGTTACCTGATGGCAAGTGTCCGCAATCAGTGCCTGAAACGGCTACGGCACGAGGAGGTGAAGCATCGGATGGAGGAAATCTACCTCAACGAGAGCGACCTGGGCAGCCATGCCGATGACGAACGGATAACCGACATCATAGAGTTTGCCGTCACTCACCTCAATGCCCAGCAACAACGGATATTTGCTCTGCGGTTTGACCAGGGATGCAGTTACGACGAGATTGCACAAAGCGAGGGCATCAGCAAGGTGGCTGTTTGGAAACACCTGTCGCACATCATCAACACCATCAAAAATCACTTTAACCAGAACCAATCATGAGACATCAGAACATCGACATTGACTTGTTCCTCGATATGCAGGAACATCCTGACAAATATACCGACAGTCAGATAGAAGCTATGATGGACAACATGGACCAGATGCCCGATGTTGAGGCAGAATGGGCACGGTTCGATGTCGAGCACATGGATGTCAGACGACATTCAACGACAAAACGCCACTTGCGCATAGTGGCTGCGGCAGCCTGTGTGGCACTGGCCGTGGGACTCGGCATGAAATTCATCACCGGCACGAGTGAGAACGGCGAGTGTGTGGCATACATCGGCGGTGAGCGGATTACCGACGAGGACGAGGTGATGAAGATGTTTCATGCCTCGATGGCTGAAATGGCTCAGCCCGACGACATAATTGACAATCAACTAAACGACATGTTCAAAGACATTTAACGACTATATGAAACGACTTTTTTACATATTGCTGCTGACCGTCATCATGCCAATGCAACTGATGGCGCAGAAAGACCTCAACATTGGCCGTGTGCTCGATGGGCGGTACAAGAAAAATCCACAAGTGACGGATGTGGTGGTGACAGGACAACGACTCAGTGGGTATTCACTCAACTACTACCACAGTCTCACTGTCAATGGTGACGCACAGATAATGAATGACATAGCACAAGCATTCAAGGACGACGAACCGAAGGCTACGGACAAGGAGCTGTCAACCATCGGCGGCAAGTTGTTCTCGGGCTTTTACCAATTAGAATACAATGGCGAAGTCAACCGCTTCGTGTTCTTCAAGGACATGCGCCAGTCGCCTTCCGACAAGCGTAACGCCGTGATGATTATCTACATGGAGGGCCACACATCGCTCTCTGCACTTAAACGAAGATTCAAACAATAAAGCATAAAGACATGAAAAAACTATTTCTCTCGGCAGTCATTGCCTTTCTGGCATCGGCCACAATGGTGGCACAGAGCGACACCGTCGTAATCAACAATCCTTCAAAGGTGATTCTGGAAACTAACGACGACACATTAAACATTAAAATCCATGGCAAAGAATACAACCCAAACTATCGTTACAGCAAGAGTGTGATTGTGAATTCGGAGAAGGAGGAAGTGACACGCACCAGCAGCCACGGTCTGCTGGGATGGGATTTCAGCCGTATCGAGAATGACGCGAGCACATCTGAAATTGAACTTAGTCTTGGCACATCGATGGGATTCGGATGGAACACGCTGCTGGGCAAGCCCGATGGTATGAAAATGAAATGGAGCTCCACTGTTGAGGCAAGCATCGGCATTGCACAGCTCAGATTCACTCCTGCCCGTAGCAGTTGGTGGTTTACATTTGATTGGGGATTTAATTTCACACAATATCGGCTGAAACACTGCATGATTGCCAGCACTGGCGACATGAAGGCAGAGGTAGCCCCATTTGCCGACAATGCCTCGGGCGGCAAGTCAATGTTCTATGCCATGAGTGGTGAATTCACTTTGATGGCTCACCGCTACATCGGCAAGCACAACCATGTTGGTCTGGGACTCGTATGTAACGAAATGAGTGACATATACTGCATGTACAAGACCTCTTACACACTCGACGACGGCACAAAGGTGAAAATGATGGACGACATCAACACTCGTTCATACCTGTTTGGCATCAAGGCAGAATGGATGTTCTTCGACAACATGGAACTGTACGCCAAATACACAGCAACTCCACTCTTCAAGAAGGACTGTGGACCTTCATTCCGCCAACTGTCAGTCGGACTGCAACTGCGATTCTGATACCCCGACCGCTCATGTTTTCCCTCACGAGCGCTCATAAATTGTCTATCGTACGCTCATAAATTGTCTATCGAGCGGACGATAATATAAAAAGGTGTACACCTTATCGGAAAAAGGTGTACAGCAAACGCCAGAAAGGTGTACACCAAACTTCAAGAAGGTGTACACCTTTTTATATTTATGAGCGCTCGTAAAGGAAAACACGAGCGCTCGTGAGGACATTTACGAGCGCTCGCGTGAACATCTGTCTGCAACTGGCTATGAGTTGGGTAAAGAACTTGCGAAAGTTGAATTACCAATAAAAAAACTCACCGACACACTGATGTGAAGGTGAGTTTCTATATATGCAAGGGTCACAAGCCACTGACTTGCGGCACTTGTGCAGTCGCTTATCGACCTGAGATGCGGTTAGTCAGCAAGCTTTGCCTTGATGAACTCGCGGTTGAGGCGAGCGATGTTGGCGATAGTCTCGCACTTAGGGCATACAGCTTCGCAGGCACGGGTGTTGGTGCAGTTACCGAATCCGAGTTCGTCCATCTTGGCAACCATTGCCTTTGCACGCTTTGCAGCCTCTGGGCGTCCCTGTGGAAGGAGTGCCAACTGGCTTACCTTGCTTGAAACGAAGAGCATTGCTGAACCGTTCTTACATGCTGCAACACATGCGCCACAGCCGATGCAGCTTGCGCAGTCCATTGCCTCGTCAGCATTCTGCTTAGGGATGAGAATGGCGTTGGCATCCTGAGGAGCACCAGTGCGTACAGTTGTGTAACCACCAGCCTGGATAATCTTGTCGAATGCTGAACGGTCAACCATACAGTCCTTGATTACAGGGAAACCTGCTGAACGCCAAGGTTCGATGGTGATGGTGTCGCCATCCTTGAAGCGGCGCATATAGAGCTGGCAAGTAGTTGCTCCGCGCTCAGTCTTACCGTGAGGAGTACCATTGATGTAGAGTGAGCACATACCGCAGATACCTTCGCGGCAGTCGTGGTCGAATACGAATGGTTCTTTACCCTCCTCGATGAGTTGTTCGTTGAGGATGTCGAGCATCTCGAGGAACGAAGTGTCGTCAGGGATGTTCTTCATCTCGCGACTGTCAAAATGGCCTTTGTCCTTTGGACCATTCTGCTTCCAGTATTTCACTGTGAATGATATATTCTTTGCCATATTCTTCTAAATTAATTCTTGTAGTTACGGGTTTGTACTTTGATTGCTTCGTATTCAAGTGGTTCCTTGATAAGTACTGGTTCCTTCTCGTCAGCGCCCTGGTATTCCCAGCAACCTACATAGAAGTAGTTAGCATCGTCACGCTTAGCCTCGCCTTCTTCTGTCTGGTATTCCTCACGGAAGTGACCACCACAGCTTTCGTTACGGCTGAGTGCATCGTAGGCGATGAGCTTGCCCATTGTGATGAAGTCGTCGAGGTGAACAGCCTTGTCGAGCTCGATGTTGAGTCCGTCGCGGCCTCCTGGGATGAAGAGGTTGGTGTCGAATTCCTTGCGGAGTTCTTCAATCTTCTTGATACCTTCTTTGAGTCCTTCGGCAGTACGGCCCATACCGATGTATTCCCAGCAGATGTGACCGAGTTCCTTGTGGATGGAGTCAACACTGCGCTTACCCTTGATGTTGAGCAGTTTCTGGATGCGCTCCTCGACAGCCTTCTCAGCCTCTGCGAATTCAGGCATATCGACTGACAGGCGTGGCCAGATTGACTGGTCGGCAAGGTAGTTCTGGATTGTGTATGGCAGTACGAAGTAACCGTCAGCAAGTCCCTGCATGAGGGCAGATGCACCGAGGCGGTTTGCTCCGTGGTCAGAGAAGTTACATTCACCGATTGCGAACAGACCTGGGATAGAAGTCTGGAGTTCGTAGTCAACCCAGATACCACCCATTGTGTAGTGGATAGCAGGGAAGATCATCATTGGCTTGTAGTAGTCGATGCCATTGACTGTCTTAACCTTTTCGCCTGGGTTAACATCTGTGATTTCTTCGTACATGTCGAAGAGGTTGCCGTAGCGCTGGCGAACGATGTCGATGCCGAGGCGCTGGATTGACTCTGAGAAGTCGAGGAATACGGCAAGACCAGTGTTGTTGACACCGAAGCCCTTGTCGCAGCGCTCCTTTGCTGCACGGCTGGCAACATCGCGTGGCACGAGGTTACCGAATGCAGGATAACGGCGTTCGAGGTAGTAGTCGCGGTCTTCTTCTGGAATGTCCCATCCCTGCTTTGTACCAGCCTGCAATGCCTTTGCGTCTTCGAGTTTCTTTGGTACCCAGATACGGCCATCGTTACGGAGTGACTCTGACATGAGGGTCAGCTTTGACTGGTTGTCACCGTGAACTGGGATACATGTTGGGTGAATCTGAACATATGATGGGTTTGCGAAGTATGCACCCTTGCGGTAGCATGACATTGCAGCAGAGCAGTTGCAACCCATTGCATTTGTTGAAAGGAAGTATGTGTTGCCGTAACCACCAGTTGCGATTACCACTGCATTGGCAGTAAAGCGTTCGAGCTTACCTGTGATGAGGTTCTTGGCAATGATACCGCGAGCCTTGCCGTCGATGATGACAACATCGAGCATCTCATAGCGAGTGTAGAGCTTCACCTTGCCAGCCTTCACCTGTGCAGAGAGTGCGCTGTAAGCACCGAGCAGAAGCTGCTGACCTGTCTGGCCCTTTGCATAGAATGTACGGCTCACCTGTGCACCACCGAATGAACGGTTTGCAAGTGTACCACCATATTCGCGTGCAAATGGAACGCCCTGTGCCACGCACTGGTCGATGATGTTGTTGCTGACTTCTGCCAGACGATATACATTTGCTTCACGAGCACGGTAGTCGCCACCCTTGACTGTGTCGTAGAACAGACGATAGATGGAGTCGCCGTCGTTCTGATAGTTCTTTGCTGCGTTGATACCACCCTGTGCTGCGATTGAGTGAGCACGGCGTGGAGAGTCCTGGATACAGAAGTTGAGGACATTGAAACCCATTTCACCGAGACTTGCGGCTGCACTGGCACCTGCCAGACCTGTACCTACAACGATGACATCGAGTTTCAGTTTATTCTTTGGATTGACCAAGCGCTGATGAGCCTTGAAGTTGCTCCATTTCTCACTGACTGGTCCTTCTGGAATCTTTGAATTTATTGTTACCATAGTGTTTGTTTACTATTTGACTGTTTACTATTAATTTGGCTTGACTTTGCTGTTTGCACTGCGTACTTTTGCTTTATCGGATTATGCAAGTCCACATGCAAATGCAACAACAACTGCGATGAACATCAGTACCAGGACTGTGGCGTAGATGTTGCCGATGCAACGCCAGCGCTTGAACCAGATGTGACCGCTCCAGCCGATAGTCTGGATTGCTGACCAGAAACCGTGAGTGAGGTGGAACCACAGTGCCACGAGCCAGATGATGTAGATGACTGCGAATACTGGGTTGCCAAATGTCTCCTTGATGTAAGCATAGCCGTCGGCTGCACCGTGACCGCCCATATATGGCTGGCCAAGGAGTTCTGCAAACATCATGTTGTACCAGAAGTTGAAGAGGTGGAGAAGAAGACCAAGGATGACGATGATGCCGAGCACGAGCATGTTCTGTGATGCCCATTCCACTGCTGCTGGCTTGTCAGTCACCTGGTACTTGTTGTTACCGCGAGCCTTACGGTTCTGGAATGTCAGAATGAATGCATAGACAAAGTGAAGTGCTGCAAGAACAGCAAGACCCATTGTCGCAACAAGTGCATACCAGTTGGCTCCCAAAAGTTCACAGATGGTGTTGTAAGCGTCTCCGCTGAACAGAGCAACTACATTCATACATCCGTGGAAAGTGAGGAAGAGAATGAGGCAGATACCAGTTACTGACATCACCACCTTTCTTCCGATTGATGAATTAAATAACCACATAATGATTTGATTTGAATGATTTAAAATATTTATTAATTATGTTTGTTTCGCAATCACACTGCGCAATTAATGTGCAAAAATAGTGTATTTTTATGAATGGAGCAAACACATACGACACTTTTGCGCCTATACTCCTCCAAAACTTCCGATGAAATCGATATTTGCCCATCATTCCATGCAAAAAAGCAAACCACGCTTTACACTTTTTTAATAAATGTAAGCAAAAACACTTGTCAAATGTTTTCCACCTCACAGAAAAGCACTATCTTTGCACACTGATATCAATAACGAACCATTTGAACGAAAAAACTTAATACCTATATGAACAAAAAAGGATTTATTGGCATCACTCCGTTGCTGTTCTTCTTACTGTTCTTCATCGGAGCATCAATCATCTGCGGCGACTTCTCCAAAGTGCCGATTGTCACTGCGTTCTTCTTCGCATCAATCATTGCAGTTGCACTCACCAAGGGGCTCAGCCTTCCCGACCGTGTACGCATCTATGGCCGCGGTGCCGGAACAACCAAGATGATGTTCATGATCTGGATATTCTTCTGCGCCGGAGCATTCGCCAAAAGTGCCGAAGCAATGGGTTGCATCAACGAGACCGTCAACTGCATACTCACGCTGCTGCCGCCCAACTGCATATTTGCCAGCATATTCATCGCAGGTTGCTTCATATCGATGGCAACAGGGTCGGGCATCGGGTCAATCGTGGCACTCGGTCCCATTGCAGTCGGTGTAGCCAATGCCACAGGCGCCAACATGTCGATGATGTGTGCCCTCGTCGTCTGCGGAGCCATCTTTGGCGACAACCTCTCCTTCATCTCCGACACCACAATCATTGCCACCAGCACCCAGGGATGCCAGATGCGCGACAAGTTCCTCGTCAACAGTTGGATAGCAGTCCCTGCCGCACTCGTCACCATTGGCATCTACCTCTTTTTGGGCAAGGACATGGAATCTTACGAAATCACCGAGACCGTCGATTACATCAAGATTCTGCCCTATGTGCTCGTCATCATCATGGCAGTAGCAGGAGTTGACATCCTCGTACTGCTTCTCATCGGCACTGCCATCTGTGGCATCATGGGCATGGCATACGGAATGTTCGACTTCTACGGATGGCTCGAAGCAATCAAACAGGGCATATTCAGCATGAGCGAACTCACCGTCATTGTTCTCATGGCAGCCGGACTCATGGCACTCATCACCCACAACGGAGGCATGGAATACCTCATCAGCAAGTGTATGCGCATCATCCACGGCCGCCGCAGTGCCGAATTTGCCATCGCACTCCTCAGTGCCGTCACCTGCCTGTGTACATCCAACAACACCATCGCCATCATCACCGTGGCACCAGCAGTGAAGGAAATCAGCCAGAAGTTCGGCATCGACCCACGCAAGGCCGCCAGTCTCATGGACACCGCCTCATGCATCAGCCTCGAACTCATCCCATACAGTACACACCTGCTTGCCGCAGCAGCACTCGGCAGTGTTGCCTCTGCCACACTCATCCCATTTGTGTACTATCCATTCGCACTCCTGCTGTTCACCATCATCGCCATCGTCTTCAACATTCCACGCCTCACCACCAAGGCTGCCGACCTGCAAGCATAGCGGCTCGACGGTGTAGCCACCTCCCCGCTTCCACCTCTTTCGCCAAATTATTTCCCTTCATCAATTGCCATCTACCAATAATTTCGTAACTTTGCACCCGATTTTCAAAACATAGCACACAAACCAGCACATCAAAGGTGGGTTCCAATTGATTAGCCTTGTTACATTTCGAGGCTATAAAGACAGTAAGAACACACCTAAAATCTGTCCTCAACTGGGGATAACTCAACCGGATAAAAGCGTAAAAAGATGGGATTCGAAAGCACAACACGCCTCTGTCATATCTCCAGCGACAACATAGTAGTCGTCGGAGCCATTATGCTGTTTGTGCTCTTCACCTTCGTCATCTACCGCAGCCGCACCATCCTGGCCTACAAAATCAAGACCTACTTCTCGTCACGCCAGATATATGCAGCCAACGACTTCACATCCAACGACCGCGAACAGATTGACATCATCCTGCTCATCCTGATCGGACTGCTCGAAATGAGCCTCGCGCTCTTTGCCGACGCCCGACACTCCAATCCCATCGACACACTTGCCAACTACACTGTGCTGTTCCACATCTTCCTCACCATACTGCTCGTCACAGCCTTCCAGGCAGGAGCATACATACTCATCAACTGGGTGTTCTTCTCACCCGATGCAGGACGCCGCTGGCTGTCGTCCTACATCTATCTCTACGCAGCCACATCCATCATCATTCTGCCACTCGCCACTGCGCGTATTTTCGCTGCATCCGACAGCTCCACAAACATAACCTATTGCTTACTCGGAGTTTTCATTTTGCAGAAAATCATACTCTTTTTCAAGCTTTTTGCCAACTTTAAGCCCAAAAAGTATGGTCGTGTTCTGTTTTTTTTGTACTTTTGCAGCGTCGAAATTATGCCCAGTCTCATCACAATACATATACTGAGGCAAATCGATGTGATCGGTTGACACAAAATACGACTATCAAGAGCACTCAATAAGTAAGAATAAAACAAGCACAATTGCAAATGAAAGTATTGGTATCTCAAAAAAGACCACAAACTGAGAAGTCACCTTATTTTGATGTAGCAGAAAAATACGGAATCGACCTCGTCTTCCGTCCATTTATCCGAGTTGACCCTATGCCCGCACGCGATTTCCGTGCACAGAAAGTGTCAATCCTCGAACACACAGCCATCGTATTTACTTCACGCCACGGCATCGACCATTTCTTTAACCTGTGTAAAGAAATGCGCATCACCATACCTGAAGACATGAAGTACTTCTGCAAGTCAGAACTCATCGCACTTTACATCCAGAAATATGCCGTTTATCGTAAGCGCAAGGTGTTCTTCTCGCCAACAGGCAAGATGGACGACCTCATCCCAATTATGGTTAAGCATAAGACTGAAAAGTACTTCGTGCCACAGTCGTCAATCCACGACGACAAGCTCAAAAACCAGCTTGATGCTGCCAATCTCAACCACGACGAAGCAGTGATGTACTACACAGTCGCTAACGACTTCACTGCTGATGAAGCATTCGACTATGACCTCCTTGTCTTTTTCAGTCCAGAAGGAATTCACTCACTCATGAAGAACTTCCCTGACTTCAAACAAGGCGAAATCGGTATCATCTGCGTAGGCGAAAAGACCGTAGAGGAAGCAGAAAAGAACGGACTGCATGTTGACTACCAGCTGTCAGCAGAGTTGCGTTCAGTACCTGCCATGATTGAGGCATATGTCAAGAACAACCAGAAAAAGAAATAACTGCCAAAGACCATCATAGCCAGTGGAACGACATCCACAGACATTCACAAAAGCCGAGCGCATCACAAGCAAACTGCTTGTTGACCGCTTGTTCGAAGGAGGAGGTGCATCATTCGTTGCATTTCCTTTTCGCATTGTCTATATGGTCATTCCACGAGGCGAAGTACCAGCGTCCATACTCATCAGCGTGCCAAAGAAGCGCTTTCACCATGCCGTTGACCGCAACCACATGAAGCGTCAGGTGCGTGAAGCCTACCGCCGTCAGAAGCATCAGCTGTGGGATACCGCCGACAGACTCGATGTCAGTGTTGCCATTGCATTCATCAGCCTGGCACAGCAGAACCAGTCGTCGGCACAGGTCAGCAAAAGCATCAACAAGGCACTGCGCATCATCACAGCAAAGATAAACGAGAAAGCTGCCGAAGCAACCACTGCGGAGGCAACAAATTGAATGTGGGTTTAAGACGGGCAACACATCAGACGAGACAAGACGGGCGACACATCAGACGAGTTGAGACAGGCGACAGACCAACAGCAATAAACGCTTTGCAAAACATCCAAGCACTATGAAAACATTTCTGGCAACAATAAGAAAGATTGCAGTCACACTGCTTCTCATTCCCATTTTCTTCTATCAGAAATGCATCTCACCGATGTTTCCCCCATGCTGCCGCTACACCCCCACATGCTCACAGTATGCCGTCGAAGCCATCCGCAAGCACGGTCCGTTCAAGGGACTATATCTCGCCATTAGGCGCATCCTGCGCTGCCACCCATGGGGAGGAAGTGGCTACGACCCCGTACCTTGACAAAAAGACACACACAAGCCCAGCTTTCATCACTCTCAGAAGGCAAATAACAAAGTCAACAAATGTCAGCTCCATACATCAACTTTCACACACATCACATCCCTGATTTTTCCGTTGAAACCGACTATTTCGACACACACATCAGCATTGTCAACCTTGATTACAGCGATGTGATTGACCCTAACATTCCCAACACATATTACTCCATCGGCATCCATCCTTGGAGCACAGTCTGCGCGACCGATGCCCCCAACTGTTTTGATGAAGTCATCGAAGAAATTCGCAAGAAACTTCCGATGAAATCGATACTTTGTGTCGGAGAATCAGGATTTGACGCACTTCGTGGAGCCAATTCAGACATACAGCGGAAACTATTTCTCAGCCAGATTCGCTTGTCAGAAAAGATGCACAAGCCCCTCATCATCCACTGTGTGAAGATGCTCTCGGAAACCCTCGAACTCTACAAATCCGTACACCCCACACAGCCATGGATAATTCACGGCTACCGCAACAAGGCAGAACAAGCAAAGCAACTCATGCAGCACGGCATTTACCTGTCGTTTGGTACAAAATTTAATGAAGCCTCAATGCATGAAGCATGGGAGGCAAACAAGATGTGGCTGGAAACCGATGCCAGCGAACACACCATCGAAGAAGTGTACCAAACGGCTTCCGACTGTCTGCAAGTGCCAGTCGAAACAATCAAAGAAAAGCTCTATCAGCAATTCACCCAGCTCATAGAGCAATAGCAAGCCCTATATTAGTTCTATTAGTCCGATTGGCCTCATTGGTCCCATTAGTCCCATCAGTCCGATTGGCCTCATTAGCCCCATTGGTCCTATCAGCCCCATCTGGCCTATTCCCCCCTTTTATTTCCCTTTCACAATTCGCTTGATGTCGTTCAACTTATTCAGGGCTTCAAGCGGAGTGAGGTTATTCACATCGATATTTAGTATTTCATCGCGAACCTGGCACAGCACAGGGTCGTCGAGCTGGAAGAACGACAACTGATGCGTGCCACTGTCGGCAAGCACCTGAGTCTGCGGGCGGCTCACACCGTCGCCACTGTTGTTCTTTTCCAGTTCCTTCAACACCTGTTCTGCACGGCGTACCACCGATGGAGTCATGCCGGCAATCTTTGCCACATGAATGCCAAACGAGTGTTCACTGCCTCCAGGAGTCAGTTTGCGAAGGAAGATGACCTTTCCGTCGGTCTCGCGCACACTGACATTGAAGTTCTTGACACGCGAGAACAAGCGTTCCATCTCGTTCAGTTCGTGATAGTGGGTGGCAAAGAGTGTACGGGTCTGACTGATACCGTTCTCATGGATATATTCGATGATAGACCATGCTATCGAAATGCCGTCGTAGGTGCTGGTGCCGCGTCCCAGTTCGTCAAACAGCACCAATGAGCGTGGCGACAGGTTGTTGAGGATGCTTGCAGCCTCGGTCATTTCGACCATGAATGTCGATTCACCCATCGAGATGTTGTCGCTTGCACCGACACGGGTGAAAATCTTATCTACAAGACCGATGCGGGCGCTCTCGGCAGGCACGAAGCAGCCAATCTGTGCCATCAGCGTGATGAGCGCCGTCTGGCGTAGCAGTGCAGACTTACCAGCCATGTTCGGACCTGTAATCACGATGATCTGCTGATGCTGACTGTCAACAAACAAGTCGTTGGCAACATACTGTTCCCCGACTGGCATCTGGCGTTCAATCACAGGATGGCGTCCCTGCTTGATGTCGATTTCGAGACTGTCGTCCACCACTGGGCACACATACTTGTACTCCTTTGCCACACGGGCAAACGAGAGCAGGCAGTCGATGCGTGCAATCTCGGCAGCATCCTTCTGCAATGCAGAGATATATGCCTGACAGTCGGTCACCAGACTGCTGAACAAGCGAGTCTCCAGTGCCAGGATTTTCTCCTCAGCCCCAAGAATCTTCTCCTCATATTCTTTCAGTTCCTGGGTGATGTAGCGTTCGGCATTGACCAGTGTCTGCTTGCGTATCCACTCCTGTGGCACCTGGTCCTTGAATGTGTTGCGCACTTCGAGATAGTAGCCAAACACATTGTTGAATCCCACCTTCAAACTCTGTATTCCGGTGCGTTCCACCTCACGCTGCTGTATCTGCAACAGATAGTCCTTGCCCGAATAAGCAATGCGTCGCAGGTCGTCAAGTTCTTCGTTCACGCCGTTTGCTATGACACCGCCCTTGTTGATGAGCAATGGTGGGTCGGCGGTGATTTCACGCTCAATGCGCAGACGCAGGTTCTCGCATTCGTCAAGTTCCTGCCCGAGCATCCTTATCTGTTCGTTCTGGCTCTCCAGGCACACCTGTCGCATTGGTTGGATGGCTTGCAGTGCGAACTTCAATTGGATGAAGTCGCGAGGCGACACACGCTCGGCAGCAATCTTCGAAGCGATGCGCTCGATGTCGCCAATTTGATGCAGCTTTTCTTCGATGAAATCGCGGAATTCGGTCTCGCGGAAGAAGTGTTCCACCACCTGCTGACGGTTCTGTATCTGCTTGATGCTTTTCAGCGGGAACACAATCCAGCGGCGCATCAGACGGGCACCCATCGGGCTTATTGTCTTGTCGAGTACTGAGAGCAGCGAGGTACCGCCCTCGTTCATCGAGCCAAGCAGTTCAAGACTGCGAATGGTGAAGCGGTCAAGGCGCACATACTGGCTTTCCTCAATCTGTGTTATGGAGCGTATGTGGCCGATGCGTGTGTGCTGGGTCTGTTCCAGATAGAAGATGATTGCCCCGGCAGCCACAACAGCACTGTCGAGATGATCGACACCGAATCCTTTCAGATTCTTCACGCCGAAGTGGCTAAGCACCTTCTGGCGAGCTGTGGTCGATGCGAAAATCCAGTCGTCGAGGTGATAAGTGAACAGTTTGTTGCCGAAGCACTTCTCAAACTGCAACAGTTTCCCCCGTTCATACAGCACCTCCTTCGGACCGAAGTTTGTGAGCATCTTCTCTATGTAGTCGGCAGTACCCTCAGCCACGAGAAACTCGCCGGTAGAAATGTCGAGCAGTGCCAGTCCACATGCGCTCTTGCCAAAGTTGACGGCAGCAAGGAAGTTGTTCTCCTTTCCATTGAGCACATCGTCATTCATGGCAACACCAGGAGTCACCACCTCGATGATGCCACGCTTCACCAGTTTTTTCGTCAGTTTCGGGTCTTCCAGCTGTTCGCAGATGGCAACACGCTTGCCCACACGCACCAGTCGAGCCAGATAGGTGTCGAGTGCATGGTGAGGAAAACCAGCCATGGCAGTGGCATTATTCGCCGAAGAACCGCCGTTGCTGCGCTTTGTGAGCGTGATGCCCAGGATGTCGGCAGCCTCGACAGCGTCGTCAGCATATGTCTCGTAGAAGTCGCCGCAGCGGAACAGTATCAGTGTGTCGGGATACTGCTCCTTGAAGTCGTAGAACTGCTTCATCATCGGCGTCACTTCATTGCTCTTTGTCATATCGTTGAGGGATTAGAGGGTTAATGGGGATTATGGGAGGGGCTATGAGGGGGAATGGGACCAATGGGGCTAATGGGACCTATGAGTCCTATAAGACCTATAAGCCCTATTGGCTCTATAAGCCCTATGAGCCCTATCGTTCCAATAGTCTTTTGATTTTTGCAAACACGTCCCACATGACGATGCCCGCAGTGGTGCTGACATTCAGTGAGTGCTTGGTGCCAAACTGTGGAATCTCGATGCATCCGTCGCACATATCGACAACCGTCTGCTTCACGCCCTTCACCTCGTTGCCCATCACCACGGCATATTTCTGCCCCGGTTCGGGCTGGAAGTCTTGCAACAGGGTGCTGCCCACCACCTGTTCAATTGCCATCACGCAGTAGCCTTCGTCCTGCAACTGGCGCACTGCATCGTGTGTGTCCTTGACATAGGTCCAATCGACCGAATCCTCAGCCCCGAGAGCCGTCTTGTGGATTTCTGGATGTGGCGGACGGGCAGTGATGCCACAAAGCACCACGCGCTCAATGCGGAAGGCATCAGCGGTGCGGAACACGCTGCCCACATTGTACATGCTGCGGACATCGTCCATCACAACAACCAGCGGAGTCTTCTCGCTCTGCTTAAATTCGTCAATGCTGATGCGGTGCATTTCCACCACGCTTAGTTTACGGCAGTTCATGTTTACTTTTGTATCTGTATGCGTTATTGCACAATCGTATAGGCATCATGATGTGATTACTACACACCTTACAAATGTCTCGCAGCATGAAATGATGGTATCATGGCATGAAATGACGATATTGCGACTTGATACAACCATTTCATGGTGCAATACCATGATTTTTCTTGAAGGCATCGTCCTTCCCGTTACAGACCTATGGACTGTGCCTTTTTCCACACACATTCATGTAGGACCTTTATTGGTAATGTGAATGAAGTGCAAAGGTAGTCGTTTTTTCGTAGATTACCAAATCTGACACACAAAACTTTCGCCCTTTATTCCTGTCACACCAACCAGCAGATGGAGCAATGACCAACAGCAAACAACTGCAAAGAAAAAAAACGAAACCCCTCTGTGCTTTACTCCTGTTGGAGTTCGGCATAAAGGGGTTTCGTTGTGTTGGGCACAGGCAGCGGAAGAGCCGCCCGTGCCTTTATGAATCAATCGGACACAGATTAGTCGCGATATGCAGGGTTCTGATAGAGAGCCTTCTCATCCTTTGCCATTTCCATACCGTCGAGCTGACCCTGTGGAATTGGACGGAGATACAGGTCCTTAGTGATGTTACGCTTGTTCAGAGCGTTGGTGTGCTCAGCGAATGTCATGCCACCCATGTGGTATGTACCTGCGAGCTTCTCCCAAGTCTGAGTACGAGTGAGTTCGTACCAGCGATGACCTTCACCGAAGTATTCACGGCTACGCTCCTGCATGATGTACTCAATAGTGATTTCGGCAGGAGTAGCAGCAACCATTTCAGCACTGTGGTCCTCAATCTTTGCAACACCGTTGTTGTTGTCCCAGCGCCACTTGCCGGCACGAGCACGGATGACATTGATGAGGTCGCGTGCAGACATGTCACCTGATGCACCCATCACCTGTGCTTCAGCAGCGATGAAGTAGAGTTCAGAGAACTTAGCGATGACATAAGGACGGACGCTGCCTGAGTTGACACCAGCACCGTAGCCAGTTAAGTTGTCCTTGCTGTAAGGACCAATCTTCCATACAGCTGGATAGAGCTGACGAGTGATGCCGCTTGGGTTGATGACATAGTCAGCACGGCCAGGAAGCACACCTGCGCTCACACCAGCATTGTTGCCGGTATAGTCAACATTTGGATTGTCTTCGTTGAGGAAAGTGAGGACAGGGTCACCGAGACCATAGTTGTGGCCTTCGACGTCGGCTGCGTAGTCACCCCAAGGGCCAGCATTGATGGTCATGCCGTTAGCGCCTGTGATGGTCTTCCGGTAGCCATCAGCAGTAGGACTTGCCTTCTGCCAGTTTGCACGGAAGCAGTATGTGAATGTACCATCGTAGCGTGAGTCGTTGGTCTTGTCGGCAAAAGTCTTTGTGAAGACTTCAATGACTGGAGCGATACGAGTCCAAGGACGACCGAGTCCAGGGACGAGGTCACGCTGAACAGCACTTACGCCGTCAACATTGATGAGTGTGTAGTTGCAGCAAGGGAACCATGAAGTGAAGTTCTCAGGAGAAGCACCGTTACCCCATGCAAACTTGCCGACACCGTTGTACTGGTCGCTCTGGTCAGTGTGGTCAGCCCAGAGGAGCCATTCTGAGTTACGGTCGTTTGTAGCTACATTGACATCGTAGTATGTAGGCTGGAGAGCATAAGGACCAGGGTTTTTGATAGCAGTGAGTGCTGTGTCGTATGCCTTCTTGAAGTAGTTAGCAGCCTGTGATGCGTCGCGCTCGCACTCTGGGTATGTAGGAACACCGTTAGGGTTCTTGAGCCACCATGCATAAGTCAGGTAAGCCTTTGCCAGATATGTGCGGGCTACGGTCTTTGTGACTGCACCTTCAACGCGTGGATTTTCAGGAAGGTCAGCAACTGCCTTCTCAAGGTCAGGGAAGATACACTTCAAATATACATCAGCCACTGTGTTGCGGACAGAAGTACGAACTGGGCTTGAGTTGAATTTGAGTTCGCCTGAACCAAGGTCGAGTGGCACACCACCGAAGTTGCGTACGAGGTGGAAGTAGTAGAATGCGCGGAAGAAATATGCCTCAGCAATCATAGAAGCATCCATGCCGCCTTTTTCAGCATTCTCGATAACGCCGTTTGCTGTATTGATGAATGGGAACACATCCCAGAATCGACCTGCATCGCAGTTTGTAGAAGTGATTCTTGGAGCACCTTCTGCAAGGTCCATTGATGTGAAGTTCTCACCGTTACCGCTCTGTGCGTAAGTGTATTCGTCAGTACCGGTTTCAAGTGCGCTATACACATAACCGTTACCATAGAGGTTACGCAAGTCGCAGTAGAGTGAAGTCAGACCACCTTCTACACCCTGCTTTGAAGAGAAGAATGTTGGGTCGTATGAAGATCTTGCCTGTTCATCAAGAATGTCGCTGCATGATGTCATACCAAGAGCGAGTGCACCAGTAAGTGCAAGTAAAATATAATTCTTTTTCATAATCTTCTTCAGTAATTAGAATGTTAAGTTAAGACCAAACAGGAAATTGCGTGTTGCAGGAGTGTTGTAACCAACGATTGGGAGTTTGTGAGCACCTGTGTAACCACCGAATGTAACGGCAGTTGTTCCACCATTGTGTGCCATTGTGTTGGTTTCAGGGTCAAGTCCACATTCGTTCTTGTAAGGTGAGAAGAATACGAATGGATTCTGAACAGATGCGTAAACGCGGAGGCGATCGATGCCGAGACGCTTGATTGCAGCAATGTTCTGGAAGTTGTAACCGAGAGTGATTGTACGAATCTTCAGGTAGCCTGCATCGAAGTAGCCGAGAGTTGAGCCATACTTAGGGTTGTCACCGTCAACGATGCCACCTGGCTTTGGATACTTGTTTGTAGGGTTGTCCTCAGTCCAGTAGTCAACATCGATCTGACCACGACGGCCAGTCAGCATGTTGAGGTAACCGTTTGAAGAGTGGATGGCAGAGATGAGCTTACCGCCAATCTGGAATGAACCGATAACTGAGAAGTCGAAGTTCTTGTAAGAGACATCAGTGCTGAAACCTCCCTGGAGCTTAGGTTCCATTGACATAATCTTGCGGTCAGCAGGACCGATGGCGCGTGTTGGCTTGCCGTTCTCGTCGTAGTCGCCAGTATAGTCAACCTTGATCATACCTGCGTTGCCACCTGGTTCAAGGATGTTGCGGAGGTCTTCTTCGTCAGACTGCCAGATACCAATCTTGTCGTAGTCGAAGATACAGTCGATTGGGTGACCAACGAACCAGCGGTTGCCTTCATCGCGGTCAGCACCTGATGCCAGTGCGACGAGCTTGTTGTGGTTAGAATAGAAGTTGATGCCAGCATTCCATGTCCAACCGTTGTGGTCTTCGAGGATAGTACCGTTGACACTGAATTCCCAACCGAGGTTTCTTGTCTTACCAATGTTCTGCATACTGCTTGACACACCTGCAGTTGCAGGGAGAGAAACAGCAAGGAGGAGGTCATGTGTGTTCTGGATGTAGTATTCAAATGTACCTCTCAATCGGCCGTTGAAGAGACCAAAGTCGAGACCGAAGTTCCAAGTCTTAGTGTATTCCCATCCAAGTGCATTGTTAGGAAGGGCTGATACATAGTAACCTGTTGAATAGCCAGTAGGACCAAAGTTGTAGAAGCTTGTGCTGAGTGAACCGAGAGTTGAATAAGGATCGATGCTCGCATTTGAAGTTTCACCGTAACCTATGCGCAGCTTCAAACGGTCAAGCCATTCAACATTGCTCATGAAGTTTTCGCGGTTGATGTTCCAACCAGCAGAAAATGCCTTGTAAAGGTGCCACTTGTGACCATCGGCAAGGACTGAAGCACCGTCGCTGCGGAGAGTTGCGCTCAACATGTACTTGTTGTCGTAGTCGTACATAACACGACCCATGTATGACACGAGTCCTTTTTCCCAGAATCTCTGGCTGCCTGGATTGACAGTGACATTCTGCTGAGCATAACCGATGTTGAAGTACTGGAATGCTTCGTTAGGAATGTCCTGACCCGACATTGCAGTCTGCTCATAGCGTGTCTTTTCTGTAGATTGCAAAGCAACGATGTTGAAGTGGTGAACATCAGCAAATGTGTGGTCGTAAGTGATGACATGTTCTACGCTCCAGTTCTTGTAGATTGATTCATCAACAGAAGCAGAGTTCACTGCTGTAGGGCTTACATTGTTGACACCTGTGCCAGTGAAAGAACCAGTCTTGTTGTTGCGGTAGTTGAGACCGATGTTCATGCGGTAGTTGAGACCTTCAATCCAAGGGCACTTAACTTCTGCGTAGAGATTGTTGTATGAGCCAAATCCCTTGCGCTCGTTCATCCAAGTGTCTTCTAAGTCTTCGATGATGCCAGGAGTGAGGATGTAGTTTTCATCAGCATTCATGTGGATAGTGCGCTTCATTGTGCCGTCAGCATTGTAAGGGTCAGCGATTGGAGTTGCGCTGAGCACACCGTAAATACCGATCTGACCACCGTTTCTTACACTGAAGTTAGTGTTAGTAGAGAGTCCGAAACGGAAGAATTCGCCCACCTTCTGGTCGATGTTACCACGAACAGAGTAGCGTGAGAAGTCCTGACCAGGAGTGACAGCAGCATCCTTGTAGTAACCAGCACCGAAACTGTAGTTACCACCGTCAGTACCGCCCTGAATGCTTACATTGTGGCTCTGAGTGTAACCTGTTCTGAAGAACATGTCCTGCCAGTCAGTGTCAACATCATTGCTTTCGTCAGCACCGTTGTCAGTGTAGTTTGTACCAGTTGCATGGCCCTTGAGGTACTCACGGAGAGCAACAAACTGAGGACCGTTCATCATTGGGTACTTGCTGAACATATCCTTCCAACCTACATACATGTTGTAAGAAACCTTGGCAGGAGTGCTCTGAACACCCTTCAAAGTAGTGATCATGATGACACCGTTAGCACCACGGGAACCGTAGATAGCAGTGGCAGAAGCATCTTTCAGGATGTCGATGCTCTTGATGTCAGCAGTTGGGATGTCAGAAAGATTGCCTAAGAATGGCACACCGTCGAGGACGATGAGAGGGTCGTTGCTGGCATTGAGTGAACGCTGACCACGAACACGGATCTGCATTTCCTCACCTGGCTGAGATGAAGTCTGAGTCATCACAACACCAGGAACACGGCCTGCAAGTGCATAAGCCACATTTGGTGCAGCCACAGCATTGATTTCTGCGCCACTCATATTGGCAACAGAACCAGTAACAGCCTCACGACGCTGAGTACCGTAACCGATAACTACGACTTCGTTGAGAGCCTTCTTGTCGTCTTTCAGGACAACCTTCAGATTGTCGTGACCACTGACCTTTACTGACTGAGAGGTGAAGCCTACATAAGAAATTGTAAGCGTTGCCTGTGCATCAGCATTAACTACGAAATTACCATTCAAGTCGGTAACAGTTCCTGTGCTGGTTCCATCGACCTTTACAGTTGCACCGATGAGTGGATCACCATTGGTGTCAAGGACAACGCCCTTGACCTTCTGAGCTGACAATGACAGTGACAGTACAAATGCACATACCATCATCACAACTCGCATCATTTGGTTTTGTCTCATAATGATTTGTTGATTGGTTGATAAATTAGTTAGGTAATAATAAAACAAATATAAATTTGATTATTTCTCGAGTTTGGGCACACGACAACAAAAGGCTCACTGAGTCTCCTGCTGCATCAAGTGCATTAGTTGTTTTTTAAATTTAAGTAGGCAGTCATCACAACAGTTAGTTTAATTGCCTTATTAAGGCTGCTGCCAGTTTGACTATTGTTTTTTTAGGTGGGTTCTATAAATTCACCGTCACAATAATAAATATAACAGATGGGCTAAAATGAACTTTTCTTTTGCAGCACCAAAGTAATTGGCGCATGGTTGTTTTTTAATTTGTTTGCGAAAGTACACATTTTTTAACAACCGACCAAACAAAACTGCAAAAAACAACACTTTCACATAGCAATTTGACACTCAACACAGCATTTTCACCTATATCAGACCGCAACTGCATGAGGAAATCGACACATCGACACATGGTGGCATATACGCAAAAAAGAGAGGATGCACTCCGTTGTGTATCCTCTCTTTTTTTGCGAAATCAAATATTTCTTATGATGCTGCAATCATGTAGGGCATACACCCTGTTGCATTCTACAATCTGAATCCCACGGTTCCTGCGATGTAGAACACTTTGAAGTTCATACAACTGCGGCAGTCAATGTTGAATGTCAGTGCGTGTTTGTCAATAGGTATCTCATAGCCGACTCCGGCATAGAAACCACATATATTCATTTCACTGTCGGTGTAGTATCTGACAGTCCCATCATTTTGAACCTCACACTCGTTCTTGCACCAGAAGAAACTTGGCATCCATCCGAAACGAGCAGTGAACATTGGTTTGTCGGGATTGCCGAAACGATAAAGCGGACCGGCTGCGAGAGAGAGCGAGTGTATCCATCCTTCACGTTCCCCTCCAAGCCAATAAACATCAGTTCCAACGACTTTCCGATAAGCGTAATTGAGTGCCACCTGAACTATCTGGTTCTTGATTTTGCGGCCAGCTTCGATGTCAAGGCCAATGCCTGCGCCAAAGAATGCTCCATTATCGACATCAAGAGGAGTGTAAGCAAGACCCATTGGACCATACGAAGTGCGCAACATGTCATAATTCCACAGGCAATAGCCACCCCCTGCATTGAAGGTGAAATGCAGTTTGGTCTTGTCAGATTCGTCGTCGTACTGGAACACAATACATTCATCGCCCGATGTGCAGAGGTCGTAATGATAGTCCTCCACGATGTTTATCAGGTCTTTCTCGTTCATCATGCCAGTTTTAATGTCGTTGCGTGCATGCTCCGAAAGGCTGACCTCGGAATAGACGCGCTGCGCTGCAGCCAGCACAGAGTCGGCATTGTAATCGTCCCAGTTCTCTTTCACCTCATATTTGATGACCTTGCCGTCCTCATTCTCAATATAGTACATGTTCTTATACTTGTCCTGATATCTATATAGACTGATCATTCCCTTAACCATATATTCAGCAAAAAAATATCCAGTGTCTTCAAACTTGCGAGTAACATAGAACTTTCCGTTGCCAGTAAAGCGGTAACCTTCAATCTCGCCAGGCATGTAAGTCTTGAATTCCGTCTCGCCATTGGCACGGAACGAACACTGACGCGCATTGACCTCATTAGTGCGGAAATCGATAGTACCATAAATGGTGTCAAGACTGTTTGTGATGATGTAGCCGTCTTTTGGGTTTACCTGAGCATGAGCAAGCATACAGGAAAGCATGGCTACCAGAAACAATGGTAATTTCATAATTGTTTATTGATTTGTTAGGAGTTATCTAATTGATGGCAAAGGTACTACTTTTTTTTCTATAATACAGCCACAATCACATTGTTTTTATCCGAAAAGAGGTAATATTACACACAAAGAGAGGATGCGCTACAATGTGCATCCTCTCTTTTTCTATTTATTGACTGCTACGCAAGGCAGCAATCGTTGTTGCTCAAATTACCAACCTGGGTTCTGAACGAGGTTAGGGTTAATGCTTACGCTGTTAGTTGGGAATGGGAAGCGTTCGTGCTTGCCAGCCTTGAATCCAACAGTGTTCTTGTTGTCAATAGCAACATGAGTCTTAACGAGGTAGAAACGATTGTCGCGGAAAGTCTCAGTAAGTTCTTCACCTGCCTGTGGTGTGCGGGACAATCTGTCGTAAAGCTGTGATACATTTTGACCAGCTTTCTCTACGCCCTCAAAGTCGCCCCAGCGTACGAGGTCAGCCCAGCGGCAACCTTCAAGCCAAAGTTCAATCTTCTTCTCAGCCTTGATATCATCAAGAGTAATGTCTGTGAGTGGAGCGATACCAGCACGAGTACGAATCTGATTTACTGCATCAAGAGCTTCTGTCTTCTGACCATTTGCCAAAGCTGCTTCTGCATACATAAGGAGAACTTCTGCATAACGCATGATTGTGAAGTTATTCAGACGCTGATTGCCAAAAGCAAGGTCTGCAGAACGGGAAATTGGTTTGAGTGGAAGATAGAATGACTGACCATAAAGTCCCTTTTCAGTAATACCGAGATCCGTACTTACCTTCTTCTCTTCAAGTGAAAGATTGTCAACTGGAAGGTTGTAAACAGAATTGTAAACAAGTTCATCGATAGGTATGATTGTAGCCTTGAAACGGTATGAATCTTCACCATCGTGCTGTATGAATTCGTCAGCAATCCACTGTGGAACACCAAGACCGCCCCAGCCATCAAGACCAGAATAGTTCAAACTTGGGTTAGCCTTGAAGTGGTCAGAACGCCAGTTCCAGATTTGAGATTCCATCCAAGTGGACTTCTGGATGTAGCCTTCCCACTGACCAATAGCACAAGCTTCGATGTTAGTTTCGAAAATCTTTTCTTCATTGCAGTCACCCTCAATATGGAAGTTGTCTGCATATCTTTCACCTGGTACAAGTGCATACTTGCCAGACTTGATAACCTCCTCAAGAGCGGCAGCAGCAGCAGCGTTCTTACCTGCGAAGAGGTAAGCCTTACCTGCAACACCATAAGCGAAGCCCTGAGTTACAACCACTGCGCCATTCTTGTCATTCTTGTTCTCACGAGCTGGGAGGTCTTCAACAGCATCAAGACACTCCTGTGCACACCATTCGAGTGCAGCGTTATGATCTGCGCAGTTTGTAGGATATTCGCCTGGTTCGAGAACATGATCAAGCAATGGAGGATTACCCCAACCAATGGTAAGCATCATCTGGATGTATGCGCGAAGTACGCGAGCTTCTGCAACACACTGCTTTTTAACTGGAGTATCAGCCTTATCACCGCCGAAGTACTTGATAACAAGGTTTGCATAGTAAGCAGCATAACAGAGGTGGTTGTAAGAGTTAGTAACAACTGCAGAACCGCTGTCATAACGGAATTCGTTCATTTCACCAGCGAAGTCGTTATCGCCGAAGAATTCACCTGCAGCATAGATGTCATCACCACAGAGATTGAAAACGAAACGGAATGGGCAGTATGTAAACCCATCGTTGAAACCTGTGACATCACGAGTGAACTGGTCGTAAGCAGCAATAATGGCCTGCTGAGCATCAGCATCAGTCTTATAGAAATCCTCAACAGCCACAACACCCTTTTGAGGCACTTCAAGCAAATCTTCACTACAAGAAGTGAATGTACCTACAGCGAGCAGACCAGAAAGGAATGCAATGCCAGTAGTCTTTACTATATTCTTTTTCATACTTATAAAATTCTTTAATAATTAAACTAATGTATCTAATTGATTAGAATGAAAGGTTGAGACCGAGAATCACCTTCTTAGTAGTTGGATAAGAACCACAGTCATAACCCATATTTCGTGCAGAACTTGTCTGGGCAGTTTCAGGGTCACAGCCTGGATAGCTTGTGATTGTGAAGAAGTCATCAAGAGAAACATAAGCACGGAGACCCTGGATGAAACCAGTCTTTGCAAGGAGGCTCTTTGGAAGAGTGTAACCGAGCTGAATCTGCTTGAACTTGAAGTATGAGCCGTCGAACATAGATACATCTGAGCTCCAGTATGTCCAGTTGTTTGAAACCTGCTTCATATCTGCATACTTAGCATTGTCGCCTGCCTCTTTCCAAGAGTTACGCCAGAAAGTAGTCAGAGTGTTTGTTTTTGGACGGTCTGCAGAGTAGAGGAGCGAGAATATCTTGTTGCCTGCAACACCTGTACCGAATACGGTGAAGTCGAAGCCCTTATATTCGAGGTTGATAGTCAAACCGTAAGTAAATGTAGGAATTGCAGAACCGATGTACTGCAAGTCGTTAGCAGTTACATTGTCAACAATTTCGCCTGCTGCGTTGTAGTAACGAGGAGCACCTGTTTCAGGGTTAACACCTGCTGACTTGTAGCCACGGAAGTACCAGATAGGCTGACCAGTTTCGAATGATGTACGAATCTGGTTGTTCAGACCGCTGACACCACCCTGAGTACCTTCGATACGGAGGAGTTGCTCTGGCATTTCAAGCACTTCATTGTGAAGAGTTGAGAAGTTAGTATTTACACTGTACTTGAGGTCGCCGATCATGTCTCTCCATCCAATTTCGAATTCGAAACCACGGTTGAGGACTTCACCTGCGTTAATCCATGACTTAGCAATACCAGCTTCTGGTACATTGTTAACCTCAGTGAGGAGGTCGTTAGTAACCTTACGATAGTAGTCGAAGCCGAATGTCAAGCGGTCGTTGAAGAAACGAGCATCGATACCAAGGTCAAACTGCTTAGAAGTTTCCCACTTAAGATTTGGGTTAGGAAGTGTAGGAAGTGCAGAACCATAAGATACTGCGCCTGGAGCTGTACCAGGAGTGTTCTGATACCAGTAACCATTAACTGAAACTGATGCAGAATACTGATAAGCAGCGAGGTTGCTGATGTTACCATTAACACCATAAGAAGCACGAATCTTCAAGAAGTTGAATACATCTGTATTGACATTTTCCTGGAAGAACTTTTCGTTGCTTACAGTCCAACCTGCAGAAACTGATGGGAAGTAACCCCAACGCTCTTCTGGGAAGAGTTTAGATGAGTCGTAAGCATCAGCACGGAAGTTTGCCTGGAGGTAGTACTTGTTGTCGTAGTTGTAAGACAGACGGCCGAAGTAAGAGATATTGCGCTGAGTAGTTGGATTGTTGCTTGTACTCCAAGTACTAACAACCTTAGAAACAGGGCTTCCATCAGGATTGAAATCCTTAGTTGAAAGATACTCAGTTCCTGAAGGAATTAAGTAATCAACATAGCGGAAGTTGTCTGCATAGCTCTTAAAGATGTCAAGACCATTAGCTGACACATTGAGGTTGTCAATCTTTGTCTGATAGTAACCCATACCGACCATTGCACCAATGTTATGCTTTCCAAAGTCCTTATTGAAGTTTACAAAGTTTTCCCACTGGTATTTGTTCATTGAGTTATTTGCAGCTGTATATGAGTAAGTATTACTACTTGCCATACCTGTCAAATAATAAGGTTCAGAGTATGAGCGATTAGTACCCTTAGTGAATGTGTAACCAAGACGAGAAGTGAAAGTGAGGAACTTGAATGGAGTGATATCCAAAGAAGTTACACCACGGAGAGCAAAGTTTGAGTTCTTGCCCTGCTGACGGTCGCGCTGAGCGAGAGGGTTACCAGTTGATTCCTGAAGATACTTAGACAAACCATAATAGTCACCATTGTGGTCTGGATCTGACATAAGTGGAGCTTCGCGGTCGGCAGCATTTGCACCTGCGTTGTACCAATTATCATATTTTTGCTGTTGCTGCTTTGCATGGTCAGGGAGATCGCTAAAGTCGCTGATGTAAGCTGGAGTCAGAGGGTCGAGTGACATAACTGAGTTAAGCATTGATCCGTAAGACTGATGAGAAACTGATTTGCGGTCGTTCTTGCTGATAGTATTGTTTGTTGTGAGCTTCAACCACTTGTTTACTTTATAGTCAGCATTGATCTGACCAGTGATGCGGTTGAACACATCCTGACCACCCTTGATGATACCATTGTTGTGAGCATAGTCGAAAGAAGCGAGGAAGTGACCTTGGTCGTTACCACCCTGGAAAGTCAAACCATTCTGAGTAGCAATGCTTGTTCCAAATACTGCGTCAAACCAGTTGTAGTTTTCACCATTGTAGCCATTTGCTGCGAGAAGATCGTCAGAGAGGTAACCGATGTACTTCTGATATTCGATGTATTCAGGAGCCTCGAAGAGTTCTGCCTTCTTGTTCAAACTCTGGATAGTAACTTTACCATTATAAGTAATAGTTGGACGGCCTGGAGCTGATTTACCCTTCTTTGTAGTGATGAGAACAACACCATTACCTGCCTGTACACCATAGATTGCAGCAGATGCAGCATCCTTCAAAACCTCGATTGACTCAATCAGTGAAGGGTCGAGGTAGCTGATGTCAGAAACCTGCAGACCATCGACGATGAGCAGTGGGCCAAGGTTGTCACCATTTGAAGAATAACCACGAACACGAATCTGAGCTGTTTCACCAGGAGCACCTGACATGTTCAGAATCTGAAGACCGGCAACCTTACCCTGCATTGCAGCAGCAGCGTCAGTCATTGAACGGTTCTGGAGGTCTGATTCCTTAATTGAACCAACAGCACCTGTCAAGTCACTCTTCTTCTGAACACCGTAACCGATGACTACAACATCATCAAGAGCCTTAGTGTCTTCCTGAAGACGGATAGTGAGATTAGCTGCAGCCTTCACAGTCTGTGGAGTGTAGCCAACATAAGAGATTTTAAGGGAAGCGCCTTCCTTAACTGTGAGTGTGAACGCACCGTTGTAGTCTGTAACGGTTCCGTTTGAAGTACCCACTTCCTGGACAGCAGCACCGATGAGTGCTTCACCGTCAGTTGCAGAAAGTACCGAACCCTTCACTTGGCGTGTCTGTGCCAATGCTGTAGTTACAGCAAGGAGACACACTGCCATCAAAAACAAAAATCTTGTTTTCATAAGCTTTGGTAATTTGTTAAATTAGGTAAATTGATTGATTAATATAAAAGTTAATAAACTCTGTTTCGTCGTTTCATTCATTTCTTCCGTTCCGCGTTCATCATCGTTCATCATCATGTCGTCGTGTCGATTGGTCTGTTGATAATCATCTGTTGCTAATCATAAGAAATGCTTAACAGCTTCTGTTACGTAAATGACCTGTTCAAGTTAATTAGTTATTGTGGTTAATGGACGGGTGGGAGCGCTTACTCAGGCACGGATTGAGTGGTATTTGCACACAATCATGGCTTTTGTAGCACTTTTACGCTTGCAAAGGTAACAAGTTTTGTCGGAAATACAAACAAAAGTTAGAACAAATTCTTTCCAAATCGTAACATTTGTTAAGAAATGCTAACTATACAGAGCATTTCACCACTCTTGTCGGCAACGAAACATTCGAATTTGCGGGTGGGATTTTTTCGATGGAATCGACTAATTGCAAGCAGACATGAGGGATGGGGAATGGATAGGTGGTAAAGCCTAATGTCAATGGAGGGTTATATTCACGCCTGGAAAGGGAGCAGAATGATAGCGGGGCATTTCATCTCACGCAGAATACGCGGATTGAACGGAAAAAACAGTTCCTTATAATCTGCATGAACAGTACAACTATCAACCCCCGCCTTGAAAGGGAGTGATGGGGTGGGTCCGATTTTCGTGAAGTTTCAGGAGTTTCGTGTTCGGAAAGAAGAAACAGCATACAGTGTGATTTAACACAGAGTAACGGGATTATTATTTTCACAAAGGTGTGGGTTTAATCCCGTTCACAGAGAATGCCAATGGCA
>JAGHSZ010000001.1 GCA_018065565.1 Candidatus Colivivens caballi
GTGAACTTTGTAATGCCACTGGCATTCTCTGTGAACGGGATTAAACAAACCAGGAGGAAAATGATAATCCCGTTACTCTGTGTTTATTTCGAAAAGTGAAGAGTGAAAAGTGAGGCTGATGCCACCCACGCTAATGGCCAACGGCTAACAGCTAACAGCCTAAATAATGGCTAATGGCTAACGGCTAACAGCCTAAATTTTAACTTTTATTTTTACCTGTTAAACAAACAACTAAATAATGGACATAGAGCAAATACGAGAATACACGCTGTCAATACCAGGTGTGACCGAAGACCAGCCATTCGGCGACGACCTCATCACATTTCGCATCGAGGGCAAGATATTCATGTGCCTGTCACTCGGCAGTGAAGACCTTGACCCAAGAGACATGCAGCCACGATTTGCCATAAAACTGTCACCCGACAGAAACGAAGAACTACGAGAACACAGCGCCGCCATCGTTCCAGCCTGGCACTGGAACAAAAAGCACTGGAGCGATGTCTTCTACACCGTGCTTGACGACAACTTCGTGAAAGCACTGATCACTGAGTCATACAGCCTCGTAGTGTCCAAACTGCCAAAAACAAAAAGAGAGAAGTATCAATAAAAAGTGAAAAGTAGTGCTTCGCAAGTGAAAAGTGAAGAGTGAAGAGTGAAAAGTGAAGAGAAGCCAATGGCTAATGGCTAACAGCTAACAGCCTAAATAATGGCTAACGGCTAATGGCTAACAGCAAATGGCTAATGGCTAATGGCTTAAAAAATTAAAAGTGGAAATAGAGATATTTGACGACATGGAGCAGTGTACGGCAGACGAAGTCGGCCGTATGCTGCCCTTAGTGTCTGAACAAAGGCGGGAACAGGCATTGAAGTTCCGTTTCACCTTTAGTCAGTATGCATGTCTGAAAGCAGCCGTAATGCTTCAAGGAATCATCGCAAGAATGCGTCCCGACATTCCCCTGCCCCTGACCTTCAACTTCAACGAACACGAAAAACCATTTCTTGCTGACCACCCCGAACTGTTCTTCAACATAAGCCATTGCAAGAACGGCATTGCAGCCGTGGTGGCCGACCATCCTGTGGGTATCGACATCGAGTGTTTCCACGATGCAGAACACGGACTGCTGGAAAAGACGATGAATCCCGAGGAACGCCAGCAGATAGCCTCATCCGCCGACCCTGCTGTGGAGTTCACCCGACTGTGGACACGCAAAGAAGCCGTGCTCAAACTCCGAGGTACAGGCATCACCGACAACCTGAGCACCGTGCTCTCTGGACCAGAACAAGTCGAAACAACTGTAAATCCCACCAAGCATTATGCATGGTCAGTTGCTGTAAGACCTAAAAATTAAACCCAAATCGGTCATTAGGCTGTTACGCGCTGACAAGCCTTCTTTTCGTCATCTGTAATGTCGCTTTTCAGTTACAATGGAACCCCATTGCGCCCT
>JAGHSZ010000137.1 GCA_018065565.1 Candidatus Colivivens caballi
GCTACATATATTGCTCTCCAAAAAACATAATTTTTTTAAATCCGCGGTTTAACCCCCACGGAAACTCATGTCTATCTGAATCCCCATTGGATAATAAATCGGAGCAGAGAACTCGGCACAACCTTCATCATCGAAACTGATTCTCTTTGTTGTCCATTCCGCATTTTCCACGTTAATATAATCCACTTCTGCCTCTGCCTCCATTCCTTTCTGCCAGTTCAATGCCTTGAGATGGATTTTCACAGGCTCTTCGCTGTATTCCAACTTTGGCATGATGTCTTCTTCGGGATAGTCGGCAAGGAATTCTGCCGGTACTTCAGCCTCAGGCAGTCTTGCCTCTTTCGGATGAATGGCATAGAATTTGAAGTCGCCCTTGTTGGTGCTTTCCATCAGATTGAATGACTTGATTTTATTTGGTTTCGGCAGATGGGGGAAATGCAGGACGAAGTCCTTTTTCCAGGTTCTGGAGTCGGTAAATGACTGCTTGCCCAGTTCAATACTGTCACTGCCGGTGACTGTATATTGCTTGCCGTCCACTTCAATGTAAGTGTTTGGCGAGAACATAAACCAGTAATCCGATGGATATTGGTTGTTGATATAGACGCTTGTTCGGTCTTTCCCGAACTCAACCTTGTTGATTGTAAATTGTTTTTCACTGGTATATCCCACAGTAGGATATTCCCACACAACTGTTCCAGACTTCTGAGCAAATGTACTGGCGTAGGCAACGAGAGTAACTGCAAGTGTGATGACTAATCGTTTCATTGAAATGTTTTTTTGAGATTGTTTGATATTTGGTTTCAAGTTCCGCAAAGGTAGCTTTTTTTTATAAACCAGAAAATATTATTATATTTTTTTGCAATGTATTAACAATTATTATCAGTTTTGTAACTACATACTTCCACAATGCCAGAACAGCACTATACCCTCACAGGTTGCAGTAGCGAATTATATAAAAAATTTGGCGTAAGTAAACTTTTTAGTTAACTTTGTGAGTGAATTTATTGTGTAATGGCAAAAAGAAGGATAACATTTCACAAATAAAGTGGCGATTTCAATTATGTAAGTAATGGTAAATGGACACTTGAGGGGATTGGACCTCCATTTGACTCTGACATTCATATCTTCGTCATTTGTACTGAACATATTTCACGCAGAGGGTCTTTATCCAATGAAGATAGCAAATAGGGTGCAGAGAGTTCTCAGCCAAGGACAACGTCAACGGATTAAAAACAACTTTTTAATGAGATATAAATACCTTGTTTTATGCGCAAAGCGCACAATAGCTATTGAATCTTTAGTTGTACCCAAATACATTTAGGAATTAGTTGCCAGAAGAATACAATTATTCGATATCTCCAATCAATCGTTACAACTCGTTTTTTCTGTTCTATACCCCTGACAATGGCTTTGGCAACATTATTAGGCTTCATCAGCATCGGATATTTGTAATTACCTTTCAGCAACTCGGTATCAACAAAACCAGGACGAATATCAGTGAACGTAATGGACAAGCCTTTTATGTTGGAAAGTTGCTCCAGAGCTTCCATATATGTATTGCAGTAAGCTTTTGTCGCCGAATATGAAGGTGCAGCTCCAAGTCCCTTTGTTCCAGCAATGCTACTTATGCAAGCGATGTGACCTCTACGTTCTGAATGTTGCTGGAAATAACGGAACGCTGCATCAACCATGCGAGTGAACCCCTTCGTATTCGTCTCGACCGTATCAAGTTCCCTCTCTATGTCAAGTTCCTTGTTCTGGAAGCCAATACCCGAGATGTGAAGGTAGAGGTCAATACCATTCATTTCATTTGCCAGTGAAACAAAACTGCTTATGGCATCGTCCTTTGTCACATCCAGCGTCTTTGTGAAAACTTGATTTGGGCATAATTGCTTTAACTCATTGAGTCTGTCAGTACGGCGACCACACACACCGATGTTCCAACCTTTCTTTATCAGAAGTAAGGCTACTTCGTACCCAATACCGCTTGTTGCTCCAGCTATTATAGCTTTGTTCATAGAATGTTGTTATATAATATTTTGCATAAAGATACTAATAATAATTGAAAATCAGAAAAGACTGGGCAAAAATGGTTGCCAAAATGCAGGATTCGCCTCCAAAACCTACACTGTTTGACCAAGAGGGAGCTTACTTTAAACAAAACTTCCGCAATGGCTGTTTATGGGCATTGTAGGCAGATAACTTTATGCGATTTAAGTTTTAGCGGACAGTAATAATGTCAAATATAAGTTACAAGTTAAATTCAGGCTGATGCCATCAACGCTAATGACCATTTACTCCACCAAGCCACGTCCACGGAGGAATGCAGCGTTGTCGGGTTCACGTCCGGCAAATTCCCGGAAGAGCGTCATTGGTTCTTCGCTGCCGCCACGATAGAGGAAAGTCTCCTTGAAACGAGTTGCCAGTTCGTGGTCGAACACATTGTCGCAAGCCTCAAACAGTGAGAAGGCATCCTTGTCGATGACTTCTGCCCAGAGATAACCGTAGTAGCCTGCCGCATAACCGCTTGAAAAGATGTGGTTGAAGTAGGTGGTACGATAGCGAGGACCTATTTCAGGGATGAGTCCCATCTCGTCGCACACACGCTTTTCAAACTCGTCAATGTCGATGCCTTCTACACTTTCAAGTTCGTGCCATTTCATGTCGAGGATGGATGCAGCACAGAGTTCGGTAGTCATGAATCCCTGGTTGAATTTCAGCGCATTTATGATTTTATCAACCAGTTGCTGAGGGATGACTTCGCCAGTCTCCCTGTGGAACGCATACTTGGCGAGAAGTTCAGGCTGGAACGCCCAGTTTTCGTTGAACTGCGAGAATGTCTCCACAAAGTCGCGCTTTACCGATGTGCCGCTCACCGATGGATAGTGGCACTGTGTGAGGAGTCCGTGGAGAGCATGACCGAATTCGTGGAACACGGTCTGCACCTGATCGATGTTGAGATATTCTGCAAGGTTGCCCACATTGACGATAATAGGTCGGATTTCCTGTCCCTGAGCATCAAAGTACTGGTTGCGGACATTGTTCATCCATGCGCCACCGCGCTTGCTTTCGCGAGGCAAATAGTCGGTGGTGAAGATGCCGATGAGCGAGCCATCGTCGGCAGTGACCTTGTAGGTGGTGACACAGTCGGCATTGTAGGCAGGCACATCATCGAGTTTCTCCATGTTCACCCCATAGAGTTCCTTGGCAGCCAGGAAGATGCCATTGACCACATTTTCGAGTTTGAAGTATGACTTGATGAGGTCTTCGTCGAGGTCGTACTTCTGCTTGCGTACCCGTTCAGCATAGTACCACCAGTCCCAAGGTTCAATCTTCGACCCGGCTTCAAGTTTGCCGGCGGCGATGTCTTCGTCCATAATCTGCTGCATGTCGGCAACCTCCTCCTTTGCCCGTGCCACAGCCGACTTCATGATGCCGTCAAGGAAGGCATCGACCGTCGCAGGGTCGTGAGCCATCTTGTCTTCGAGGATGTACTCAGCAGGACACTTATAGCCCATAATCTGTGCCTTCTTGATGCGAAGGTCCATCACTTCAACCACCAGTTTGCGGTTGTCGTTGGCATTGCCGTTGTGTCCGCGCATGTTGTATGCTTCGAGCATCTGGCGACGGAGTTCGCGGTCGGTGGTAGAGGTCATTGCGTCGGGATATTCCGACACGCTGATGCCAAACTTCTCCTTGAAGGCATTGCTTTCAGCCAGGATGTTGTTGCCGATGGCCTGTGTCTTGCTGGCGATGTCGGCATTTATCTTTTTCAGTTGTTCCTGCTTATCGGCAGGGAGATTCACACCGTTGTGCACAAAGTTTTCATAATAGAGTTTGAGCACCATCTGCTGCTCGCGGGTCAGTCGCGACTGGTCGCCATTGTAGATCTGGGCAACGCGCTCATATAGTTTTTTGTTGAACGACACATTGTCCTCCTGTGCCGAAAACAGAGGAATGGCCTCCTCCATCACCGAGTCAAGTTCGTCGGTGCGGTCGGTTTCAGTCACATTCCACAGCACGCCCTCCACACGGCTGAGTATGTCGCGCGACAGTTCAAGCCTTGCGATGGTGTTTTCAAATGTAGGAGCCTCCGTGTCTGATGTGATGGACTCGATGACTTCATTCTGCTGCTCAATGCCCGCCTTGATGGCAGGAATGTAGTCGGATGGCTGAATTTCCTGGAAAGGAGGAATGCCATAAGGGGTGTCCCACTCTGTGAGGAATGGGTTTGTACGGTTCTGTGTACAAGCAGATAGTGCCATAACTGCAACGATTGGAATAATGGATTTCTTCATAGAAAATGTAGTTTGATTGACTGATAATTGGTGGACGGCAAATACGCTGTATGCGAATAAACCGCCATACGGTTGCAAAGGTAAGCAAAATTCGATGAAAACGAAGAGCAAAACAACAACTTTTTCACTTTTGATGCAGTCAGACCGATTATTTTCACTATCTTTGCCGATTGATTGGGCAATATCGCCCTGTTACGAAGTAAAGTATAACTAAAAACGATAACAACATGTACAGAACACACACTTGCGGACAACTCCGCATCACAGATGCAGGCGCTACTGTCACCCTCGCTGGATGGGTGCAGCGCACACGCAAAATGGGAGGTATGACTTTTGTGGACCTCCGCGACCGTTATGGTATCACTCAGTTGGTGTTTAACGAAGAACTCGACGCAGACCTCTGTGCCGAAGCCAACAAGCTCGGACGCGAGTATGTGATACAGGTCACCGGCACTGTCAATGAGCGATACAGCAAAAACGCAAATATGCCTACTGGCGACATCGAAATCATCGTCAACAAGCTCAATCTGCTGAACATCAGCGACACTCCTCCATTCACCATCGAAGACAACTCCGACGGTGGCGACGACATACGCATGAAGTATCGCTACCTCGACATCCGCCGCAACGCTGTGCGCAAAAACCTCGAACTCCGCCACCGCATGTGCATCGAAGTGCGCAACTACCTCAGCAACCTCGGTTTCCTCGAAATAGAAACTCCTGTACTCATCGGCTCAACTCCTGAGGGAGCACGCGACTTTGTCGTACCTTCACGCATGAACCCAGGACAGTTCTATGCACTGCCACAGTCACCTCAGACACTGAAACAGCTGCTTATGGTGGCAGGCATCGACCGCTACTTCCAGATTGCAAAGTGCTTCCGCGACGAAGACCTCCGCGCCGACCGTCAGCCTGAATTCACACAGATTGACTGCGAAATGTCGTTCGTCACACAGGAAGACATCATACAGACATTCGAGGGCATGGCAAAGCACCTATTCAAGGCTCTCCGTGGTGTAGAGCTCACTGGTCCGTTCCTCCGCATGCCTTGGCGCGAAGCCATGAAGCGCTTCGGCAGCGACAAACCAGATATGCGTTTCGGCATGGAGTTCGTCGAACTCAAAAACGAAGACGGCACAGTCAACTTCTTTGCAGACAAGGCAGGCTTTGCAGTTCTCGACGAAGCACAGTATGTAGGCGGTATCGTGGCACCAGGATGTGCTGTCTATACACGCAAGCAGATTGACCAGCTCACCGAGTTCGTAAAGCGTCCACAAGTCGGTGCAAAGGGTCTCATCTATGCACGCGTACAGGACGACGGAAGCGTGAAGTCGAGCGTTGACAAGTTCTACACACCAAAACAACTCATCGAGATGAAAGACCTTATGGGTGCAAAACCAGGCGACCTCATCCTCATCATTTCAGGACCTGACGCAATGAAGGCACGCAAGCAGCTCTGCGAACTCCGTCTCGAAATGGGAGCACGCCTCGGGCTCCGCGACAAGGACAAGTTTGCCCTGCTATGGGTCACAGAGTTCCCTATGTTCGAATGGAGCGAAGAGGAGAACCGCCTGATGGCTATGCACCACCCATTCACACATCCAATGGACGAAGACATCCCTATGCTCGACACTAACCCAGAGGCAGTACGCGCCGATGCTTACGACATGGTATGCAACGGTATTGAAGTCGGTGGTGGTTCCATCCGTATCCACGACCCTAAGCTTCAGGCAAAGATGTTCGAAATACTCGGCTTCACACCTGAGAAGGCACAGGAGCAGTTCGGCTTCCTCATGAACGCCTTCAAGTTCGGAGCACCACCACACGGAGGACTCGCATACGGACTCGATCGTTGGGTCAGCATCTTTGCCGGACTCGACTCCATCCGCGACTGCATAGCATTCCCTAAGAACAACTCCGGACGAGATGTCATGCTCGACGCACCTTCATGCATCGACCAGAAGCAACTCGACGAACTCGCTCTTATCGTCAAAAACCAGTAAAACATCATCAAAACACATAACTCACAACTGACAATAAATGAAATTTGACAAGAACACCGTTATCGGACTGGTGCTGATGGCACTCGTGATGTTCGGTTTCATGTGGTATCAGGGCAAGACTGCACAGGAACAGCAGCGACTCCGTAAGATACAGGCAGAGACCGAAGCCGTCGCACAGCACAAGTCCGACAGCATTGAAGCAATCAAGGCCGAGACAGAAGCAAAGCAATTAGCAGAACAAATCACCGACAGCGCCAGCACTCTTTTCCAGGCTCGCCAGAAGAACGAAGGGACTACCGTCATTGAGAACGAACTGCTCAAACTCACCATCGACAATAAAGGTGGACAAATCAGCCGTGCCGAACTCAAAGACGAGACCTACAAGAACCAACAAGGTGGTAAAGTTGTGCTCTTCGATGGAGAGTCGGACTTCGGTATGCTCTTCGACGGAAAGGAAGACAACATCGTGACCGATGAACTCTACTTCACACCAAAAGACGCCGACAAGACATCCGTCACCATGAGCCTCCCTGTTGCAGCAGGCAGCATCGACATCACATACTCACTCATGCCTAACTCCTACCTCGTGTCGATGGATGTACAGGTCAACGGTCTGCAAGGATTCTTCTCCACCAAGACCAATACATTCGACATTCAGTGGAAAGAGAAGATGCGCCAGCAGGAAAAGGGTTTCGACTTTGAAAACCGATACAGCACCATCACATGGCGAACTGTTGACGATGACACCGACGAACTTTCATCAGCAGGTGCCGACAAAGAGGAAGACGAATTTGAGAACGACATGCAGTGGATTGCGTTCAAAACACAGTTCTTCAGCCAGATACTCATTGCCGACAACAAGTTCAAGCCAGAGTCTCTCAGCCAGAAGCAGTTCAAGCGCGACGACGCAAGCCGTGACAACCACCTCAAGACCTATGAGGCAAAGATGTCTGCCGAGTTCGACCCGACAGGCGCAAAAGCCACACAGTTCAAGATGTACATAGGCCCTAACAAGTTCTCAACACTTCGTGAAAACGAGAAGATGCTCAACGACGAGCGCGACCTCGACCTCCAGAGCATCGTTTACCTCGGATGGCCACTCATCAAGTACATCAACCGCTTCTTCATGCTCTACCTGTTCGACTGGATGACCGGCTGGGGCATTAACATGGGACTCGTGCTCATCTTGCTCACACTCATCATCAAGTGCTTCGTCTATCCACTCATGCGCAAGAGTTACCTTTCTTCTGCCCGCATGCGCGTGCTCAAACCAAAGATTGATGAAATTGCCAAGAAATATCCAAAGCCAGAAGACGCAATGAAAAAGCAGCAGGAGACCATGCAGCTGTACAACCAGTACGGTGCCAACCCAATGGGCGGATGTCTCCCTATGCTCATACAGATGCCTATCTGGATTGCCCTGTTCAACTTCATCCCTAACGCCATCGAACTCCGTGGACAGTCGTTCCTCTGGGCCGACGATCTCTCGACATACGATGATGTCATCAGTTGGGGTACTCACATCTGGGGAATAGGCGACCACCTGAGTATATTCTGCGTACTGTGGTGTCTCTCAACCGTCGCAAGTACATGGTTCACAATGCGCCAGCAGCGCGACACCATGACAAGCGAACAGGCACAACAGATGAAGATGATGCAGATGATGTCATACCTGATGCCAGTCATTTTCTTCTTCTCATTCAACGACTACTCATCAGGACTCAACCTCTACTACTTCTTCTCAGGTCTCACATCTGTCCTCATGATGTGGTACATGCGCAAGACCACTGACGACCAGAAACTCCTCGCCCAGCTCGAACGCCGTTACCAGGAACGCAAAGCCAACAACAGCGGAGTGCAGCACACATCATCACTGATGGGACGCTTACAGGCAATGGCTGAGAAACAGCAGGAGATGCTCCGTCAACAGCAGGAACAGCAGCAGAGACGACAGCAGAAACAATAGGACACACATTCTCCTCTTTTCAACACCCAAACAAGTTATGAACAAAAACTGTATTATCGCAATCGGTCTCGGAGCAATGGCACTCACAGCATGTAACCAAAATGAGGCAACTGATGCCGACAAGTTCATCGGACGCCAGCAGCCACAGGTCAACCAAGGGCAGTTCACCCCCGAACTCCTTTGGGCTATGGGCAGAATCGGCAGTTACGATGTCAACCCAGAAGGAACAGCCATCGCCTACAATGTCAGCTATTACAGTGTAGAAGACAACAAGAGCCACACAGTCATATACACACAGGAACTCAACGAAACAAAGGCTGGCAACGAAACCATGCTCACATCTGCCAGTTCCTCCGAACTGACACCTCAATATATAAATAAAGGTGAAGACATCGCCTTCCTTGCTCCCGATGAAGATGGTAATATGCAGGTGTGGTGCATGAAAGCCGACGGAACCGACCGCCGACAACTCTCATCCGAGGCAGAAGGTGTTGACGAGTTCAAGTTTTCACCCGACGAAAAGAAAGTGCTGCTCATCAAGACCATCAAATACGGCGAGCGCACATCCGACAAGCATCCCGACCTCGACAAAGCATCGGGCCGTGTCATCGACAGCCTGATGTACCGTCACTGGGACGAGTGGGTGGAAAACATACCACATCCGTTCGTTGCCGACTTTGACGGCAGCACCATTGCCAACACAAAAGACATTCTCGGTGAAGAACAGTATGAATGCCCGATGAAACCATTTGGCGGCATCGAGCAACTGGCATGGAGCCCCGACAGCAAGACCATTGCATACACATGCCGGAAACTGCAAGGCAAGGACTATGCCTGCTCGACCGATGCCGACATCTACCTCTACGATGTAGAGAACGGCACCACCAAGAACATATGCAAGGGCGAAGGCTATGTCCGTCCACAAGTTGACTACACCGAATCGCTCAAAAACCAGTCGGTCAACGACCCTGCACTTACAGGCAACACCGTATCAGGATTCCTCCTTGCAGGTTACGACACCAACCCTTCATTCTCGCCCGACGGACACTATCTCGCATGGCAGAGCATGGAGCGCGACGGATACGAGTCCGACATCAACCGTCTGCTGGTCATGGACCTTCAAACAGGCACCATCAAGCAACTTGCCACTGACTTCGACTCCAATGTAGATTCTTATCTGTGGGCCGACGACAGCAAAACCATCTATTTTATTGGGGTATGGCATGGCACAACACATGTCTATGCCACCACCCTTGACGAAGGCACATCGACAAAACTCACAGATGGACAGTACGACTTCACCTCACTCGCACTCTGCGGCAGCAAACTGCTGTGCGGACGCCAAAGCATGTGTGAAGCCACCGAGCTCTATCTGGTGGATCCAGCCAAGTCGGGTGAAGCCAATGCCATTGCAGTCACACACGAAAACGCATATTTCCGCGACAATGTGGCATGGGGCACAGTCGAGCCACTCTGGTCAAAGACAGTTGACGGCAAAGACCTGCTGTCATGGGTGGTTCTGCCACCGAACTTTGACAAGAGCAAGAAGTACCCTACCCTGCTCTTCTGCGAAGGCGGACCTCAGAGCCCTGTAAGTCAGTTCTGGAGCTACCGTTGGAACATGATGATTATGGCAGCCAACGGTTATGTAGTCGTTGCGCCAAACCGTCGCGGACTTCCTGGATTCGGTAAGGAATGGCTCGAAGAAATCAGTGAAAACTATGGAGGCCATTGCATGGACGACTATCTCACTGCAATTGATGATGCCGTGGCACAACTCCCTTACATCGACAAAGACCGTCTTGGTTGCGTAGGTGCAAGTTTCGGAGGTTTCTCAGTTTATTGGCTTGCCGGTCATCATCAGAAGCGTTTCAAGGCATTCATTGCACACGACGGCATCTTCAACATCGAGCAGCAGTACCTTGAAACCGAAGAGATGTGGTTTGCCAACTGGGACATGGGCGGTGCATACTGGAACGGTCATCCTAAGACATTCGAGAACTCACCACATCGTTTTGTTGACAAATGGGACACTCCTATCCTCTGCATCCAGGGGGAGAAGGACTATCGCATAGTATCCTCGCAGGCAATGTCTGCCTTTAATGCAGCACAACTCCGCAACATACCTTCACAACTTCTCATATTCCCAGACGAGAACCATTGGGTGCTCAAACCACAGAACGGAGTACTTTGGCAGCGCACTTACTTCGCTTGGCTTGACAAGTGGTTGAAGGACAAATAAGCAGCTCGCCATGTCAAACTTTACAAAGTCGTCCATATAACATGACCAAAACATATGGATGTTTAGGACAAAACATGCGGATGTTAAGGGTGAAACATATGGATGTTAAGGGCAAAACATATGGACAACTTTGCCATAACATATGGATGTAAATCCGAGAACATATTTACACACAAATCAAATCATATATAAAACCAATAAACAGCAAACAAACTTATGACAGAGATAATAAAGCAAAAACTTAGCGACTCAAGAGCAGCACGCTGGACAGCCTTAGTCATTGTTTCAGTAACAATGATGTTCGCATACTTCTTCACCGATGTAATGTCACCACTTGAACCATTGCTCACAGCTGCAATGGGTGGAGAAGATGGACTCGGATTGGGTTGGACTTCATCTGAATACGGATGGTTCTCAGGAGCCTACGGACTTATGAATGTTTACCTTCTCCTGCTTTTCTTCGGCGGCATCATTCTTGACAAGTTCGGCATCCGTTTCACAGGACTCATGTCCACAGCCCTCATGTTCATCGGTGCATTGATTAAGTGGTACTCTGTTGCCAACACATTCGATGGCACAATTTGGGTTCCATTCGGAGGTGATGTTCAACAACAAGTTGCCATTGCAGGCCTCGGATTCGCCATCTTTGGTGTTGGTTCCGAGATTGCAGGAATCACAGTCAGCAAGGTAATTGCCAAGTGGTTCACAGGCCACGAACTGGCTCTCGCAATGGGTGTGCAAGTAGCACTCGCCCGTATCGGTACAGCAGTAGCACTCGGTGCGTCACTCCCTATTGCCCGTGCATTTGGTGGAGTCAGCGCATCCGTAGGTCTCGGAGCAGTATGTCTCTGCATCGGAACCATCTCGTTCCTCGTTTACAACGTGATGGACAAGAAGGAAGACAAGGCAGCAGCAGAGGCCGCCAGCGAACCAGAAGACGGATTCAAGTTCAGCGACCTCAAGATACTCTTCACCAATCGCGGTTTCTGGTACATCACACTTCTCTGTCTGATGTTCTATGCAGGAGTGTTCCCATTCCTCAAATTTGCCACTAAACTCATGGTGTTCAAGTACGGAGTTGCCCCTGACCTTGCAGGACTTATCCCTGCCATGCTCCCATTCGGAACAATCTTCCTTACACCATTCTTCGGAGGTATCTACGACAAGTACGGCAAGGGAGCCACACTCATGATAATTGGTTCGGTGCTTCTCACCATTGTTCATGTAATCTTCGCATTGCCAGTAAGCAGCGTAGTACTTGCTATTGCAGTGATGATAGTACTCGGCATTGCATTCGGACTTGTGCCTTCAGCCATGTGGCCATCAGTTCCAAAGATTATTCCTATGAAACTGCTGGGTACAGCATATGCTGTCATCTTCTACATTCAGAACATCGGTCTCTCCATGGTTCCAATGTGGATTGGTTCAGTTAACGAGAAGAATACAGCAGCCGACGGCGTCATCGACTACACAGAGTCAATGGCAATCTTTGCTGGTTTCGGCGTTGTTGCCATCATCATAGCTTACCTTCTGAAACTTGAAGACAAGAAGAAGGGCTACGGACTTGAAAAGGCAAACATCCAGAAATGATGACCCATACAATGATGACCTAAACAAATTACTAACTTAATAAAATCAAATCACTATGTTTGAAAATCAACCAAAAGGACTCTATGCGTTAGCACTGGCAAACACAGGCGAGCGCTTTGGCTACTACACCATGTTGGCCATTTTCACTTTGTTTATGCAAGCAAAATTCGGTTGGACCGAATCTGGAGCAGGACAAGTATATGCAGTATTCCTCGCAGTAGTCTATTTCGCACCACTGTTTGGTGGTATGATTGCTGATAAATGGGGATATGGCAACTGTGTGAAACTCGGTATGGGCATCATGTTCCTTGGATACCTCGGACTTGCCATCCCGACAGGAGCCGACACAGCAGGACTCGTGGCAATGTTTGCAGGCCTTGCATGTGTTTCACTTGGAACAGGCCTGTTCAAGGGCAACCTACAAGTACTTGTGGGCAACTTGTACGACGACCCAAAGTATTCTGCAAGCCGTGACTCTGCATTCAGTCTCTTCTATATGGCCATTAACATCGGTGCAATGTTTGCACCATCAATGGCAAAATGGATAACCAACCAGTACCTTGCTGCAAACGGAGGTTTCGTTTACGATGCAGCCAATCAGGATCCAGCATATCTCGAAGCGCTCTATGGTGCTTACGGACTCTGCTTCGGCGTAGCATGCATCTCTCTGGTTATTTCAGCAGTCATTTATTTCGCATGCCGCAACTGGTTCAAGCATGCCGACATCACAGCCAAGCAGGCAAAAGAAACGGCTGCTCCTGTTGAGGAACTCACACCAAAGCAGACCCACGACCGCATCGTGGCATTGCTGCTTGTCTTTGCTGTTGTCATCTTCTTCTGGATGGCATTCCACCAGAACGGTTCTGCATTGACATTCTTTGCAAAGAAATACACAAACCTCACAGTAAGAGGAGAAATGCGCATAGGTTTCAACATTTTCAGCCTCGCACTCATCGCAGCATCCGTTTACACCATGTTCAGCGCCATCCAGTCGAAAGCGCGCAACACAAAACTCATCTGCGGAGCCATCACCCTCATACTTTGGGTAAGCGCTTACTTCCTCTATTTCGGTATGGCAGACCCTACCTATGCTCAGCCATCCGACTTCCAGCAGTTCAATCCATTCTTCGTTGTGGCACTCACACCATTCAGCATGGTATTCTTCGGAGCACTCGAAAAGAAGGGCAAACCTGTCAGCGCACCAACCCGCATTGCCTGGGGTATGTTTGTAGCAGCCATTGGTTTCGGCGTCATCACACTGGCATCCACCAACCTCATTTCACCAATGGACTTAGGTGCTGACCAGACACAGAGCATCTTGTCGCCAGGATGGCTCATCTCAACCTATTTCACACTGACCATTGCAGAACTGCTCCTCTCACCTATGGGCATTTCATTTGTCAGCAAAGTTGCACCTCCAAAGTACAAGGGAATGATGATGGGTGGATGGTTCGTTGCCACTGCCATCGGTAACTACCTCAGTTCCATCCCATCCATGCTCTGGAACAAGATTCCGCTCATGTACAACTGGGGAATCCTCATCGCCCTCTGTCTGATCAGTGCTCTCGTCATGTTTGCACTGCTCAAGCAGTTGAAGAAGATGACAGAATAAATCATTATTCAATTTCTCCCTACTCCACAATCCTATGCCAACTGTCAGCGACCTGATTCGTCCACGCCCGTTTGACGCCCACAAGGGGACATGCGGCCATGCACTGCTTGTCGCAGGCAGTTATGGCATTGCAGGATGTGCAGTCCTTGCTTCGCGTGCTTGTATGCGAGGAGGCGCAGGCAAACTCACTGTCCTCACCTCCTCTGTCAACATACCAGTGTTACAGACAGCCGTGCCCGAAGCCATCGTCCGCGACCATGAAGACGATTTCACCCGATACGATGCCATCGGCATAGGGCCAGGCATTGGGACTGATGACAATGCAGAACGACTGTTGCAGCGTCTGCTCCAATCAGCCGACAAACCGATTGTTGTCGATGCCGATGCTCTGACCATCATTGGTCGCAACCAGCAATTGCTATCCTCATTGCCAGCCGACACCATTCTGACACCACACCATCTCGAACTGCAACGAATCATAGGTGTCACAGCCAACCCCGAGTCAGAGTTAGCCACAACCCGGTGTCTTGCCACCAAGCATCAACTCAACATCGTGATAAAGGGTCCCCACTCTGCCATAGTGCTGTCCGACGGCACTGTTCACCACAACACCACAGGTAATCAAGGAATGGCAACAGCAGGCAGTGGCGATGTACTCACGGGTCTCATCCTTTCATTGCTTGCTCAGCACTACCCTCCACAGGATGCCATCCGATTAGGCGTATATCTGCATGGATTGGCGGGCGACATTGCAGCAAAGGAGCACAGCATCTATGGCATGATAGCAAGCGACATAGCAGAAAACATAGGGAAAGCATACCGGTCAATGGGCTATTAACCCACAACTACAAAAAAAGAGAAACTACAACTATATGACAAAAGCAGATTTCATGAAACTTGCCACCGACCTTGCCGTTGAGAATGTAGCCAATGGCGGAGGTCCATTTGGTGCCGTAATAGTTCGCGATGGCGAAATCATCGCCACTGGTGTCAACCGTGTCACCCCAAACAACGACCCAACAGCACATGCCGAGGTAAGTGCCATCAGAGCAGCTTGTCAGGCGCTTGGCACCTTCCAACTCGACGGATGCGAAATTTACAGTTCATGCGAACCATGCCCAATGTGCCTTGGCGCCATCTACTGGGCCCACATCTCGCACCTCTACTACGGATGCAACCAGCGCGATGCCGACGCAATCGGATTCAGCGACGAGTTCATCTACAAGGAACTTGCACTCGATGAGTCTGAACGCCAACTGCGCACCGAACAACTCCTTCATGAGGATGCACGCCGTGCGTTCGAGGCATGGAAGCAGAAAGACGATAAAGTAGAATATTAACAACCATCACACACCATATGGAACAGAAGAAACAAACATATCATTGCAGCGAATGTAAGGCAGAAATACATCGTGGAGAAGTCTTCTGCCCAGGCTGCGGCAAAAAACTGGAAAACTACGATTTCGAAGAATAAGTATTCCGTTTTTCATATTGCCCACATAGCCACACATATTCGTCATCATCTTCACTGCATGACTCCATCACAAGTGCAGTAAGCAGCATTACCACCGTTGTATCTCACGCTGCACAAGCACAAGATGATTGGCAGACATGCGCAGCACAATTATCAAACATACGCACACAAACCATAAATTGTGTGGAGGATAATGCAAAAAGGTGTACACCTTATTCAGAAAAGGTGTACAGCAAACGCAAGAAAGGTGTACACCTAAATTCAGGAAGGTGTACACCTTTTTATATTATCCTACGCTCGTGAAGACATTTACGAGCGCTCGTGAGAGGATTTATGAGCGCTCGTGAGGACATTTACGAGCATTCGCGAAAGCATTTATTAGCATTAGTCAGATGGAACTATTATTTCTCCGACTATCGTTTTGACTTCTTGTACTGGCGTTTCTTCATGAAATTAAAGCCAGCAATATACTTTATAGAACCATAGGTATTGGTCAGTCCAAACTTGCGCTGACGATATGAATAGGTATGAATGTCGAGCACAATGCCTGAAAAGAATCGGGTGTTATTCCAGAAAAGACTCATGCGAAAAAACAGGTCGGTGCTGACATTGCGCAGTATGTCGTGCCCAAGGTCGGTTTCAGTGATGTCGGTCTTACGGTAACCTAACGACGGCAAGACGCTGAAAGCAAAAAGGCAGTTGCGGCGAAATGCCCAATTGTAGCCGTACCCGAAACTGACAGCATAGTCACGGTATGCCACATGACTGAAAAGCAGTGTGGTGTCAATGCGTTCGAGAATGTAGGGCGACAGTGTGGCACGGTCAAAATCGACATTGACCTGATTGTATGAAAATCCCAGTTTCCATGAACCCTGACTACGGCGCTGAACTGCATTTTCGCCAAAGGCGGCAGGCCATGAATAGCGTCGATGGTTGAAGATATATTCTGCATTAATGCCAAAGCAACGGCTACTCAGCCCAGTAAAGGTACTACCCTTCTGCTCGATTTCACGATCGGATATGCCAGAGATGCTGGTGATTTCGGCAGACTGTCCCGACTTGAATGTATAGATTTCGGCAATGATGCTGGCAGTGTTGAGTACAAATGAATTGCGCACATTGGTCGCCCTTGCACCACGCGAGGTACCAAGTCCATCGATGCTGGATGAATAGCCGTAACCAAGTATGCTCCAATAGACATAGCCTCCGAGTATGAGGGGGTTGCCCGATTGAAGTGTCATGTGATTGGTGGTGCCCGTCTCGCTGGAACTCATACGGTAATAGTCGTGCCAGTACGACAGTTCGGCCTGTGCCGTAAATTCATAAAGTTGAGGAGTGACATAGTTGGTGTCGCACCCACTAAAAAAATCGGTAACAGCATCAGCAGTACGAATAATGCCCTTACCCAGACGCCTCAGAAACGATGGTCGTTTGTCGCAGGAGTCGGCGTCGGCAGCAGAGAGGGTGTCACAGTCATTGGCATAGATGGTCAAAGAGTCGCGAACTGTCGCAACAGTGTCGGGCAGTTCCACTACGGAATCATCCGATGCAACAGCAGCACACATTGCACCAGATAGCAGAAAAAGCAAAAGGGTGCTTATTGTATGTAAAAGGCAGTTCACTCTTATCATTATGCAACGACTCATGTGGGGTTTCAGAACTTTCCGAGAATCCGGTCCATCACCCAGTTAGTTGGTGTGGCACTGATGGAGTCGCAATGGCAGGAGCCGATGCCACGAAGATGATCGACAATGGACTGGATGAGAGGTTGCTGCACATACTGTGGATTAGGAATGACAAATTCCTCGCGACCACGGTAGGTGTGCAAAGCAACAGGAGTGTAGTCGAATACGGAGAAACAGATCATGCCTTTGTCACCAACAATTTCGATGCGGTCGGTACGGGCACTGTCGTGGGCGACAAAACACCATGAACCAGAACCTGTGATACCATTGTGGAAACGGAAACAAGCATTGAATGTGTCCTCCACCTTATATAGTCCGGCCATATTAGCACAGTAGCCCTCTGCATCAATTATGGTTCCAAACATGTTCTGCAACAAGTCGAGCTGATGCGAAGCAAGGTCGTAGAAGTAGCCACCGCCACCAGCAATGTCGGGTTGCAGTCGCCAAGGCAGATTCTTCTGATTGTAATCGAGTTCGCGTGGCGGAACAGCGAACCGTATCTGCACAGACAGTATGTTGCCAATCTCTCCACTATGAGCAAGTTCTTTCACTTTCTGAAAATAAGGGAGATAACGGCGATAATATGCAACAAAGCATGGAATGTCCATCTGCTCCGACACACGGTTCACCCGAATGCAGTCCTCATAACTTGCTGCAAGGGGTTTTTCCACATATACGGGTTTGCCTGCACGCATCGACATAAGCGCAAATGTAGCGTGTGACGACGGAGGTGTGGCAATGTAAACAGCATTGACATCAGGGTCGTTAATCAACGAAATCGGGTCGGAATAGTGTTTGGGGATTCCGTGGCGTTCGGCATATGAGCGTGCCTTGTCGCCGTCGCGACTCATCACAGCAACCACCTCACTGCCCTCAATCTGTGCGAAGGCAGGACCGCTCTTGGTTTCGGTGGCTTCGCCACAACCAATGAATCCCCATTTTATAGTGTGCAGTTTTTGCATAAAAGTCCCTATTTTCGTGCAAAAGTAAGAAATAATTATCAATTAGTAATTATCAATTATCAATTATTTACTAAATTTGCACCAAATTCGACTTATTAGTTAAAGGAACGAGTTGCCACGAGGTGCGCACCGATGCCCGACGACAGGGAAAGGCACCATCAATGGCACTCTTAATTATATTTGAAAACAGAACACAGAACAATGGGAAGAGACAAGAAAAAGTTACCAATATTAGAAAATGTGCGTATAACAGCAGTTGCAGCAGAAGGTAAAGCCCTTGCACGGGTAGATGAGCGAGTGGTCTTTGTGCCTTTCGTGGTTCCTGGTGATGTAGTTGACTTGCAGGTAAAGAAGAAAAAGCACAGTTTCATGGAGGCTGTCTGCATCAAGTTTCATGAAATGTCGCCTCTGCGTGACACCCCCCGTTGCCAGCACTATGGAGTCTGCGGTGGCTGCAAGTGGCAATGTCTGAAATATGAAGAGCAATTGAAGGCGAAGCAGCAACAGATAATCGACAACCTCACCCGGATTGGTAAGATTGAACTTCCCGAAGTCAGTCCGATTCTTGGAAGCGAAAAGATATACGAATACAGAAACAAACTGGAGTTTGGATTCTCCAACCGCCGATGGATGACGGAAGAAGAAATCCGTGACTCTGAAACCATCTCAAACCGTGATGCCCTGGGATTCCACATCACAGGCGCATTCGACAAAATCCTCGACATCGAGTGTTGCCACCTTATGGACAACACAACGAATCTCATCCGAAATGAGATTCGCGATTATGCACTTTCACATCAACTCACTTTCTACGATTTGCGTCAGAACGAAGGACTCCTGCGTTCGATGATGGTACGCAACAGCAATACGGGCGAGTTGATGATTCTCATGCAGTTCCGCATGGACACCGATGAAGACAAGGCTGAGGCTATGGCACTGCTGCAACACATTGCAGATAAGTTCCCTCAAATCACCTCGCTTCTATATGTTGATAATCACAAATGCAATGACACATTTGGCGACCAGGAAGTAGTCACATTCAAGGGTACAGACCACATCTTTGAAGAGATGGAAGGTCTCAGGTTCAAGGTAGGACCAAAGTCGTTCTACCAGACAAACACAGACCAAGCATACAACCTGTACAAAGTAGCACGCGAATTTGCAGGACTGACTGGCGACGAACTGGTTTACGACCTCTACACAGGTACTGGCACCATCGCAAACTTCGTCAGCAGAAAAGCCCGCAAAGTCATCGGCATCGAATATGTACCCGAAGCTATTGAAGACGCAAAAGTCAATTCGCAAATCAACGGCATAGACAACACACTGTTCTTTGCTGGCGACATGAAGGACATTCTCAACCGCGACTTCATCAACCAGTACGGCAAGCCTGATGTCATCATCACCGACCCACCTCGCGCAGGTATGCACCAGGATGTCATCGACACCATTCTCTTTGCTGCGCCCGAGCGCATTGTGTATGTCAGCTGCAACCCTGCAACACAAGCTCGCGACCTTCAACTGCTTGACACAGACTATCGTGTCGTAAAGATTCAGCCAGTTGATATGTTCCCTCACACACAGCATGTGGAGAATGTGGTACTGCTCGAACGCAGATAACCAACAGACAAATGGCTTGACGGAATGATAATTAACACACCAAACAGAACAAACTACAAAATAACTATGAAATACAACATTTTAATAATCGCAGCCATGTGCATGATATTGCTGTTCACAGGCTGTAAGGAAAAGGAGAAGGGACACGTAAAAATTCAATATGTATGCACTACGACCGTGACCGATGCGAGCCGGCTCACTGCTGTCAACTATCCAGGACGCACCAGGGCTGTTGACGACATCAATGTGGCATTCCGTGTCAGCGGACCTATTGGCAGAATACTTGTAAAGGAAGGCGACCATGTGTCGAAAGGCCAAGTCATAGCAACAATGGATTCACGCGACTATCAGGTACAGCTCAATGCAGCCCAAGCAGAATACGAGCAAATCAAAGCAGATGCCGAACGCGTCATTGCTATGTATCAGGAAGGAAGCACTACTGCATCGAACTACGACAAAGCCCGCTATGGTCTGCAACAAATCACGCAGAAACTTAACCACTGCAAAAATCAGCTGGCTGACACACAGCTCCGCGCTCCTGTAAGTGGATACATCCAGGACATTCTGCACGAAGCAGGTGAAACTATCGGAGCAGGCATGCCTGTCATTTCAATGTTTGGCAGCAGTGCCATCGAAGTGGAAATCAACATTTCAGCATTCGACTATGCCAACCGTGACCGCCTCAACAGTGCATACTGTGTGTTCGACCTGCTTCCAGAAGAACGCTTTCCTTTGAAAATTGTGAGCATCAGTGCAGAAGCAAACGCAAGTCAACTGTACACGGTACGAATGGCATTCACTGGCCCATACGACCGTACAAAGATCACTCCCGGTATGACCACCATGGTCTATGCATCGATTGACAATGATGAAATAAGCACCAGCACACTCGTCCCAACCTCATCCATACTGGTAAAGGAAGACAAACTCCATGTGTTCCTCTATGATCGCAAGAGTTCTACTGTTAAACTGACTCCGGTCACGGTGAAGCGCCTTCACAATGACGGACTGGCAGAAATCATTTCTGGAATCCACGACAACGACATTGTAGTGACAGCAGGCATTCACCACCTGAAAGATGGCCAGTCGGTGAAACCTGTGCCAGCAACAAGCAGCAGCAATGTAGGCAAACTGCTTTAAGTGGATGTACTGTTTTATCCACACCAAATCAAATAAATAATAACAGCAGACAAACAGTATCAAATGGGAAATTGGGCATTAAACAATACTAAACTCGTCAGTTTCATCATTGCAGTACTTGTGATTGGTGGCTTTTTAAGCTATCAGGACATGAGCAAGCTGGAGGACCCGGCAATTCAGGTCCGACAGGCAATGGTTGTAACTACATATCCAGGTGCATCTGCACATCAGGTGGAGCTGGAAGTAACCGACAAACTCGAAAAGTCTATACGCGAAATACCTTCTGTCGATAATGTTCAGAGCCAGTCAATGAACGATCTGAGCATCATCGTAGTAGAATTGCAAACCACGACCACCAACACCGAGCAGCAGTGGGACTTGCTCCGACGCAAGGTTGCCAATGTACAGAGTGCACTGCCAGAAGGTGCATATCCATCACAAGTAAAAGATGACTTTGGCGATGTATATGGAATGTTCTTTGCACTGACAGGTGACGGCATGGACGACAAGGCACTTTCCGACTATGCCGAACTGATAAAGCGTAACCTCATGGAAATCGACGGCATCTGCCGGGTGGACATTTATGGAAAGCGCAACCAGTGCATCAACATAGAACTTTCACAGGACAAGATGGCAAACCTCGGCGTAATGCCAACCGAAGTCATTCAGACACTGAACGGTCAGAACAAGACCATCTATTCGGGCTATTATGACAATGGTACAAACCGTGTGCGTGTCACAGTCAACGACAAGTTCAACAACTCCGAGGACATCGGCAGCATGCTCATTCAGGGACACCATGACGAGCAGCTTCGCATCAAGGACATAGCAACCGTCAAAACAGGTTATGAAACTCCAGTACGCAATTCACTTGAATACGATGGTGAACATGCCATTGGCATCTCCATCGCCTGCCAGCCAGATAAGGACATCACAAAAGTTGGCAAGATAGTCGAGACAGAACTTGCAAAAATCGAAGAGAAACTTCCTGTCGGAATGGAATACCACAAAGTGTTCTTTCAACCTGAACGAGTGTCAAACGCACTCAACACATTCCTCATCAATCTGGTTGAGTCAGTGCTCATTGTAGTCATTGTGCTCATCTTCACAATGGGATTGAAGAGCGGCATCATCATAGGAACAAGTCTTGTAATCATCGTATTCGGTTCGTTCCTTGTACTGAAAGGTTTCGACGGAACACTGCAAAGAGTTTCGCTCGGTGCCTTCATTCTTGCAATGGGAATGCTGGTGGACAACGCCATTGTCATCGTTGACGGCATCCTCATTGACCAAAAGAAAGGCAAGCCAATGATGCAGGCATTGACCGATATCGGCAAAAAGACAGCCATGCCACTACTTGGAGCGACACTCATCGCAATCCTGGCATTCCTTCCTATTTTCCTCAGTCCAGATACAGCAGGTGTGTATGTTCGCGATCTCTTCATTGTCATTGCGGTCTCACTTTTGTTAAGTTGGCTGCTGGCATTGACGCATGTACCAATCATGTGCAAACGATGGTTTAAGTGGGACACAGGAAACAAAGACGATGCAAGTGTACATGAGTCAGTATCAACCGAGGTTGAAACTGACTCATATGCAGACAGCACCACATCTGAAAGTCTTTACACATCGAAGTCGTATGCGATTTTCGACAAGATACTGCGTTTCGGTCTCAGTCACCGCATCACAATCATTGCATGCGCCATTGGACTCCTGTGTCTGAGCCTTCTGTCGTACCAATTCATCGACAACGCCTTCTTCCCCGACATGGAGTACGACCAGCTTTACATGGAGTACAAGCTGCCCGAAGGCACAAACTCGTCAAAAGTAGAACACGACCTGAAAGAGATTCGTGAATACCTGATGACACGCCCAGAGGTTACACATGTCACGACTTCCATTGGCGGAACTCCAAGTCGCTATAACCTTGTACGAAGCATTGCAACCCCATCGCTTGCATACGGAGAACTGATTATTGACTTCACATCCCCGTCTTCACTTGTAAAGAATCTGCCGGATATTCAAAATGAACTCAATGCTCGTTATCCAGAAGCATACCTCAAACTGAAACGCTACAACCTGATGTTCAAGAAGTACCCGATTGAGGCTATGTTCCGCGGAAGCGACCCCGCAGTACTCCATGCACTGACAGACTCGGCAATGGAGATTGTCCGTCACAGCGACAAACTCTGTCTGCCAACAACCGACTGGGAACCTCGTTTTCCATCACTTACAATCGACTACAACCAGGCAGCAGCACGAAGCAGCGGACTCAGCCGAAGCGATGTCGGAACCTCATTGCTTGCCTACACAGGTGGTATCCCTATTGGCACATTCTATGATGGCATCAATGCAAACAACATATATGTGAAGTGTGTGGGACCAGACGGACAGAACATCGACAACCTCCAAAATGTTGAAGTATTCGGTTTGTTGCCAAATCTGAACCGTCTCACCTCAAAGGAATCCATCGACAGACTGATGACAGGCGCCCTGACAAAGGACGACATCATCCGTGATGTCACAGAGACTACCCCACTCCGTCAGATTGCCAAAGGCATCAATGTTGAATATGAAGACCCTGTCGTTATGCGCTACAATGGGCAGCGTGCACAGCGTCTGCAATGCAGTCCTGCACCAGGAGTTGGGACAGAAGAGGCTCGTCAGTACCTTGAAGAGCAACTGAGCAAACTCGACATACCAGAAGGTTATTCACTTGCATGGGAAGGGGAAAAGAAAGCAAGCGACGACTCTATGCGCTATCTGTTTGCCAACTTCCCACTCGCCATAATGCTTATGATTGCCATCCTCATCATGCTATTCCGCGACTACAAAAAGCCTGCCGTTATTTTCTGTTGCATTCCACTAATTATAATAGGTGTGTTCCCAACAGTTGCCTTGTCGGGCAAACAGTTCGGTTTTGTGGCGATTGTCGGTATTCTGGGTTTGATTGGCATGATGATAAAGAACGGCATTGTGCTGATGGATGAAATCACACTTCAAGTCAATACAGGTATGGAGCAGCGTGAGGCCTTGATATTGTCAGCAAAGAGCCGTTTGCGTCCTGTGATGATGGCATCACTGACCACAATACTCGGAATGATTCCACTCATACCGGATGCATTGTTTGGTTCGCTTGCCGTCACCATTATGGGCGGTCTGTTCTTCGGCACGCTCATCATCCTGATCATTATTCCAGTACTTTATTCCCTCTTTTTCAGAAATAATCATAAACCAAACCAAATAACATTAACAACAAAGGACAATTAACCAAATGAAAAAAATCTTCTCACTCATTGCCGTGATGATGTTTGTCACGACAAGTGCCATGGCACAATTCCCTTTCCAGCAGCAGAACAAGCCAATCACGCTTTGGCCTGATGGAAATCCTGAAAAGGACTATGTAGCCCGTCCTTCTGAATTCCAGAAGCGGATGCTGCCAGAGGGCTATATGACTCCAAAGCTTGAAGTCTATAAAGCTCAAAAGCCAAACGGAATCTGCATCCTTGAATGCCCAGGTGGCGGCTACACCATGTTGTCAGATACACACGAAGGCCGTCAGATGTCGGACTGGTTCAACTCACTCGGCATCACATACTGTGTACTTGAATACCGCATGCCATTCGGGTTCTCACAGGTTCCGCTCAACGACGCCGAGCAGGCTATGCGTATCATCCGTCAGCACGCAGAGGAATGGGGCATTAAGACAATTGGTGTGATGGGATGCTCTGCCGGCGGCCATTTGGCATCGACACTTGCAACTCACTACTCGTCAGCTGAAACCCGTCCCGACTTTCAGATACTGATGTACCCAGTCATTACAATGGACAAGAGTTTCACGCACATGGGTTCGTTCGAGAACCTGCTCGGCACAAACCCTTCACAAGAACTCATCGACAAGTTCTCAAACGAGAAGCAGGTTAACGCAAAGACACCTCCTGCACTCCTTATCCTATCTGCCGATGACCCAACCGTTAACCCAAAGAACAGCATTGAGTACTACTATGCTCTTCGAAATGCGGGTGTAAGCGCTTCAATGCACATTTACCCAGAAGGTGGTCATGGTTATGGTGGCGGCGACCGTTTCACTTACAAGCGCCAGTGGACTGCTGAGGTCGAAAAGTGGCTGATGCAGTTTATGGGTAAATGAGGAAATGATAAAGTTATAGGATTTAATGGGGCTAATGGGACTAATGAAACCAATGGGGCCTATAAGTTCTATAAGACCTATAAGTCCCATAAGACTCATGAGGCCTATATGACTTATTAGCCCCATAAGCCCCATCCTCAGAAAAAAGAATTATCCGCAAGTTCACATCTACAATGAGGAACTTGCGGATAATTGGTTCTATCAGCCAGTGGGCATGAAAGCGATTCAGCCAGTGGGCATGAACGACATTTCTGCCAACAGTTGGCATGAAACTATTTCTATTGTCAGTTAGAGTTAGATTACCTTTTCGTTATATGCTTCATTGATGGCATTGATGGCATTGAAAGTGCGAGGGAATCCAATCCAAGGAAGGATGGCAGTAGCGGCAGCAACCATTTCTTCCTTTGTAATCTTCAAACTCTTGCACGCCTTGGCATGTGTAAGTGTCTGGGAGTCGCATCCACCCATTGATGCCACGATGCAGAAAGTGATGAGTTCACGGTGCTGCATGTCAATGCCATTGCGGGAATAGAACTGTCCATAGCAGTATGTTGCAAGGAATTCAACGATGTGTTCCTGTCCCTTTGGTGAAGTGGCAAACATATTGTCAACAGTGCCATAGCCGAATGTCTCGTCAATCAGTTCCTTGCCACGACGGAAAGCGTCTTCCTTGGCAACAGTGTTCTGAGGATCGAGAGGCAGACGGATGCCATTGTTTTCGAAGATGTCGTTCATGCGCAGTGTGTATTCCACAACCTGAGAAGCACCGACATAAGGGTATGCCTGATAAACTATTTCACGAATTTCGCGTGGTTTGACACCTACATTAAGGCAAGCATCGACATACATCTTGAACTCGTTCATGGCATTGCATCCAATGGTTGAGGCGAGAATACACATCACTCGTGTCTTCTCCATGATTTTGCCATCAGCAAGAGCCAGGGTGTCATCGAAAGCAAAGTTGTCAACGATTTCAGTCAGTTCAGGGTCACTGTGCAGGGTATTGATAAGTGTACGCTGTGAGAAAAGTCGCTTGATTTCCTCGTGGGCACGCTTTGTGATTTTTATTTCTTTCATATCGGTTTAGGGATTTGATTTGTGTTCATTTGCGTTATTTTACTTTGCAAAGATAACGATTATTTGCAAACTTTCAAAACTTAACGAACTTTTTTGGTTGTTTTTATTCAATGACACCGATAATTTCTTTCAAATCACTGCATCGGTGGCTGTCGAGCCAGTTGCTGATGCCATCGGCGACCTTTACGCTGATGGCTGGGTCGATGAAGTTGCCTGTTCCGATTTCAATCGCTGATGCTCCTGCCATGAAGAACTCGATGGCGTCCTCGGCTGTCATGATGCCTCCCAGTCCGATGACTGGTATGCCAACTGCCTTTGCCACCTGATAGACACAACGGACTGCAACCGGACGTATGGCGGGTCCGCTCAGTCCTCCTGTCTTGATGCTGAGACGGGGCTTGCGGCGCTCTATGTCAATCGACATGCCCATCAATGTGTTGATGAGGCTGACGGCATCGGCACCTGCATCCTCAACACTGCGGGCAATGTCGGCTATGCTTGTGACATTGGGTGACAGTTTCACGATGAGTGTCTTGGAATATGCTTTGCGGACGGCTTTCACCACCTGGCTTGCGCCCTCGGTTGTCACTCCGAATGCCATGCCACCCTGACGGACATTTGGACAGGAGATGTTGAGTTCGATGGCAGGGATGTTGTCGAGTTCATTGATGCGGGCTGCACATTCGGCATAGTCCTCGGGACAGGAACCCGACACATTGACAATCATGTTTGTGCGGATGTCCTTGATCTGAGGGTATATGTGCTGGCAGAAGTAATCGACGCCTTTGTTCTGCAATCCCACACAGTTGAGCATTCCCTGCGGAGTCTCAGCCATGCGTGGGTAGTCGTTTCCTTCACGGGGATTGAGGGTTGTGCCCTTGACGATGACAGCCCCGATGTCTTCGAGGTTGACAAGGTCGGCAAATTCGAGTCCGTAGCCGAATGTGCCTGATGCAGTCATCACGGGGGTCTTCATCTGCAACCCTGCTATATTTACTGAAATGTTAGCCATGTTGTTTTAGGGGAAGTTACCAATTGAGTGTTTTAGTGGATGTTACCAATTGAGTTCTTGCACATCGAACACTGGTCCTTGCTTGCATACGCAGACATTGCCCTTGACGGTCTTTTCCACGCAGCACAGACAGGCTCCAAGTCCGCACGCCATCATGTTTTCGAGCGAGACTTCACAGCGGATGCAGTGTTCCTTTGAATACTTTGCCACTGCCATCATCATGGGTTTGGGTCCGCAGACACTGATACGGTCGAAATCGGGCTTTTGCAGCAGTGAATGCTGTGTGACAAAACCTTGTTCGCCCATAGAGCCGTCTTCGGTAGTGACATACACTTTGCCAAGTGCCTCAAAGCGGTCGAGCATCAGCATGTTGTCGCGGCTGCGGCCACCGAGCAGGAACTGAGGCTGGGCACCTGCTTCACAGAGCTGGCGACCATATTCGAGCAGTGGTGCAATGCCGACACCTCCTCCCACAAGCAGCACTTTCTCACCGGCTCTGCCACGAGTGAATCCGTTGCCCAGGGGGAACAGGACATTGAGGCGGTCGCCAGCACGAAGCTGTGAGAGGCTACGGGTGCCTTCGCCCACTACATGTATGAGCAGATGGAGCTCGTTGCGCTGGGTGTCAACATAGTTGACTGAAATAGGACGGCGGAGGAAAGTCGAGGGACTACCATCGACACGGATTTCCACAAACTGTCCACCGAGTATTTCGCCTAATGGTTCTGTGTCGGTCAGCCGAAGAAGCACATACCCTGGACTGGGGTACTCGACAGCGGCAACAAGCAGGTCTTTACATTGTTTCATTCGATTATTATTTAGAAGTGAAGAGTGAAAAGTGAAAAGTTAAAATTTAGGCTGTTAGCTGTTGGCCATTAGCCATTGGCTTCTTTTCACTTGCGCAGCACCCACGCTAATGGCTAATGGCTAAAAACAGATGCGGTGTGTCCCCTTCCTTTCAGTCCCCGGTCGGCATCAGATGCCCCATGCAGCAGGTCGGCATTCTGCCTCGATGCGTCGTTCGGTGGCATCGTCGAGCTGTGGGAAGAAGTCGAAGCCAGTGATTCGTTCCACGGCATCGACCGTCACGGCATGGTCGCGCAGGTCGTCGTTGACATTCTTGTTGTCGTAGATGAATCCGATGGCCTTGGGTTTCTGCCCCATCATGAGCACCACCTTGAAGAACTGGTCGGGCACAGCCACGCGCATGTTCTTGCGTTTGCCGATGCGCTGCGAGTTGGCGTTGCGGTAGATAGGTCCTGCCACCACATATATTTTCTTATAGTTTCTTGCCCATGAACGGCACTGGATTTCGAGGTCGTTCCATGCCCCGATGTTCAGCCCATGGTTTTGCGGGCACATGTTGGTCATGTAGAAGCACTCGGTCATTGCAGTCAGCGACTGTCGGTTGTCGGCAGCAGGACACATGTGTCCGCGGTCGTAGCGTGAGCCGGAATAGTCGCTGTGCTTCACTCGGTAGCGTGACGGAATCTGTGGATCGACATCGAAGTAGTCGGTTCGCTTGGTGTTGCCGTTCACGCGGTCGGGTGTCAGGCACCATGCCACATAGTTTGGTGTGAGGCGGTCGGTGTTGAACGAACAGATGTATGCGGTGTGTTTCAACAGTATCTCTCCCTTCACCGGTGCTGGCTTCTCCATCTGTGCCAGAGCGGTCAGACACGATGCCACACATAGGTAAATGAAGAGTAAGGACATTTTTTTCATATCGGTTGATGCATTTTTTCGGGGTTATCAATTGTCAGTTATCAATTATTTTGTACCTTTGCAACCGCAAATGCCGAATTGGCTCAGTTGGTAGAGCAACGCATTCGTAATGCGTAGGTCGCGGGTTCGAGTCCCGCATTCGGCTCACCTTCCACCTCTAAATCCTTCGTCACAGGGTTTAGGGGTTTTTGTTTCTGCAATGGTTTTAGTCCTCTCACAGGGTAAGGCTGATGACGGGGGTGTGGGAATCAATACCACTGTATGCTGCTTGCATAGTTTGACTTCTTCTCATACTTCAAGGCATCGGTCAGCGTACTGGCATTGGCTCGCATTGAGATGTGGTATGAGGTGTATGGACCGAAGACAAATCCCGCTGAAATGTTGAAGCAGTGCATGTCGCGCGACACATTGACTGTGGTCATTGAGATTTTGTGTTCGTTGAAGTCGTATCCTGATGAGAAATTGATGTTCCAGCTTGATGAAGGCTTGATGCTGCCCGAGAAGTTGAGGTTCTGGGTGAAGCGGTATGGATAGCGCATGGTTCTGACATTGATTTTGGCAGAACGGTCTTCGCTCATCGTGATGCCGTATGAGATGGAGAACGACCAAGGGATGGCAAACTTCATGTATCCGTCGGCATCGAGTCCGTCGGTCGTCGTGTTGTCGTCGTCACGGTCGAGTGCGCCAGCCGATGCGAGCGGTGATTCGCTGTCGTCGTCGGCATCTTCGTCGGTCTCGGTCGTTTCCTCTTCATCGACTTTCTTGCCGAGCAGTTTCAGTATGGAGTCGCGAATCTTCTTGAACGACTGATTATTGAATGTGTAGGAGAAGTTCTTGCTCATGCCCTGATAACGGCCGAAACGGCCATACGACCATTCGGTGCGGTCGCCGACCACCACATTGCCGTTCTTGTCGAACTCGTAGGCGTATGTGTTGAACACGGCACGGGTGTTCAACTGGAACTTGCCCCATTTCAGTCGGAGGTTCATCGACAGGTCGCTCCACGGCTGACGCTTTGCTGCCAGATTGTACGACAGGCTGGCACTGAGGTCGTCGATGATGCTCACCTTCTTGATGGAGTCGTTCGAGTCCTTGATTTTCATTTCAAGGTTGTTGGCAACATTGAAGCTGATGGAACCCGTCTTGCCCTTTGACACGCCGCCATACAGTGAACTTGAATAAGGTGAATACTCCACGAGCGACACATTGCCGTCGAGGTCGGTCTTGGTGTATGTCTTCCAGTAGCCATAGTGGTGTGCGCCAAAGTCAGGGGCATAGCTGAACGACACCTGAGGCGTGATCACATGGCGTATCTTCTGAATCTTGTCGCCAAATATCTTCTTGTTTGGCACGAAGAAACCGTAGAGCTTGGTGTTTGCTGAAACCGACAGGTTGTAGTTGAACACACGGTTGAAGCCATAGATGGTGTCGTTGACAACTCGCTGTGCCGCATTGTCCCAGCTCTGTTCGATGCGGTTGGTGTACCAGCGTTCGGTGTAGTTGAACGAAGGTGTCACATTGATGTAGTTGAGCAGATTGAATGAAGCGCTGATTGGTATGGTGTGCTTCATGCCGTTGCGCCAGTCCTTCACCAAGCTGCTTTTCATCAGCATGTCCTCCTTGGTGTTGATGCTGTTGGAGAGTGTACCGGTGTAGTTCATGCTGATTTTCTCGTACCAGCGCTCCTTGCCGGCAGCACGCTTCCGCTTGAATGGATAGAAGCGGTTGAGGCTGATGCTGAGGTTTGGCAGTGTGAGCGACAGTGTGGAGTCGCGCATGTTCTGTGAGATGTTGAACGATGACGACAGCGAGAGTCCAATCTTAGGGAATGTCCGTGAATAGCTCACACTTGATGTACGGGTGCTCTGTGCATAGCTTGTCGGATTGTACAGGCTCGACAGGTTGTTCTTCTCATAGCTCTGGGTGGCGAAGTTGACACTTGCCGAGAACGAGCTGTTGGGACTTGCCTTGGAGTCCTGGCGGTGCGACCACTGAATCTTGAAGTTTGTGGCCTTGGAGTAGTCGGGAAGGTTCTTCTCGCCGTTCACCGTCACCTGATAGTTGAAATAGAAGTTGCCCGAATACTTGTAGCGTCGGTTGTAAGTGGTCTGAGCAGCCACGCCCCACGACCCCTTGGTGAAGATTTCGCCAGTGAGTTTGAGGTCGATGTTGTCGTTGATGGCAAAGTAGTAGCCTCCGTCGCGCAGATAGAATCCGCGGGTCGATTCGTCACCGTATGACGGCATGATGAATCCCGACGAGTAACTGCTGGTGAACGGGAAATAGGCGAATGGTATGGCGAGTGGCAGCGGCACATCCTCGATGACCAGCCACGCAGGTCCGGTGAAGATGTCCTTGCCCGTATGTGCCTTTGCACGCGACAGGGCGATGTAGAAGTGCGGATGTGGTTCGTCGCAGGTGGTGTAGCGGCCGTGACGCAGGTAGAGTTCGTTGTCCTTGCCCTTCTTCGACTCCTCGCTGTAAAGGAAGCCCTCGTCCTGCTCCGTCTCGACTTCCGAGATGAAGCCCTTGCGGGTCTCGAAGTTGTAGTCCATCTGCTTCGACACATACTCGTCGCTGCCCTGCTTAAACACAGGTTTGCCCTGCATCACTCCCAACGAGTCCTCCACACCCACGGCATGTACGATGGACGAGTCCATGTTCATGGTGATGTTCTCGGCAGTGAGCTGCATGTCGGTGTAGTTCACCTTGCCGTCGCCATAGAGGTAGGCGTTCTTGGTGTCGAGGAAAAAGACGATGGAGTCCTTGGCTTCGTATGCCACTGGCTCGTCGAGTGCCGACTCTTTCTTGGTTGCCCTGATGGAGTCCTCGGCGGCTGCCACCGAGTCGTTCCACTGTATGGCGTTGGGATTGCCGTCGTCGATGCCACGCTCACGGTCGAACTGTGCTTTGAGCGAGTCGAGGTGACTCAGCGTGCGGATGGCGGTGGTGTCGAGTATGGCTGCCGTGTCGCGAGGGATGGCGGTGCTGTCGGTCATGGTCGCTGCGCCGAGACTGTCAGTTGCCTCCTGCCCTGCCACTGCTGCCGTTGCAGGTTCCACGGACGTGTTTCCCGAAATGCTCCCTGTGCTCACGGCGGTGTCAGCCACTGCCATCGGTGCGGGCACAACGGTCGGACGGACGGCAGACGGCTGCTGCCCATCGCGGGAGCCTCCATCCACAATCTGCCGACTGGCCACACATGAAGCCAGCAGCAACAACGACATCAATATGCTGTAATAGTGTTTCAAGTTCGTTTTATTCTCTCTCTCGTTCTCTTTTCGTTTCAGTCGGGGTGGTCACGCTCTCCACTCTCAACTAAAACCCCTCTTAGCCTCCGTGTCGGCGTGCAGGGTGGCGCGATAGACCCCAAAATCCGTGCAAAGTTACGAAATAAATAGCAAACAAAAGGTCTGTTTTCACCTTTTTCTTCTTTTATATATGGCTATATCATGTTTTACATAGGCCATATCATGAAATGGGTGGCAAGTTTTCACTGTTGCGGCACGGAAAAGCGTCGATGTCAGCCGTCCGGTGCACCCTGTCGGTCGGAGTGTGTATGCGAACCGTTGCAGTCAGTCTGCATTTATCCGAGGCGAACTACCCGATGCCTCTTGCTTCATTCGTGCAAACCGAAAAGGGGTACTCCCCATTTTAACATTTCGGTCAATTCATGATAAAATGCACAACTGACTGCAAATCTTTATCTTGTACTTTTTATATACAGTCAAAACAGGGTGCAGTTAACCAGTTAACCAGTTAACCGAGAACGCTACCATCATCACAAGCGACAACAAGTCACCGAATACTAACTAAAACAAAACAGGATTATTGTCTGATGACTGGAAGTAATTGGTTAACTGGTTAACAGGTTAACTCACACTGTATGCAGTTTACAATTATATGCGCACTCAAATTGTAACATCCAGCGTACAAATGCATTAACACTTTCATGAATCAAAAAGACCAAATGTTAATTATCGTTAAAACGAAGAGAAAGCAGTGGTTGGAGTGGTTTTATCAACACATATTTTACATGCTGTTGCAGCCGGTCACTCTCCTATACACCGCTGTCGATGTATAATGTAAATCACTGTTGCAAAGTGGAGTTTGCAAAACGATTCTGACTAACTATATATATAATATATATATTACATATATAGTTAGTCAGGCCAGCGAGCGACAATGTGCATAGTGGTGCAATTAACAGTTAACAATTAACAGGACAAATGAAACAAACGATTTTGCGTATATTGCTGAATGCGTGGCTGTTGCCCACACGGCTCAGCGCACGGCAGATTGAGCGCCACGCCATCGACAATGCCGAAGGCATGGCGGTGTGGGTGGTTGCCCTGCTGATTTTCGCCATAATCCGCCACTACATTTAGCGGCAGATTTCTTGGCGGTACAGACTTTTTTCCCTATCTTTGCATCAGCGTGACAGAGAGGCAGGGCGCTGCCTCGCCACATGCGCACAACAACGCGCCAGGGTGCGCACAACGACGCGCCAACATCCGCATGTGGAGCAGCCTCACAACCGCAGGCGCACACGCACTGAGACCCTTATCCTTATTCGTTTAACTCCAAAAAAACAACAGTTCTATGGCAAAGTTTAAGAACATCGGAAAAATTCCGTATTCCCTTGCTGGTCGTAAGAGCCAGTTTTCTGCCACTCCTAATGTGGTGAAGTTCTACGCCACTCTCCAATCAAACGGCACTGTGAACCTCAGTCAGCTGGCAGAGCACATGGTTGAGCACGGTTCGAAGTACGACGAGGGCGACATCCTCGCCATCCTCACCAACTGCGTTAACTGTGTGAAGGAAATGCTGCTCATGGGCTACAAGGTGGAATTTGGCAAGCTCGGCACTTTCGCCAACGCCATCAAGAGCACTGGTGCCGACTCGGCAAGCAACTTCTCTGCAAACAACATCACCCGTCTCCGTGCTCGTTTCACTCCGGGCGAAGACCTCAAAAACTTCCGCAGCGTGGCACAGTTCGAGTACGTGCCTAACCGCAAGAACCAGGCACTCCTTCTCTCCGCAGAAAAGGGTGGCGCAGAGGTTATGAACCTCTATCAGCGTGAACAGTCTGGTGGCGGCGGCAACGGCGGCGACGAAGACCCAGAGGACATCACCGAGGAATAAATCGGTGGTGAGGCAGAGTTGGGGGGACTGTTCCCACGGTCTTTGCCAACTCTCGCCCCTCTCTCTCCGCTTGATTTAAGTCAACAGTTTCACTCACCATCAGCACGAAAGGAGGTAACATTATGACCGAAGGAAAACGCGAGCTTATCGGCACGATTGTCAAGATTCTGGTTGCCGTACTCACTGGTATTGCATCCGCACTCGGCACTGCATCGTGCATGGCATCGGCTGGAATGCACGGACTGTTTGCTCAATAGCATCAACAGGCATACGCTTTTACTAAAACCACAGGCAGCATCGGAATGGCGTTTCCGATGCTGTTTTTCGTTTCGTAGGTGTTAACTGTTAACTGTTAATTGCACCCTATATTGAATGTCTAATTTCGTAAATTTCGTGTTCAAGAAACAATAACTGTTTAACACAGAGAAGGTTCGGTTTTATCTTATTTATGAACCTTATCACAGAGTGATGCGCAAGTGAAAAGTGAAGAGTGAAAAGTGAAAAGTGAAAAATGGAATCAATCAACACAGAGAAGGTTCGGTTTTATCTTATTTATGAACCTTATCACAGAGTGTGCCCTCGGCACATGAAGAGGACACGGAGTGTAG
>JAGHSZ010000044.1 GCA_018065565.1 Candidatus Colivivens caballi
CTGTTAGTACTAACCTGTCCAGTGCCTGCATTACTATGCTGAGCAATGATAGGATTACAAAAGCAATGTTTCGTTTCATAATGTGGTCTGTTTGTTGACAACGTATTAAGTAATCAAAATTATCCCATTTCATTGGCACATGTTACTGCACAATCAAGGATTAGCAACCTCACAATTGATGATTTTCAACCGTAGAATTGAGTCTTGAGAACCTCACTATTAAGGCTTGACAACCGTACAATTGAGGCTTGACAACCGCACGATCAAGGCTTGACAACCGCACGATTAAGGCTTGACAACCGCACAATCAAGGCTTGACAACCGCACGATTGAGGCTTGACAACCGCACAATTGAGGCTTAACAACAGCACAATTGAGGCTTAACAACCGCACAATTGAGGCTTAACAACTGCTTGACTTAAACAAGATGACCGTTCAATGTTTTGGGAGGTTGAGTAAAGACTTACCACCGGCCTTTGAGACTATAAATTTGAGGTTAGGACACTCAATGAAAGCGCGCTTGGAAACCCGACGCATAGACTTTGGCAGCACTACATTTCTCAAGGACATGCAACCAGAGAAAGCATTTGCCTCTATCTCAGTCACACCTTCTGGTACAATCACCATAAGAGGTGTATCTGCAAAACGACGGATAGAGTTCACGCTTTCTGGTATGACTGTGGTCTTACAACCTAAAAGCATACGATTGGAGGCAGTCTCGATAAGGGCATTACATCCACCTCGTGAATCATATACAGGGTTGTTCTCGTGTACGGTTATCTTTATAAGGTCGGGATTGCAGTCGAAGGCTCCTTCATCAATGCTCTCGACCGAAGCAGGGATGCTGATTTCGGTAAGCCCCATGCCGTAGAATGCATCAGCACCGATTGACTTAACACCCTCGGGGATGACAGTTCCGCGACATCCTAACACGAGTTCATCGTCCCGCATCACGGCATTACTGCCCGGAAGCGAGTGATATACCTCATTGTCTTCATCGACCTCGATAGTTGTGAGCGAGATGCAGTGCCTGAATGCACCCACAATATGCTCGGCATAGGCAGGTATGCGTATTGACTTCAGGTTTGTGCAACTAAAAAATGCACCTTCTCCAATCCATTCAAGAGAATCGGGGAGCGTAACTGCCTCCAACCAGTGGCAGTTGAAAAATGCGTTGTAACCAATATTCTCAACACATTCAGGTATATCAATATTACGGATATTAGTGCCGGCAAATGACCAATCACCTAAGCTAAGTATGTCTGAGGGCAACCTGGTGGCAGCACATCCAAGGACGACCTCCTCATAATATGTATCGATGATGGCATTACAATCATCGCGTGAGTCATAGTCCTCATTGTCAGGACTGACAACTATGCGTTCGAGTTTGTTAGTATCGCCCATTGCACCGGGAGCGAAGTTGTCAACAGTGGACGGCACATAAAGGGTCTTAAGGTTGAGGCAACCAGCGAAGGCATCCGCGCACACTTCCTCCACCCCTTCGGGTATGTCCATCTCACGCAAAGCCATACAACTGTGGTAAGCATCCATCCCTATGACTTTCACTGTCTTTGGTATCTTTGTAGTGACAATGCCCCATACGAGTTTATTAGTCACAGACTCAATGACTCCATTGCAATTGTTGCGCGAGTCGTATTTCTGATTAAAGTCGTTGACGGTGATGCGGGTAAGTTTGTCACATATACATGCTACTGGCATTTCAATCTGCCTGACGCTGGCTGGAATCGAGATGCTCTGCAGATGCATGCAAGCAGAGAAGGCATAACTGCCGATTGTATCGACACCTTCGCTGATGACGACGTGCTCCATGTCGCATCCTTCAAAACCTTCCTCCATGATTTTCGTCACCGCATAAGTCTTGCCCTCATGCTCAACCGAACCTGGAATGGTAAGCGTACCGTCATAACGGGGGTGAGTCATCACGAGGGAGTCGGCATAGAGCGACGAAATGCTGACTTTGGCACTGTCGGTTACATGATATAGGAAACTACCATCGGAGAAAGTTTCTTCCTGAGTCTTCACTTCTTGCGTATCGTCAAGCAGCAGGTTATCCTTCTCACGCATGTTATCAATCGATAATTTGTATTCGGCAGCAAGTTGCTTACCAATAGAATCCCTTCTTGCCTCCGCTTCTGCTTTTAGTTTAGCACTTTCTTCCTCACTTCGTTCTACGCCTACCACCCAGCCAATCTTCGGTTTCATGGCATGAGTTGCCTTATCGACCTCCACACCAACGAAGCCAGAAAGGAGAATCATAGGAAATTCAGCCTCAATTCCAGTAATCGAATCGACAATCACATATTTCATGTCGGCCTTGGTCACATCCTTCATCATTCTTGCTTTAATGTCAACAGTCTCTGGAGTCCTGTTGCCCTTGTCATCACAATAAGGGAAGAACTTCAGGAACCATCCATCAAACGGAGTTGCGTTCGGGTCGTTGAGATTAACAATACCACACTTCAATGCCGAATGCAACTGGTCGGGACGGGCTTTCATGATGATGTTCTTCCAGAATGCTTTATCAGGGTGACCTTCGGATGCCGTGATGAACTCATTGAGTATGGGTTTCAGTTCTTTTGTCCACCACCCAAGGTTGTACTTCTTCAGTTTCATAGCTTTTTTCAATAAGTTGCGCCAGTCATTGGGCGTCCCTTCGATGGTGATGCTCGGTATGCCACAACCCATATAAATAGTCTTATAAGTGAAATAGTCCTTGAGTGCCGACAGGAGTGTCATCTGCGAAGCGATGCGTTCGGTCACGCCGGTAGTGGAATAGTCAGCCGTCATGGTACCGACAAGGTCATCCTTCACATACTGATTCATCTCGTCTGCAAATCCGTTGATAACGGTTTGCCAGTCTGCGTCTTCATTAAGCATATCCGTCTTGGAAATGACCGTGAGTTCCTTCTTGTCATCATGACTGACAATCATGTCACGCAGTTCTTCCGAATTGGCGCCTACATGTGCGGCAAATCCCTGGCATATAAGCATCCAGATGATGTCGGGCGAAAGGACAAGCGAGCAATGGTTGGCATAGGCATAAGTAAACATACTATATGCTTCGTCATCACCGAAATGGTACAACAAATCCTCACGGAAACTCGATGTCACATACTTATATTTATATCTGTCTGGTTCTTCAAAGGAAATTTCCTGAGGTGAATCTGTAAAACTGGCAGCAGAATACATAATACTTTCTGCACGTTCTTTACCCGACACAGGACGGATATTCAAAGGTTTCAAAGGCAAGTTCTTGTCAACTTCAAATGTGATTGAGCCTTCCGACTTGCTGAGTACTTTGCATTCCTTTTGAGCATTTACTGACAAGAGAGTGACGCCAAGGAGAAGCATCATTGAAATCATTCGTTTCATAATTCGATACATTTTGTTTGGTTTGCGATGCAAAGGTACAATATGTGCACAAAAACACCAAGAAAACGAGTTCACAAAAAGTTCACATTTGCTTTTCGCCTCAAAACAGAGTTCACAAAAAGTTCACAAACGAGGGTTAATATATTGGTTTAATGCAGTTTGCACAAAAAGAACATTTACACTAAATAGACATGATAAAATTGTCCCAATCTTGTGCTGTACCTTCGCCATTAAACACTTTTTGCTGCATACGAAGGCGGCTTTGCGACACAGAACTCTTGCCCGTGGCTGTTAGTTTAGCGATATTCGTAGGTGAAATGCCGAGTTTGATGAGTATGCAGATGCGGTATTCTGTCTCGGAAAGGTTGTACAGCGAGAACAACTTTTCACGGAAGTCAGGGAACGAATCCAGCAGTCGTGCCTCTACCATTTTCCATTCGGAAGGCTTCAACACCTTATCATCGGAAATATGAGTAGTGAGCAGTTGGTTGACATCGGCATCATAGAACTGACGCGATACGGCCGATGCATGTTCAGTTGTTTCCACCGAAGCATCAGGGGTGGATGCAAGTTTCGCTTTACGCCTTTGGAGCAGATACCAAACAAAAGCAATAACAGCAACAGCACAAACGCCAATCACCAAAATAAGATGTCGCGTTTCGGTGTTCTTCTCCTGAAGTTCATTATTGCGCTTTGCCAGATACTGCGACTTGAACTTTGAGTTCACATTTTGCAGCACCAGCGCTCTATCGGAATTATCAACAGAATCAGCCTTTGAAGCAAGGTTTCGGATGGCGCGGACATTCTCCTCACAGTAGCGCATACTTGTGGTATCGCCAATCTGCTTGCAATAGTAATATGATAAGTTGTCCATATTGATTGCCTCATCATACAAGTTATTACGCAGATAGATGACACCCATCTGTGCATAAATTCGACTTTTAAGATATGGCGACACTTGTGTACTGTCTTCACATAGAGCGCGTTGGAAATACAGCAAAGCCTTCTCGCCGTTATGACAACTCGAATTGACACGACCTACATAATAATAGGCTTCGGGCAGCAGATGACGGTCACCTTGCTGCTCGTAATATTCGGCAACGGCACAGATGAGCGAGTCCGACGAATGTGTATGCTTTGTCTTGTCATCGGTCTTTACCATCAACAAGTTGTAATAGTTTCGAGCCGCCTCCGATGCATCAGTCATCCGCGGTTTCATTTTGGCAAGCACCACAGCAGCACTGTCAGCATCCTCATAAATAAGGCTGTCAACACTCACTAACTCTGCCTCAATCACATTGTCATGACCACATGAAACAATAACACAAATGCCAGCAATTATTATTACAGGCATAAGCATCCTCATTGTCCAATATCGACATGTTCTATCTATCATGTGTTTCATACGACAAAGTTAAGAAATAAATACGAATTAGATATCACGAATGGGAATTTATTGCTATATTTGCATTATATTTTGCTCTAAAATGGAACAAGAAGCGAATAATAAACAAATACTACGCGCTCGGTGGCACGACTACAGCGACCATGGCTTCTACATGATAACCATCAATGCAGAAGACCGTGGTTCTCAACCTTTCGGTGTGATTGCAGGTAGCAAAGAGGAAGAAGCGACAATGCAATACACCGTCATTGGCGAAAAACTTGTCAATGCCATAGCTGACATTAGTTACTATTATCCAGAGGTCAATGTCAGGGAATGGGCAGTGATGGAAGATCACTGCCACATACTCATAGAAGTAAGCAAGCACATGGACAAGCACATCGGAGCCGTTGTGCGTGCGCTGAAGTCAGTAACGACAAAGAGCTATCTACAAATGCTGGATGAGAAAGAAGGAGGCTATCACTTGCTAAACCGAGACCTAAGCAAAAGCAAGTCACCAGCAAGCAGAATAACCGGAGCACCAGCCACCTCCCAAAATGCCGCCCTGACTGCCGCTAACACCTCCCACCCTACCGCCACCTCCACGCACACAGCCACCTCCACGCACACAGCCACCTCCACGCATACAGCCACCTCCCCGCATACAGCCATTCCAACAGACAGCAACATTGCCTCCCATGTTAAGGGCAGTATGTCTGCCCCCATCTATGTCCAACCCCTGTGGTCAGCAGGCTATCACGACCGCATAGTGACCAAGCGTGGTCAAATATCACGCCTCATGCAATACATTCGCCGCAACCCAGCCCGACTATGGGCAAAGCGTCATGCCGACCGTTCACTGATGACGGTTAGAGACATACAAATTCCACTCCCCCTCGACCAAGCGACCAAATTGAAAGAATGGGCGATGTATTGGGACGAGCATCATGGCAAAGTACAAACCACCACTTCAACAACCCACAATGGTCATGTCTATGCCACTACATATCTCAGTCTTGTACAGAAATTCCTAAGGAAGAAAATCTCCACACATACCGATGGGCAGTCAGAAATTGAGCCATTCATCAAAATCAGATGCTGTGGAAATGCCGAGCTACTCAATTGTGGTCGTCCATTAGTGCGTGTCAGAATTTCAAGGTCGGTGACACAAGAACAGTTTGAAGCAGAACTGCATCGCCTGCTCGATATGTGTGAGCATGAAGGTGCAGTGCTCATATCTCCCTTTGTGTCATGGAGTGAGAAAGAAGTATTGAAAGCAGCACGCATGAATCATTATCCGCACATAATCATTAACGGCGAATCCATGTCAACATTTTTCAAGCCAAGCGATGCGCCAAGAAATGCAGACGCTCAATATATTCCAGAATGGCACAAACACAATCCTCTTGTCACAGAACCAGATGGCTACATGCCTCAAAGTGACATGCAATGCATCATCGAAGGCAAACTGCTCATCATGTCGCCATGGCACGACCGTCCAAAGAGTGAACGACTGGGCAAAGCCGACTTCGAGATTATGAACGAATTGAGCGCCATTTTATGTGAGCAATAGCCCTCAACATCATAATAATAAACGAATAATAAAAAATAAACGCCCTACCCGACGATTGTCAGGTAGGGCGCATTATTTAAGACTTTAAGTAAATGAAATTACTTAGCGAGTTTGCCGTCAGAACCGAGAACATTCACAATCTTGTGAATATACATCTTCTTCATGTTCTCACGAGCTGGCTTGAGATACTGGCGTGGGTCGAAGTCTCCAGGGTGCTCAGCGAGATGCTTACGGATAGCAGCAGTCATTGCAAGACGAGAGTCAGAGTCGATGTTAATCTTGCAGACAGCAGACTTAGAAGCCTTACGGAGCTGTTCTTCTGGAATACCGATTGCAGCTTCAAGCTTGCCACCGAACTCGTTGATTGTGTTAACTTCGTCCATAGGAACTGAAGAAGATCCGTGGAGAACGATTGGGAAACCAGGGAGTTTCTTCTCGATTTCAGCGAGAACATCGAATGCCAATGGTGGTGGAACAAGAACGCCATTAACAAGTGTGCACTGCTCTGGAGTGAACTTGTGAGCGCCGTGAGAAGTACCGATTGAGATAGCGAGTGAGTCGCAACCAGTGCGTGTAGCAAATTCGATAACTTCTTCTGGCTTTGTGTAGTGTGATTCAGCTGCGCATACTTCGTCTTCAACGCCAGCGAGAACACCGAGTTCAGCCTCAACTGTTACATCAAACTGATGTGCATACTCAACAACCTTCTTTGCAAGAGCAATGTTCTCTTCGAATGGAAGGCTTGAACCGTCAATCATAACTGATGAGAAACCGTTGTCGATGCAGTCCTTGCAAAGTTCGAAGCTGTCACCGTGGTCGAGGTGAAGAACGATTTCAGGATTCTCGCAACCGAGTTCCTTTGCATATTCTACAGCACCTTTAGCAAGGTTGCGAAGGATTGTGCCGTTAGCATAGTTGCGTGCGCCCTTTGAAACCTGCATGATGACAGGAGATTTTGTTTCTACTGCAGCCATAACGATAGCCTGCATCTGCTCCATTGTGTTGAAGTTGAATGCTGGGATAGCATATCCACCAGCAACGGCTCTCTTAAACATCTCACGGGTGTTTACAAGACCAAGTTCTTTGTAATTTACCATAATAAAAATTGAGTTTTACAATAAAAATACTTATTTCGCTTGCAAAGATACAAAATTATTCGTTAATGATTATTCCCTATTATCATTTATTTGTACCTTTGTAGGCAATAAACAATCAACAATGGGCAAGCACACATTTATTTTTCTGACTTTTGCTATCTCCGCATTGCTATACAGTTGTGAGAAAGCCGAATTGCCATCCACATCTGACACGGGCGAGAAGCATCAGCCTGTTGCCCCACCCGACTCCACTGTATTTCCCCAGGGAGTACGCAATGGTTCCGAGGAGCACCCATTTCTTGCAAGCGACCTTGCAACAGGGAGTGTGGGTCTTTACATCCTTGCCAATGAGACGGAGAAGACAAATAGCTGGGTGACCGGTTACATTGTTGGATATGTCAATGGAACAAGCATAAAGCACACTGAATTTGACACTGGTGATGTTGCATCCAACATCGTCATTGCAGACTCACCATACGAAACACAGATTGAAGCAGTCGTACCTATTCAGCTGTCCACAGGAACGACTTATGCAAGAGTGCGCCAGGCTCTCAACATCAAGGACAATCCACAACGGTTGTACAGCAAGGTTGCAGTGTTCGGGAAAATATGTCCCTACATGAATGTGGCAGGAATGAAGAATACACGCGACTACAAGTTACTTGAGTAAAAATGTCTTTAATCATTTGACAACTCAAATAATATTTGTAACTTTGCACACGGAAAAAAAGACACAGGCAGACGAACGGCTTGTCGCTGGCATCGGAACCTCCTTGCTTGCAGGGTAAGGAACGAAGCGAGAGGAAAGTCCGGGCAGCACAGAGCACTCCACTTCCTAATTTAGAAGCAATCCGTGAGGGTTGAGCAGTGTAGAAGAAAACAACCGCCTAAGTTATGGACCATTTCATGACGGTAAGGGTGAGAAGGCGAGGCAAGAGCTCACCAGCAGTGTGGTGACACATCTGGCTGTACACCTTGGAGGCTGCAAGTTCATGTATAGTAGCACTATAAGGGTTGCTCGCCCGAGCTACAGGGTAGAACGCTAAAGCCTGATGGTGACATCAGTGATTGGATAAATGACAAGCAGTGAAATGTATTGCACATCTCACCACAGAACCCGGCTTACAGGTCGTCTGCCTTTTTTCTATATTTTCAGCAATTGCTTGACAACATACATGCGCAACCGACAGTTGACAAAGTCAAGTTTATACAGTATGAAGAAACTTATCAATCAAAACAATATGATAACCTTTACCCGACAGTCCATCAAGACAGCACTGCTGTCACTTTCACTTCCACTCATTTCTTTTTCTGTTTATGCACAAACTCAACAGTGGACTCTGAAACAATGTCTCGACTATGCAATGGAGCACAACATCAGCCTGCAACAAAGCAAAATCACAGAATTGCAGAACGAACTCACTGTACTTCAGTCCAAGGCCGCACTGTTTCCATCGCTGTCGTTCAGCACCAACCAAAACACTTCCTGGCGTCCATACAGCCAGTCAACCATCAACCTCACAAACGGAACGATGACCACAACGCAGTCAACCGTCAACTACAACGGCAGTTATGGGCTAAATGCAAGTATGACCGTATGGAATGGTGGACGCAACACCAAGAACATAAAGCAAAACAAGCTGACACAGGAGATGTCAGAACTCAACACTGAAAAGACAGCCAACAGCATACAGGAACAGATCACACAGCTCTATGTGCAAATACTCTACCAAACTGAAGCAGTGGAAGTGAACAAGGAAATTCTCAAAGCCGCAGAACAGCAACGCGACAGAGCCAAAGAGATGGTTGCTGTCGGCAGTCTGGCACGAGTTGACCTGATGCAGTTGGAAGCACAAGTATCACAGGACCAATACAATGTAGTCAATGCTAAATCACAGCTCGAAAACTACAAGTTCCAGTTGAAGCAGCTGCTTGAACTCACTGGCACCGACAATTTTGAGATAGCATCAACACAAGCATCAGACCAACAGGTGCTCGTGCCGATACCCGACAAGAGGAGCGTCTATGCAACAGCAAGACAACAGCGTCCAGAAATACGCAGCAGCCAAGTCAACATCGAGTCGAGTGAACTTGCAGTCAAGATTGCCAAAGCAGGATATTTACCACAGGTTAATCTGAATGCCAGTGCAGGAACAAGCAATGCCAGTGGAATGCATAATTCATTTGGCAACCAGATCAAGACCAACCTCAGCAATTCTCTTGGTGTCAGCATCAGCGTACCAATTTTTGACCAACAACAAAACCGCACTAATGTGCAGAAGGCCAAACTGACGAGACTGAGCAGTGAACTGCAACTGCAAGATGCAGAAAAGACACTTTACAGCACCATCGAGAACTACTGGCTCAATGCCACTACATCACAACAGCAGTACGTCTATGCCAAAACCAATGTAGAAAGCATGTCTGCAAGTTACGACCTTGTCAGCGAGCAATTCCGCCTTGGACTCAAAAACATCATTGAACTTACCACAGGCAAAACCAACCTCATGCAAGCAGAGCAACAATTATTGCAGAGCAAGTACAACACATTATATAATATAGCCATGCTCCGCTTTTACCAAGGCGAAACAATAGCACTATAATCCATTAGCCCCATTAGCCCCATTAGCCCCATTAGCCCCATCAACTAACAAAAATCAACCAACAATATGAAACGAATAATCTATACACTAATTGCCTCAGCAGTACTTCTCACAGCCTGTCACAAGGCACCACAAGTGAACTACGAAACAGCAACAGTCGAAAAACAAGACCTCTCAACCAGCATCACTGCCACTGGTACAATCGAGCCAGTGACCAAGGTCGAAGTTGGTACACAGGTCAGTGGTATCATCTCAAAGATATTTGTTGATTTCAACAGTGTAGTGCATCGTGGCGATGTCATTGCAGAACTCGACAAGACCAACCTTATGAGCGAGCTGGAGTCGGCACGGTCAAATCTTGCCAACTCACAGGCGAGTCTCAGCTACCAACAGTCAAACTACAACCGTTACAAGACACTCTACGACAAAGGACTGGTCAGTGCCAACGACTATGAAAATGCGCGTCTGTCATATGTTCAGGCACAGCAGCAGGTTCGCATACAGCAACAGAATGTGACCAAGGCACAGACCAACCTCGGATATGCAACCATCACATCACCTATCGACGGGGTTGTATTGAGCCGAGAAGTCGAAGAAGGCCAGACCGTGGCAAGTGCCATGACAACCCCTACCCTATTCATCATTGCCCAGGACCTTACAGCCATGCGTGTCATTGCCGACATTGACGAAGCTGACATTGGCGGTGTGCTCGAGGGCCAGCATGTAACATTCACAGTCGATGCCTACCCTGACGACATCTTCGAAGGTGAAGTGACTCAGGTACGCCAGCAAGCCACTACCGAGAGCAATGTCGTGACCTATCAAGTAGTCATCTCTGCACCAAACGCAGAACTCAAACTCAAACCAGGCCTCACAGCCAATGTGACCATCTACAAATCTGAAATACATGATGTACTTGCAGTTCCAGCCAAAGCACTGCGTTTTTCTCCAAACGAACTGTTACTGGGAGAAGACGAACAGATTCAGAACTGCGACGCCAAGGACAAAGTCTGGCTTCACATCGGTAAGAAGTTCCTCGCCCGTCCAGTCAAGATTGGTCGCACCAACGGAATGTTTACAGAAATACTCGGAGGTGTAAAGGAAGGCGATGAAGTATTGACTGGATTTGAAATGCTCAACGACCAACCCGAGCAGTCAGGCAATCCGTTCATGCCAGGTCCTTCACGCCGAAACAACAACCGCCCAGGCGGTACAGGCGCACCATCAGCACCATCTAAATAATTCTATGCCATGAACAACGGACAAGAAAAAAAAGTAGTTATCGAACTGCAAGATGTGCGCCGCGACTTTAAGGTTGGCGACGAAGTTGTACATGCACTCCGGGGCGTATCCTTCAAAATCTATGAAGGCGAATTTGTCACCATCATGGGCACATCAGGTTCGGGCAAATCCACTCTGCTCAACCAGTTAGGATGTCTCGACACACCGACCAAGGGCGAATATTACCTTGACGGAGTAGCCGTCCGCACCATGTCGAAATCACAACGGGCAAAACTGCGCAACCGAAAGATTGGCTTTGTCTTTCAGAACTATAACCTGCTGGCAAAGACCACGGCCGTTGACAATGTGGCGCTGCCACTGATGTACAATTCCAAGTATAATGCCCGCGAACGCCGTGAGGCAGCCATCGAAGCGTTGAAAGCCGTTGGACTTGGTGACCGTCTCGAGCACAAATCAAACCAAATGTCAGGCGGACAGATGCAGCGAGTGGCAATAGCAAGAGCACTGGTCAACGACCCCGCTGTGATTCTTGCCGATGAAGCCACGGGAAACCTCGACACACGCACCTCATTCGAGATGCTCGTGCTGTTCCAGAAATTACACAAGGAGGGACGCACCATCATATTTGTCACCCACAATCCCGACATTGCAAAATACAGCAGTCGCAACATCATGCTGCGCGACGGAAAGATTCGCGAAGATGTCGTCAACACCAACATACAGTCAGCAGCTGATGCACTCGCCGCGCTCCCAGTCAATCAAGACGACTGATAGCAATGCCCGCCACAACAACCGACTCTATTATTCCCTGATTTTTCCATCAACACCCACAGCGCCCCAATAGCAAAACAGTGGAGCGCCAATAGCAAAAACATAAGACAGTGAACTTCATAAACCTCATAAAAGTTGCCATGACCGCCATTGCCAACAATGCCTTCAGGTCCTTTCTATCCATGCTGGGCATCATCATTGGAGTGGCAGCAGTCATCATCATGATGGCCATAGGCCAAGGATCAAAGCAGAGCATCCGAGCAGAGATTTCGAAGATGGGCACCAACATCATCAACATACGCCCAGGAGCCCGGCAAAGAGGCGGAGTCCGACTCGACCCGTCTGCCATGCAAACACTAAAAGTGGAAGACTACGAAGCAATCGTCAACAACAAGAAATATGTCACCTATGTCAGCCCAGAGGTGACAGCAAGCGGACAATGCATATTCGGAGCAAATAACACATCCACAACGATGTATGGCGAAAGTCTTGAGTACCTCGACATCAAGCAATGGGAACTGAAGGACGGCGACTGCTTCACCGATGACGACATCCGCAAGGGCGCAAAAGTGTGTGTCATCGGCCAGACCATCGTTGAAGAACTGTTCAGCAATACCAATCCAGTTGGCAAGAACATCCGATTCAAGTCAATCCCATTCAAAGTCATCGGTGTACTCAAAGAAAAAGGAGAAAACAGCTGGGGCATGGATCAGGACAATGTGATTGTTGCCCCCTACACCACAGTGATGAAACGACTGAACGCACAGACCTATTTCAGTTCTATTACTTGTTCAGCCATCACAGAAGAAATGACAGACAACGCCATCGACGAACTTACAGCCGTACTGCGTGAAAACCACAAAATCAGAGAAGGAGCCGACGACGATTTCAGCATCAACTCACAGGCAGAAATGATGGACACCATGTCGTCAACCATGGACACCATCACTGTCATCCTTGTAGTCGCGGCAGCATTCTCACTTTTGGTGGCAGGCATCGGCATTATGAACATCATGCTGGTAAGTGTCACCGAGCGCACGAAAGAGATTGGTCTGCGCATGTCTGTCGGAGCACGAGGCATCGACATCAGCAATCAGTTCCTCATCGAATCAATCATGATCAGCCTCACCGGAGGCATTCTCGGAATACTGCTCGGCTGGCTGCTCACACTGGCAGCAAATGCCATAGGACTGCCAGCTTCAATCCCAGCATGGAGCATCCTTGTCAGTTTTGCAGTCTGCACCGTCATTGGAGTCGGATTCGGTTACTTCCCGGCAAAAAAAGCAGCCAGTCTCGACCCTATCGAAGCCATCCGTTACGAATAGCACTGCCCCACTCCATCAGCAAGAGGAGAAGGCCGCAAAGACCGTACAAATGTATCCAGTAATGTGCCAAATTAGAAATTGCATATTGCAACACCCATGCATTCAGCACAGAAAAGTGGGATAATTCACAAATAATTGCAATATAATAATTTTCAATTCCTAATAATTTCGTAACTTTGTACACCATTTTGGCGAGTTTCAAATAAAGACTCAACACACAACGGACTCATAAATTCACATTAATTATATAATCACACTAAAAAGTAGATTAGATTATGGTTTATTCAAAAGAAGTACAAGAAATGTGCTGCGTTGCCAAAGGCCCTAATCACGGACCAGCTCCAATACCAGAAGAAGGTAAGTGGATTCAGGCAAAAGAGATCAAAGACATCTCAGGTATGACTCACGGTATCGGTTGGTGTGCACCTCAGCAGGGTACATGCAAGCTGTCACTCAATGTTAAGGAAGGCGTTATCGAAGAATGTCTCGTTGAAACAATCGGTTGTTCAGGTATGACCCACTCTGCTGCAATGGCAAGTGAAATTCTCCCTGGAAAGACAATCCTCGAAGCACTCAACACAGACCTCGTTTGCGATGCCATCAACACAGCAATGCGCGAACTCTTCCTCCAGATTGTTTATGGTCGTACTCAGAGTGCATTCTCTGAAGGCGGTCTAGTAATCGGTTCAGGTCTCGAAGACCTCGGCAAGGGTCTCGTTTCACAGTGCGGTACACTCTACGGTACAAAGGCAAAGGGCACTCGTTACCTCCAGCTCACAGAAGGCTACATCACAAAGATGTATCTCGACAGCGACAACCAGGTTTGTGGCTATGAATTCGTACACATGGGCAAATTCATGGACGCCATCAAGAAGGGCATGGACGCAAACGAAGCGCTCAAGAGCGTTACAGGCACATACGGCCGCACAAAACCTGAACAAGGAGCAGTTAAATCAATTGACCCACGCAAAGAATAATAAAGGAGGAAGCAAACTATGATAAGAGAAGTGAAATTCGAATCACAAGACCGTCGTATCAAGCAGGTACTCGCTGCTCTCAACGCAAACGGCATTGCTTCTATCGAAGAAGCTAACGAAATCTGCGAAAAGGCAGGTATCGACCCATATAAGACATGTGAAGAAACCCAGATGATTTGCTTCGAAAACGCAAAGTGGGCTTATGTATGCGGATGCGCAATCGCCATCAAGAAAGGTTGCAAGAACGCAGCTGATGCAGCCGAAGCCATCGGTATCGGCCTCCAGTCATTCTGTATTCCTGGTTCAGTAGCTGACGACCGCAAGGTAGGTCTCGGTCACGGTAACCTCGCAGCACGCCTTCTCCGTGAAGAAACACAGTGCTTTGCATTCCTCGCAGGTCACGAGTCATTTGCAGCTGCAGAAGGTGCAATCAAGATTGCAGAAATGGCAAACAAAGTTCGTAAGAACCCACTCCGTGTCATCCTCAACGGTCTCGGCAAGGACGCAGCAATGATCATCAGCCGTATCAATGGTTTCACATACTGCCAGACAAAGTTCGACTACTATACTGGTAAGGTTGAAGTTGTCAATCGCATAGCATATTCAGATGGTCCTCGCGCAAAGGTAAACTGCTACGGAGCAGACGACGTTCGCGAAGGCGTTGCTATCCTTTGGATGGAAGATGTTGATGTATCCATCACTGGTAACTCAACTAACCCAACTCGTTTCCAGCACCCAGTTGCAGGTACATACAAGAAGGAGCGCATCCTCGCAGGTAAGCCTTACTTCTCAGTAGCATCTGGTGGTGGTACAGGTCGTACACTTCACCCAGACAACATGGCTGCTGGTCCTGCATCATACGGCATGACGGATACTCTGGGTCGTATGCACTCCGATGCACAGTTCGCAGGTTCTTCATCAGTTCCAGCACATGTTGAGATGATGGGTTTCCTCGGC
>JAGHSZ010000056.1 GCA_018065565.1 Candidatus Colivivens caballi
ATTTTATCATCTACAGAATCTTCGTCTTCATTTTTCTACCATTTTAATCAAAACAAGCAGAAATACAATAAGTTACAAATACTATTATTGCTGTCCGGTAAAACTCAAAATAGCATAAAATCCCACCCCGAAGCCCTGTAAACATGGACTTCGGGGTACATTTTCTCAAAAGTAAGCCCCCTAATCAAAAAAGCGTTGGCTGAGGTGGTCCTTTCTGAGCTTCTTTGGCAAGGATGTTGTCCCACGTTTTGTCAGGATTCTCCATAAAGCTGATAAAGTCGATGTAGTACATGAGCGTCATGCGTATCATTGTCACGACTTGAGAAAAAGCACAGTAGCGTTTTATGTTCCGAGAGAGGACTGTGATGAGCAGGTTGGCAATGAGCACCACCCATGTCTGTATCTGTATGGCATTGATACTATCACCATAGAAAAAATGGAGTGGGAAGTTCTGCTTCAGCTGTTTGTAGAGCGACTCTATGGCCCAGCGAAGACGATAAATCTCAGAAATATCCTCTACGGAGAAATCAAAGTTGTTCGTCAGCAACACCACTGGATTCTTCTTTTCTTCGAAAATCTCGACCCTGCGTGCATCGTGCGTCAGTTCTCCACGGGTAAAGCGTACTTTCTGGTCAATATGAGTCACGAGACCATCCGGATTTACATACGTCACAGACTCAAGCACCTCGTATTTGAGGTTTTTCTTCATTTTCGTGACATAACAAACTCCTTCTTCCGTAAGTCGCTGAAATTGTGCTATGTCTATATACGCACGGTCAATAGCGAGATTGGATCCCTTGGGCAGATGTACCTCTTTGAGCAGATAATGATCGTGCTTTGCAGCCGATGTGAGCTGTACGACCATTGGTACTCCTACATGATACTTCATTACCGTATGCACTTTCATGCCTCCCTTTTTCTTGCCGGACTTCGGGTGACGACCTACCCCCTTGAGTATGTTGTCAAATAGAGTTATGGTTGTGGAATCCATCATGTACAACAGCTTCTCCCAGTCCTTCGGTTCATGTGTCTGTCCCTTATAGCTCTTAGGAGGGGGCTGTCCGCTAAAAACTTTGCATACTTCTCCAGCAGGTACGCATATACCTTGGCAAAGAACTCCTGTGGTCGGCGGATATTGGCTTCTGCCAGCGTGCTGCGGCGGATAAGATAATTAAGGCCAAGATGTTGGAGCTTATGCGCCTCTGCCTTCATCCCAATCTCTAATTCACGCAGAGAGTCAAAGTGTTTCAATATGCCAAAAAGCATGATTACGAGGTGCTGATAACCACCAAGACGCTTCACATAGGCCTCGCTACCCGATGTTTCACGGCTGATTTGCATGATTTTCTCTCGATCAAGTAATTTTAATACCTGACTATACACCGGCTGTCCGGTAAAATTGCTATCTTTGCTCATGGTTACTATGTTTTTGTGGTGAAAGCAAAGATAACCAAAAGGGCTGATACTTCATGTAAGTATCAGCCCTAAATTTATCAATTCAAATAACTTTTGCCGGACAGCAATATTTTCGATTAATCCCAAATCGTTCATTAGCGCGTAACAGCCTAATGGACGATTTGGGTTTAATGTTTAGCGGGCATCATAGTAGAGAATAATTCCCGCTGTGGCAGAAATGTCAGTCACATCGATGGTGCTGTCACCATTCACATCGGCATTCGTCTTGTTGAAGCCTTCAAGTGGAAGACCGAGGATGTAAGTTGCGATGGCGGTGATGTCTGCCACATTGATGAAGGTGTCGTTGTTAGCATCGCCAGGCAAGACTCCATCGAGAGGGGTCATCGGGATGTTGACTTCGAGCTGTGGAGGAGGAACAGGCAACCATTCCGTCTGAGTGTCGGCATACCCATCCTTGCTGAAACGAACCTGCCACAAACCTTCTGGCACATACCATGAGTATGCACCTTCGGCATCAGTGACGAGAGGGTTTGTCTGCCCATACTCGGCAGCATCCCAAAGCGTAGGTTCAGAAGATTCTTCGGCCTTGAAGTACAGAGTTGCAGTAACGCCTTCGATGCGCTTGTCTTCATTTCCGCTTTCATAGACATAGCCCGAAGGGTCGATGATAGGGCGGGTATCACGTGGACGATGGCGTTTTTTGAATGGTGATGTAGGACGTTCGAGTGGATCCTCAGGACATTCCTGGTAATGCTCCTTCACGCGACTTGTCTGGTTGCTATACTCTTTCAGTATTTCATTCAGCTGTGATGACGACCAATCGTTGATGTGAGTTTTCTGTGCTTGGAAGTCGGTCTTGAAGAAGTTCTGCACCTGTTCGGCTGCAACATTGGTGGCTGTTGACACTCCGTTCTCAATAAGGAACTTGCTGACCAATTCAGCTGTTCCAAGTCGTGGCAGCATCTTGGTGAGCGAAGGAATTATTGCGCCCTGTGCCAGTTTGCTTACAAGTCCACCTATGGCAAAACTGTTGATGCCGTTAGAAATGATAAGGGAAGCTACATCGCAGATGGCTTGTTTCCATACGCGCGTCTTGTACTCGTCGAGTTCGTTTTCGAAATCATCATAGTACTTACCGTCGCCCTCACCGAGGTCCATTGCATACTGATAGAATGATGTAGCCCACATGTCAGGCAGCATAGGGGTGCCGTCCTTGCACCTTGCGCCTATGGCGTTAAGAAAAGCGTTGCGTGCGTCGTCAATCCTTTGCATGTTGTTGTCGCGCATCTGTTTCATGCTCTGGTAATCCTGATAAGCATTGATGTATTTCGGAATGAGCAGAAAGTTGTTTAACTTGTCGAAGACATTTGTAGCCCCAACGACAGTAGCCCCAGCAGCGATAGTCTTTGCCTTAGCCTTCGCTTCATCGATGCTGAGTGTGATGTCGTATGCAACCTTGAGACCCGAATCAACAACGCGAAGAGTGAGCATCTCCTCGTTGCTGTCGGCATTGATGCAGACAACGGTATCGCCCGAATTGTAGAGATAGGTATATTGAACTACATCCATCTCGGCGCAAATGGCTGCATAGTCGAGTTCCTTGACTTTCATTGCAAACGGCGAGTCGAAGCCGTCGATATTGAGATTGAATGAAGCCTCCTTGTCATTGCCATGTGCTGAACTTTCATCGAAAGTTACCTTTGACTCGAAAGCGGATTTATAAGTTTCGTGGTTGGCAACTATCATGAGCGCTGTGGCATTGGCAGCGTATATCGGATTGACAGGCGTAGAACTGATGTCGATGTATTCAACGCCGACATTTGTAGGCAAGTCATATTCGTCAAATTCACACTTCCCTTCCCAGCATTGCAGCGAATCGACATAGTTGGCACGGAGGAGGTACTGATTGCCCTTGTTGGTCTCAATGCTGAACTTCACATCAAACACATCTTGCGGTTTGTTAGGGGCAAATGTGGTCTTGAAGGTGAACTCATTGAATACAGGGTTGAAAGAGTAATATGGCTTAGAGATTTCGCCCGTGGCTAAGTCGAAGGAAATGTTGCTGCCATTGTTTTGCATGACGACTCTTGTCGGAACAGTAGCGTCGGGATTGTAGAAGATGCTGGCAGGAGCTGTCCTTATCTTCAATCCGTTTGCATTTTCATATTCGGCATAAACCTGATGCAGTGAAGCAGGGAAGGCATTGACGAGCGTGGCTTCTGCATCCCATCCGCCGTCGTGACGGGCTTTGGCATGAGCAAAGAGGGTGCCGTTGTCGTAAAGGCTGATATCACAATCCGGAATTGCATTGCCCCATACATTGACATTAGGTGTAATTGAAATGTTAGGAGCGCCAATTTCAGAATCAGTGAAAGCAACGAAAGCAGAACCGATAGGTTGCTGATATTCCTTACCATCCATAGTGTAGCAAACGACACCTGGGAAACGAGCATCCATGCCTTGAATGGCAGTGATGCAGAAACGGAATTTTGCCGATGGCGATGAAGCTATACGCAGTTGCTGACCTTGAACGCTGACGCTGGCTTCGCCCATGGAGGACACGAGCGATGACGGTAGATAAGAACAGTCGTCAGGCATGTCGATTACGACGGCGACATTGCTTACCTTTTGAGCAATCTCTGGCTTGAAACCGAGGGTGACTTTCATCGTGGCGTACTTGCCAGCAGTGACCGATGGGGTCTCAGATGTGAGAAGGGTGGAACTTGTGGTGTGGCGGTACGCGAGGTCGTCGAACCATGGTACATCGTCGGTGAATTCAAGGTATCCATCAGTTCCGACAGAAATGTGTCTTATTGTATAATCGGTGCCAGCCTTTAATCCAGCAGTAGCATAGTCGGCAATCTTTTGGATATTGCTTAACAGTGCGTTTCTTTGCATCATCACCAGTGTGTAGTCGCCTGGTTTGAGATAACGGAAGGTGTATTGCCTACTGGTATATAATCCTTGCTTCACGAAGTTGCCTTCGCTGTCGTAGAGACTGCCAATGAAGCCAGCCGTTTCGTCATAGACATTAATGGTGCTGTATATGCGTGCTGACTCATTAAGCTCTACATTTACTGGAATCACGCCATCTTTCATGTCGGGCGTCGCTTCGATTTCTGTCTCAACAGGTGAAAAGGCATTGTTTCTGCTTGTAACGGTGATTTTTAGGCGTGAACCAAATTCGATGTCATTCTCCATCACGATGTATGGTCGTTGGTATTGACGCACATTTTCAGGCTTGTTGGCTGTAAGGTTATATACTTCAACCTGTATGTCCTCGGCGTCAAAGTCGTTCCATGTCGGAACAATGCCGCCAACTGGTCTTGCGCTGCTATGTGTGGTATATGCCATTTCAAGCATACTGCCCGAGATGCGTTCGAGACAGATGTCGCCGAGGTCAATGTCTGTCGTTTCGTCAACTTCGCGGAACTGCTGTAACATTCCGGCTGATGCGAACGAAAGTATTGAAGGCAGGGCATTCATCTGGAAACTGAAACATCCGCTGTTGTCAACATTCACTGTGGTTGAGATATGCTCGCGCCCATACGATTGTGATACGATTACCGATGCGGAAGGCAGCGGCAGATGTGCTTCGTTGAGAATACGGCCGCTTACATTGATGGCAAGCATTGGCTCGTCCTCGTGGTCAGGATTGATGATAGGCGAAACGCCTTTAATAGGCTGGATGTTCAGTCCTGCCCATGCCTGAGAGTATGCCTCGACTGAATTTGCAGGTACTAACACCACAAGGTCGGTGAGTCCTTGCAAGATTTTCAGATCGGCAGCGTCAAGTGTAGGAGGTGTCTCTGCCAATACGGTCAAAAGGTTCAGCTTGGTGACGCCAATGAATGAGCTTGCCCCGATGCTTGTGATGCATGAAGGCAGCATGATTTCTTCAAGTTTGCTCATTCCGGCAAACATATACTGTGGCAAAGATGTAATGCCCCCCGACTGCGACATATCAAGGGTGACACAGCCTGTGAAGCCATGAAGCATGGTCACATCTTCGTTGTTTACTGGTGCGGCAATGACCAGTTTCTTTATCAGTTCGAACACTTGTTCATCATCGATGTCTTCATTGTCCAAGGCATAACTCATTGATGTGAGCAAACTGCCAGGATGGAAAAGGTCCATGTAGAGTTCACCGGTTGCCGGGTCAAACGAGTTTGCACCTGGGTCTAAAAGCAAAGACATGGGGTCAATATCCATGAGTCCACCTTTTGCTATCTCTTTTCTCTTTTCAGCCTGTGCTTTCATAGCCTGAGTCAGGATGTTGTCCGACTTTGAGAAGGAATAGTCATCGTCGTCTCCCATTGAGAAATCTGTTGCCGACCGTCCGTTCTTGTCGAATGAGACAGTCTCCATGCCATCGTATGCCTGAACAAAGAATGCCTGCATAGGACGCATGTATAATTCATTCATACTTGGCACGTATTTTGTGTATTTTCCCTCATCGTCCCATACATATATCTTATTGTTTTCAGCAATGTTGTCTATATTGAAATAGCATGGGTATGGGTTGCCCACAAGATTCCATCCGCTGTTGTTGCTGCGCTTTGAAGGGTATTTATTTATCGGTAGCGTCTTGTCGGAATTCAGGAAAATGTTGTTGCTTTGGCTGGAAGATGCATGAAATGTAAGGACGGGGTCGTCGCTGTCGTAAAAATTCTTTGGCATAGCAAAGACAGCGAAACCTTCGTATGCGGGAATTATCTCTTCATCTGTCACCCGCACCCATGTGTCGCGCACCTTCGTTGCTCGGTTCTCACCGGAATATCTGCAAATGTACAAATCCACATTCTTGTTGGTTTCAATGTCCGCCACGCAGAAATCAAATGGAAGGGCGATGAAATCCCAGCCATACAACTGTGCCTCGTACTTGATAGATATGTTGTCGGCAGTCATTTCTGATTTTGCTATCAATGACGGAACCTGCTTCTTATTATGATTATATGTGTTGGCATCAAAAATCTGGCTGTATGAACCAACATGTATGGCGGAAGGGGCATCCACTGTGAGGCATGTCACAGGTTCTTCCACCGTGTAATCATCATTGTATATCAGCGATACAGATGTTTCAGCGGATAATCCTTCGCTTTCTCTCATCGTAAACTCCGAGAAGATGAAGAAGTCCTTTACATCACCATCTATCGCCACAAGTCTGCTTGACCCCCATGTATCGCTGTCGCGATAACCCTGGATGTTGTACTTCGGTACATGAACCGTCGGTGCTTCACCGTAGAACGACATTATCGTTCCCGATGGAGGGAGTACGGAGTACATGTAAATGTCTTTCAGACTTGTCGTCATCAGGTACATCGTCATTGATGAAACAGTGGCAGGGAAAACGATTTTCTCGATAGTAGCCGACTGCACCATCAGAAACATACTGCTCAGACGGGTGTCTCTTGCATCGAGGGATTTCAGACTTGGGAACTCATCCAGTGCCGTTTCTAAGTCGGATTCGTCGATGCTTCCCGTCAGTATCAATTCTGTGACGGCATCCTTGTCAATGCCAAGCGTGTCAAGCATGTCGTATAGGTCACCTTCATGCTCGACCTTCAATGTCAGCGAACTTGCCATCGCAATGGCACTGACAAATAGCGCAATCACTACTGTCACCATTCGCATACAAACTGTCTTGCTTAATAATTTCTTCATATTGTTTGAAAGTTAAAAATTTATATTTAAAACAGACCAGACCTTCCCCATCCCTCCCTTTCATTCAGGGTGGGGGCAGAATGCTGCTGTATGTAGTATAGACATGTAACCACTCCTCGTCCTGAAAGGAAGAGGCAGGGAGAAGGTCTTTTTTCACTCTTCACTTATCACTTTTCACTTATCACTCTTCACTCTTCACTTGTATCTCTGTGCTTCCACTGAGCAGACCTTTGCTTGTGGCTGTGATGCTGGCTGTGCCTGTCTGTCCGTTGGAGATGATGCCGATGACGAGTTGCCCGTGGAATGTCTTCATCACTGGGTTGGTGAACACTTCAAATGAGGTGGCGTCGCCGTTGCACATGCCTTTGAATTCAGCCGCTCCGCTGACATCCACATTGATCTGGTTGTCGGCATCAGGACATAGGTTGCCGTCCTTGTCAACGATGCTGACCACGAAGAACGCCATGTCGCGGCCGTCGGCAGTGAGGGTTGAAGGGGCGATGTATTCGTCGAGTCGTTCTTTCTCAATCTTTACTGCAAACGGCTTGCCGGCTGTGCGGACGGTCTGTTCTCCGCGGCGGTTGCCCTGTGCGTCATAAACCACGACGCGCAGTTCGCCTGGTTCGTATTTCACATCGTTCCATCGCAGACGGTATCGGTCGATGTGTGGCACTTCGCCGTTGCTGTCGGTGTGTGGTTTCGGTGCTTCCTTGCTGATTTTGCCCTGGCTCACGCCGTTGACAAAGAGTTCGGCGGTAGGGTAATTGGTGTAGCAATACACTGGTGTGGTCTCGCCGTTGCGTCCGTCCCATGTCCAGTGAGGCAACAGATGGATGGTTTCGGCCGTTGGGTTCCATCGGCTGCGATAGAGCCAGTAGCGGTCTTTTGGCAGTCCGGCAAGGTCGAATATGCCGAAGTAACTGCTGCGGGCAAATGGGGTGCCGTCGTAAGGAGTGGGTTCGCCGAGGTAGTCGAAACCGGTCCAGACAAGTTCGCCGATGACCCAGTCGTAGTCGTCTTGCATCACCCAGTCGCTTTCAGGCAGGTTGCTCCATGAGCAGCATCCGAGGTCGTAGCCCGAGCACTGTGTGTCAGCATTCTGTTCGTTCTTGGTGAATGTGACTGGGAAGTGATAGACACCGCGACTGCTGATGGTCGATGCCGTCTCGCTTCCGAGCACAAACTTCTGCGGCAGGTTCTCGTAGGCATAGTGGTAGCGGTGTGTGCGATAGTTGAGACCTGGGATGTGGATGGCGGATGCAAATCCTGAATGTGCGCATCCGTCCCAGCGGTCCATGCCGGTGGTGCAGAGGCGTGACGAGTCGAGGTCGTGGATGAGTTGCTGCATTTCGGTGACAAAATGCACTGACTTGCGGTCGGACTGCTCAGGTATTTCGTTGCCGATGCTCCACATCACGATGGAAGGGTGGAGGCGGTTGGCAAGTATCAGGTTGGTGAGGTCGCGTCGCCACCATTGGTCGAAAAATCGGTTGTATCCGTTCTTGCATTTAGGGTATTTCCATTCGTCGAACGACTCTGCCATCACCATCATGCCCAGTGAGTCGCAGAGGTCCATCTGCATCTGCGAAGGCATGTTGTGCGAGGTGCGTATGGCGTCGCAGCCCATGGTTTTCAGCAGTCGGATCTGGCGGATGAGTGCCGCCTTGTTGACTGCGGCACCAATCATGCCGAGGTCGTGGTGGAGGCACACTCCTTTCAGCTTGCGGGTCGTGCCGTTCAACTGGAATCCCTTTTCTGCCGTGACGCTGACGGTGCGCAGTCCCACCTTCTTGTGAATCTGGTCGATGAGTTGGCGCCGTGCTTTCTTGTCGGTCAGAAACAGACTGATTTCGAGTGTGTATAGGTTTGGCTGTTCAGGTGTCCACAACTGTGCACCGGCAATGGTGCCGCTGGCTGTGATTCTGCCGTTGGCATCGACTGTCGCATCGAAGTCGGCAGTTGCGACTGCGCCTCTCGACTTACCCCTGCTTGGAATTAGCACCACCTTGGCAGTCAGGTGCTTGCCCTTGTTGCTGCCGTCGGTAAGGTCGTGCCAGCCGACGATGTCAGCCGACATCCTGAATGTGGCATCGTTGCCACTTATGCCTGTTGTTTCGAAGTTCACACCCCACTCGTCGATGGCTGTGGCACCCGTCTGTATCAGTGTCACTGGCCGGAACAGTCCTGCTCCGGGGTACCACCGGCTGCTTTCAGCGGTGTTGTGGAGGCGTACGGCGAGCAGATTGTCCTTGCCCGGACGGTTGACAAACGGTGTGATGTCGATGTTGAATGCGTTGTATCCATATTTCCATTCGCCCACCTTTGCACCGTTGACAAACACCTCGGGTTCAGCCATTGCTCCGTCGAAATTGAGTATTATGCGTTTCATTCCCTTTGAGGTGACGAAGTGGCGACGGTACCATCCGTTGCCGACCCAGGGCAGTGCGCCTGTGCGCCCTGTCTTTTCCGTTGCCACGCTTTCCCCGTTCTGGGTGATGGCAACCGTCTGCCGGTCGTTGTCGTTGCCAAACGGACCACTGATTGCCCAGTCGTGTGGCACGCTGACGGTCTGCCAGCCGCTGTCGTCGGTCTTGGGCAGGATGTTTGAAGGTGAGTCGCTGTGTGTGAACCGCCATTCGTCGTGCAGTTCGGTGCTCAAACGCTGTGCCATGGCCATCGGTGCCATAGCCGTCTGCAATGTGGCGAATGCCAGTGCTGTCAGTGAAAGGGTCAGTTTGTTCATTGTTAACTTGCTCGGTTTTTACGAAACTTGTATATTGTTGCGGGCAAAGGTACGAAAAAAAAGCGTTCCACACAAGTGAAACGCTTTCGGATGTTATTAGAATGTGCTTGTTTTCAAATAAAAGGAGCTTATTTCAAGAATGAAATGTTGCTCACTACTGCCGCGATAACTACGATTGCGGTTACGATAATTTCAATTGCCATAATTTCAATCTTTTTCTTACCTTAAAAAACTAATACTTATTTATCTCTTTTCTTTAATGTTGTGTGTTGCTGTGTCGTTGTGTTGCTTGCTTCTCTGTCATTGCTTGTCGTTGTCTGTTGTCGTAGGTGTCTGTGTGGTGTTGTGTTTTCTTTTGTGTGGCTGTATTGTGGCCTTGTGTATGTTGTTGTGCCTTCTGTTGATGTGGCACTGTCGATGTTTCGTTTAAGTTGCTATAAGTTCTTCATCCCTTCTCCGTCATCTCCAAGGGGTTGGTCACTCTTGACCGCGCCCCTTTGGTTTAGACTCTTTCATAGACAATTAATCAAATCAAAATTAACCAATCAAACTAATCTTATTAACTAATCAAAACTAACTAACCTTATTTTATTACCAATTTCCTTATGTCTATGTTTTCGTGTGTCATCAAGACCGTCCAGAGTCATCTGGTTTTTGTGTGCCTCTGCACTGTTCTTGTCTTTTGACGCTGCAAAGGTACGGCAGTATTTGAAACTGACCAAATGTTTTGATGAAAAAAGTGTATGATACTGTTGTTTTATTGACCAAAGTCATCGCAAGTGGTCGCACACATTCTCAAACGACTGTATAATGTGCAAAAAAAATCTGTTGTGTGCGCACACAGTGACACTGTTATGTATATACGATTTCGGGGTAAAAACAGATCGTTTGGGGGTGCATCCCATGAGGCAAGTGAAGAAAAATGCGAGGATGTCATGCCAGATGCTTGCACTATAATTGTCATCTGATGGATGGCGATGAGGGACGGCAACCGAGTCGTGGTTCAGCATCGGCAGCACATGGATTGCCCACCGAGCGCTCGTGTTTTCCTTCACGAGCGGTGATAAATTGTCGCGCGAGCGCTCGATGATTATAAAAAGGTGTACACCTTTCTGTCGTTTGGTGTACACCTTTCTCAAATAACCTGTACACCTTTTCGCAATAAGGTGTACACCTTTTTATAATTTACGAGCATTCGTGAAGGAAAACACGAGCGCTCGTAAGGGAAAACATGAGTGCTCGCGAAGGAAAACCAGCGACGGACCCTCCCCATCCCTCCCTTTCAGGGCGGGGGTAGATTGTTGTTTATTACAACGGTGTATTTTTAGAACCCACCTTAATTCAATGGATTCAATATGCAGTGATGGGGGGATGTCGTCAAAGACAGACCTCGTCTGCTGTTCTCGGGAATTATGTAGGGTTTTGACTATATGTGCTATTCCTGCTATGAACGAGATAGATGAACAGGCCTGACAGGATGATGCCGAGTATTGCAGTGATAATTGATGCTTCTGGACCGAAATCACCACCTGTGACGATGTCGGGACCTGTCAGAGTTGCATTCATGATGCTTTCCGTAGCCCCAGTACCTGATACTTCAAAACCAAAAACATCACCTTGCGTGAAGTTCCATGCCCAGTGCATGCCGATTGGAAGCCATAGGGTACCAGCATATTTGTATGCCGCACCAAAAAATACTCCCGCTTCGACGGCTATTGCAATCGAACTCCAGACGGTGGCACCCGGATTGACAATGTGAGTGAATCCAAACAAGAGTGAGGATATGCCTATTGCCCACCAGAAACCGAACCGCTCGTCAATGAGTCTGAAAAGCAGACCTCTGAACATGACTTCCTCTGCGCATGCCACAAGGAAATAGAAACAAAGTAAAATCATTATCATTCCCCAGTGAGGATGTGCGTAACTGGCACTGTATGTACCCATCGCTGCCAGTATTCCTGTCACAGCGCAAAAGAACAGTGCCCCGATTGTTATCCCGCCAAAGAGTTTCCATAAGCCTGACATGGTGTCCATCCTCCATTCTTTCTCAAAGGCTCTTGTCCACAATTGGAACAACCCAATGATGGCAATGCCGGATATGATGAAGGCAACCGACTTCAACCATTGCGATTCTATCAGGAAGGCCGTTTGCGCTACACCATCTATAATAAAGAAAAGGAGTATGCCCAGCACTAATTCAATTGTCCATTTCCAAATGGGCATCGATTTAACATGTAATTCCATATGATGTGATTTACTGACTAATTAGAATGGTTCTTATAATATGGTTTCTTCATCACGAATGGCAGACTGTGAGCAATGGGCTACGACGAGCGAGCAGAGGGTGAAACCAAATACGGCTGTTACCTGGACGATTGACCCTTTCATGCCTGCTGCCTCATGTGGAGGTTCGTCGCTGAACACACACTGGAACTTGCTCTGTGGGTACTCGTTGCTGCGTTTCATGCGGTTGCGCAGTGCCCGTGCCAGTGGACAGCCTTTAACCTTCCAGAATTCTGCTGTCTGCACGCGGGTTGGGTCGGTTTTCAGTGCTGCCCCCATTGACGAAAAGAGGGTGATGCCAGGTGTGGATGTGGCACGGATGATGAGTGCCTGCTTGCAGTCGAGCGAGTCGATGGCATCGATGACGATGTCGGCTGCCAGGTCGCCTTCGAGTGGCTCGCCTGTGTAGCGTTGATTGAGTGCCTTGATGTCGGCATCGGGACGGATGTCGAGCAGACGGCGGCGCAGTGCCTCGACCTTGGGCTGACCGATGGTGGTGGAGGTTGCCATGAGCTGGCGGTTGATGTTGGTGACATCGACACAGTCGCAGTCGATGATGGTCAGGTGACGCAGTCCGGTGCGAATCAGACCTTCTGCACACCATGAACCTACACCGCCCACACCGAACACTGCAACTCGGAGGGTGTCGAGCTGGTTCATTGTGCTGGTGCCTAATAGTGATGCTGAACGATCAAGTGATGACATATTGGTTGTTTGGTTGTTTTGTTGTTTAGGAGATTGGCGGTTTGGTTGTTTAGTTGTTTGGTGGATTAGTTGTTTTGTTGTTTAGTTGCTTGCGCCATTGCCCAAACCACAAATCTCCTAAACCACTATTTAATGATTATTTTCTTACCATTAATTATATATATACCCTGTGTGAGTTGTTGGCTGCTGCCTGCGTTCCGTGTGTTGATGCGGTTGCCTACAATGTCGCAGATGATGGGTGATGTGAGTGTGCGGTTGTCGGCGCGAGGCTGCCGCTGTTCGGGCATGTAGTGATATTTCTGGTCGAGTGCGGCAATGCGGTGGTTGATCCACTGATTGATGTAGATGCGCTCGGATGGGAAGTCGAGTGTGATGCCGTCAGTGCCGTTCCATCGTTTGGTTTCGCGGTCGAGTGCCCCTGTGCGGCTGAGCAGGTTGTAAAGTGTGTTGAAGCGCTGACAAAGTGAGTCGGGGTGGAATGTGGTGGTACGCAACTGCTGATAGCGCTGTTCGTAGGCATCGCATGTCGGTGCATAGACGCGACGCAGAAAGAGGTCGATGCGGTTGGTGTTGGTGAACTCGGTCTGTGGTTCAACGGCGTTTGCCCGATAGTCGCGCCCCCAGGTGGCATCAAGGTCCCACGGGGCTATGGAGATGGTGGGCTGACTGGTGATGTCGTAGCAGTAGAGGTACTGGTTCTTGCCCACATTGTCGTCAGCCACGAGGAGTTCGACGAAGAGGAAATAGTCGATCCAGACTGGTAGGTCGATGCGTTCGGGAAGTTCGCGGTTGACCGTGGAGGTGTTGGAGTAGGTGAGGAAATGTATGAGTGACGAGAGTGGTTGCCAGTCGAAGGGTTCGCCGTCGGCGGGGTCGGGATAGGCTGCTTCGAAGGTCTTCCACTGTGAGGCGGTGTTGTCAGCCTCGTACCATTCGTCGCCGCCTCCCATCATCTTGGTGAACGATGTGAGCTTGTAGAGCACGCCGCGTACTTTGTTGCCCGAGAACTTTTTCAGGCGCAACTGCTTGCGGTCGATCTTCTCGGACAGGCAGTAGAGTCCCTCATAGTGATGGTTGACATAGACCTCGACATACTTGCCGTGGGTGGCATTGACTGCGCGTGAGTCGTATTGGAGCGTGTAGGGCGGTGCTGAGAAGTCGTTCCATAGGTCCATCGACACTCGGTTGCGCATCCGTGAACGGTCCATTGCCATTGCATCAAGAATCCATGAGTTGTCGCTGCGCATGCCGAGCAGCGAGGCGTCGATGTCGTCGCCCTGTGGGTCGGTGAGCTTGATGGCGAACGACTTCTTCTGATAGCGCAGTGACGATGCTCCGCGATGCCGGAGAAGTATGTGTGAGGAGAAGGTGATGGTGTCGTTTTCAGTCAGCGTGATGGTGCCTTCTGAAAACTGTGTGCTGCATTCCTGACAGTTGATATGTATTAAAGGCAGAGTTTCCTGCTGAGCATAGGCTGATGCTACGCTCAACAGGAAACTCATTATGTGCAGGAACCGCATTGCTTGGAGGGTGGTATTAGGCCATTGGCCATTAACTTATTTCACCATTAAGAATTTTGCAGCAACTCCCTTGTTGCCCTCCTTGTCGGCTGCAAAGACGAAGTAGATGCCTGATGCGGCACGGTTGCCGTCGCTGGTGCATCCGTCCCATGTGTATTCGCCTCCGGTGGATGTGCCCTGGTTGACGAGCCGTCCGGCTGCATTGACAATCTTGACATCGGTCTGCGACATCAGTCCTGTGACTGTGATAGGGCCAGTGTGGTCGGGACGGACTGGGTTTGGATAGACGCGGACATCGCTTTCGGTGAGTTCAGGCATTGGGTCGGTGGCGTCGCCACGGTAGGACACGAGGCCGAGGGCTGTGGCGATGAACACTTCACCATTGCTGCCGTCGATGGCAATGTCATAGATTTCGTCGCTTATGAGTGGTGAGTTCTCGACTGTGAAGTGGTGGAGAATCTCGGTGCCGTCGCTGCTGACGAGGTAAATGCCGTTGCCTGATGTGCCAAACCACTTGCGGTTGCCTCCGTCGATGGCGATGCACTTGATGGCAACACCGTTGAGCAGGTAGTCGGCGAGGTTGCTGCCGTCGTTGCGTGGCACCTTGACCTGTGAGACGGTGAAGTTGGCATTGAACACGGTCGAAGGTTCGTATATGACGAACGGACCGAGGTTGGTGGCGAGCCAGATGCCTCCGTCAAGGTCCTCGACGATGTCGTTGAGGAGTGTCGGTGCGTAGCTGGTGCCGTCCTGGTTGGTGAACGAACTGACGAACTTGTGCTTGTCGTCGCTTATCTGGTTGATGGTTCCGTTGGTGTTGATGACGAGGAATCCTGCAAGGTGACCTGCCTCGGTGGTGCGTCGGCTGTTGATCCATGCCCATCCGCGCTGGTCGAATCTGATGTGGTCGAATGTAGGGAATCCTTCGATTTCAGGGTAGTGATAGCATGTCCACTTGCCATCGTTCTTCAAGATGTGTACGACGGTGTCTTTCTCGTTGTTGAGCATCCAGAGGTTGTGACTGGCATCGAATGCAAGTCCGGTAACACGGACATATTTCGCTGCATTTGAACTGCTTGGCAGGATGGTGCCGAGGGTGCAGTCGTCATCATCGTAGGAGTAGTGGCGCACAAACTTGTAGTCCTTGAACTCATAGAGTCCGGAACTGGCGGCGCTGGCAAAGTGGTGGGAAGGGTCGAGCGGGTCTTCGACTACATCGACTACATTGACATAGTATTTGCTGCTGATGTGGTCGATTGGTCCCTGTTCGTCGAAATGGGTCCATCGTTCGTTCTCATACTGCATGATGGCTCCGTCGTAGGTGACTGCCGGGTAGTTGAATGCTCCTCCGGTCATGAGCAGACGGCCGTTGCTGGCGGTGAGGTGGTAGGAGTGCGGGCTCCATGGTCCATCGGGGCAGATGGCTGATGCTGTGGGTGTGACGGTGCCGTCGGCGAGTGTGGCAGGATAGAGTCCTGTGGTCTCGCTTGCCACCCAGTAGGTTGTGGCTTTGTCCGGAATCATGTAATTGACATCGGTGGTGGCGATGGTGGTCATGTTCCCATCCTTGTCAACGATGTAGAGGTTGCCGGTGGCATAGACATAGAGTTTGTCGTCGATGATGTTCCATCCGCGTATGGTGGCTTTCGCCAGCGACTTGGTGCTGAATGTCTTCTTGTTAGTGATGCTGAACAGGCTGTTGGAATAGACGAAGAAGTGACCGCCGAGGTTGATGACATGGGTGTAGGCGTACTTGCTGATGTTCGCCCATGTGCTCTTGTCGAGCAAGTTGTCGGCGGTGTTGCCGGTGAACACTCCGTCGGCGCATACTGCATAGATGATGCCGTCCTCGATGGCGATGCTCTTGACATTGTGACCGAAGTTGTAGAAATCGGTGACTACATGGCGGTGGACATCGACCACTACGATGCCTGACCCGGTGGAGAGGTATAGGGTTGAACCATCGACCATGGCGTCGTTTATGGTCTTGTCGGCAAGGTTCTTCTGTTGCAGTTCGGGCATGTTGTAAACATCGCCGTTGGAGTCCATGAGGTCGATGTTGCCGTCGGTATAGACGATGGCGAGTACATGGTCGGAAGTGCATGGCAGGATGTCGAAGATGGTGCTGCTGTTGAGTCCACGGCTCTTGTCGTAGGTCTCAACGCTGGTGTCCTCGGGGTCGTAGCTGTAAAGGCGCCCGTTGCTGAGCACATAAAGCACTTTGTTCATTTCGACGACTTTGCTGGCACTGCGGAATGACGAGTAGATGGTCCAGTCGCCGATGGCAGCATGGAGCATTTGTGGCAGCATCAATGCGCAGGTGAGCATGAGGCACAGGATGTGGTTCTTTGCTTTGTGTTCCATTCTTTGTTCCATTCTTTGTTGAGCCCGTTGCGTCCGTGCGGAGCATCGGGGAGTTGAGTGGTTTTAGTCCTTTCAGTTTTGTTTTGCTGCACCAGTTTCGGCCTTTGGTCCTTTCGGCTGTGTTTCGCTGTTGAGGAAGTCACACAGTTTCTGAACGGCGCGGGCACGGTGGCTGATGGTGTTCTTGACGGCAGGGTCGAGTTCGGCGAATGTCTGGTCGTAGCCGTCAGGAATGAACAGAGGGTCGTAGCCAAATCCCATGTCACCATGTTTCTCGGTGGCGATGGTTCCGTTGACGATGCCGTCGAAACTGATGGCCTTGCCCTTGTAGATGAGTGCGATGGTGGTCTGGAAGTGGGCGGCGCGTGTGTCCTTGCCTTCGAGGTTGGCGAGCAGCTTTGCCATGTTGGCCTGTGAGTCGTGGTCCTTGCCGTTTACGCTGGCGTAGCGTGCTGACCTCACTCCTGGTTCGCCGTTGAGCGCATCGCAGAGGAGGCCTGTGTCGTCGGCAAAGCAGTCGAATCCGTAGTACTGCTTGATGAACTGTGCCTTCTGCATTGCGTTGCCTTCGATGGTTCCTGTGGTTTCAGGTATATCGACGCGGCAACCGATTTCTTCGAGACTTCTGATTTCGAACTTGTCGCCGATGATGGCTTTCACCTCTTCGAGCTTATGCTTGTTGTTGGTGGCAAACACCAGTGTTGGGCGTGTCTGCCGTATCTTTGCCTTCATAGGGTCGAATCCTTCGCCATAGACTCCCTGCACATTTGCCATAGAGACGAATGCGTAAGGGTCGATCTGCTTGATGTAGCGCTGCACATCGGCTGCCTTGCGCTTCCGTGTGAGCACAACCAGCACCTTGCGCTCGGTCTGGGTGTACCATCCCATTCCGTCGAGGACGGTGACACCGAAACCACAGTCGATGAGTTTGCTGGCGATGCGGCTGTAATTGCGTGAGAAAATCATGAACTGCACTGCCTGGCGGAAACGATTGATTACGAAGTCGAGGGTGATGCCTGAGATGATGAGTGCGGTGTAGCCGAACACCATCTGGGTAAGTGCTCCGAGCGAACCTTCGTCTTGCCTGAACACAAGGAAACTGGAACTGATGATGATGACATCGCATGTCATCAGAATCTGTCCGAGCGATATGTCCTTATACTTGTTGATGACTGCTGCAATGATGTCGGTGCCTCCGGTACTGCCGTTGTGCGAGAAGCATATACCGAGCGAAAGTCCTTCGAGCAGACCTCCGATGACCACCGCCATAAATGGTTCGTCGCCGATGAGTTGCAGTTCACTGATTGGTGCACCGGTCAGGTATTCGATGAGTCGCTGCCACACCCATAGGTAAACGGTGAGTATGAGCACACCATAGATGGTTTTCAGGCTGAACCTCCATCCGAGAATCTTGATGGCGAGGACGAGCAGCCCGATGTTGATGATGAGGTAGGAGTTCTGCACCTCGAATCCTGTGGAAAAGTAGATCAGCGACGAAATACCTGCTATGCCTCCAGTCGTTACCTTATAGGGGAGCAGAAACAGCGTCAATGCTGTGGAGTAGATGAGGAGTGACAGCGATATGTGAGCATAGTCGCTGACCTCGCCTAACCATTGCTGCTTGAATTTTGACATAATGGTATGGTGTTTATGGGGGACAGACATGCAGGCGCTGATGCACACTTGCCGGCATCTGTCCCTTCCCTTCTTTGTCTGTGAACTTATTTCTTTAAGACGACATTGACAATCTTCTTAGGCACGATGATGACCTTGTTGAGTGTCCAGCCTTCCATATATTTGGCTGTCTGTGGGTTCTCCATCACTGCCTTTTCGATTGTGGCGTTGTCGGCGTCGGCAGGGAACTCCATTGGGAAGCGGGCCTTGCCGTTGAAACTGATCATCATCTTCACCGAGTCTTCTTTCAGGTATTCCTCGTTGAATACAGGCCACTGTGCATCGCATACGCTTGTGTTGTGGCCGAGAGTTTCGTAGAGTTCTTCGCTGAAATGTGGAGTGAATGGCGCCATGAGGATGGCAAACTGCTCCATGACGCTGCGGTTCTTGCTCTTTATCTGGCTGAGTTCGTTCAGGCAGATCATGAATGCTGCGATTGATGTGTTGAATGAGAAGTTCTCGATGTCGTCGGTGACTTTCTTTATGAGCTTGTGGATGGAACGGAGTTCGTCCTTTGATGGTTCGGCGTCAGTGAGTTGCAGGTTGCCTTCGCGGTCGAAGAACATGCCCCAGAGCTTTTTGAGGAAGCGGTGGCATCCGTCGATGCCGTTGGTGTCCCAAGGCTTGCTCTGTTCGACTGGACCGAGGAACATCTCGTACATACGGAGTGTGTCGGCACCAAACTTCTCGACGATCATGTCGGGGTTGACTACATTGAACATTGACTTCGACATCTTTTCGATGGCCCATCCGCAGATGTATTCAGCGCCTTCGACTGCTGCATCGCCCTTGCTTCCGTCTTCGAAGATGAACTGTGCATCGTTGTATTCAGGACGCCATGCCTTGAATGCGTTGACATCGAGGCGGTCGTTGCTGACGATGTTGACATCGACATGGATAGGTGTGACATCGTATTGACCTTTCTGACCGAGGCTGACGAATGTGTTGGTGTCCTTGATGCGGTAAACGAAGTTGCTTCGTCCCTGAATCATACCTTGGTTGATGAGTTTCTGGAATGGCTCTTCCTTGATGCTGATGCCCATGTCGAAGAGGAACTTGTTCCAGAATCGGCTGTAAATGAGGTGGCCGGTGGCGTGTTCGCTGCCGCCGACATATAGATCGACATTCTGCCAGTAGGCTGCTGCCTCTTTCGAAACGAGTGCCTTGTCGTTGTGCGGATCCATGTAGCGGAGGTAGTATGCTGATGAGCCTGCGAAACCTGGCATAGTGAAGAGCTCGATAGGGAACACCGTCTTGTTGTCGATGAGTTTGTTGTCAACAATCTGCTTCTTCTGCTCGTCCCATGCCCAGCAAGTGGCGTTGCCGAGTGGTGGTTCACCGGTCTCGGTAGGGAGGAACTTATCGACTTCTGGCAGTTCGATAGGCAGGCATTCTTCTGGAATCATTGTTGGAATGCCGTTCTTGTAATACACTGGGAATGGTTCGCCCCAGTAGCGCTGACGGCTAAATATGGCGTCGCGCAGACGGTAGTTCACCTTGACGCGTCCGAGGTTGTGCTCCTTGACATAGACCTTGGTTGCGGCGATGGCTTCCTTGATGGTCAGTCCGTTGAGACTGAAATCGATGTATGGAGTGACTCCTGGTCGTGGTGAGTTGCACACGATGCCTTCCTTGGCATCGTAGCTCTCCTCGCTGACATCGCATCCCTCGATGAGCGGGATGACAGGGAGGTTGAAGTGCTTTGCAAAGGCATAGTCGCGGCTGTCGTGAGCAGGGACTGCCATGATGGCACCTGTGCCGTAGCCGGCGAGTACATAGTCGCTGACCCAGATAGGGTTCTTCTCGCCAGTGAATGGGTTGATGGCATAGCTTCCTGTGAACACGCCTGTGACCTTCTTGTCGATCATGCGCTCACGCTCGGTGCGCTTCTTCACCTGTTCAAGGTAGGCATCGACTTCTGCCTTCTGGTCGGCAGTGGTGACCTTTGCCACGAGTTCGCTTTCAGGAGCGAGAACCATGAATGTGACACCAAACATTGTGTCGGCACGGGTGGTGAAGATGGTGAAACTCTCGTCGGTGCCAGCCAGCTGGAACTGTACTTCGGTTCCTTCGCTGCGGCCAATCCAGTTGCGCTGTGTCTCCTTGATGGATTCGCTCCATTCGATGGTGTCGAGTCCGTCGAGCAGACGCTGTGAGTAGGCACTGACACGGAGGCACCACTGGCGCATACGCTGCTGAACTACTGGGTAGCCACCTCGTACACTGACGCCATCGACCACTTCGTCGTTGGCAAGCACTGTGCCGAGTTTAGGACACCAGTTGACCATTGTCTCGCCGAGGAATGCCAGGCGGTAGTTCATCAGTGTGTCGCTCTTCTGCTTTTCGTCCATTGCCTTCCATTCAGCGGCAGTCAGTGTGAGTTCCTCGCTCTGTGCCACATCCAGTCCTTCTGTTCCGTTGGCTTCGAGCTGACTGATGAGCTGCTCGATAGGCAGTGCCTTCTGCTGACGGTTGTCATAGTAAGAGTTGAACATGTGCTGGAACGCCCACTGTGTCCAGTGATAGTAGCCAGGCTTGCATGTGCGTACTTCGCGGTCCCAGTCGAAGCAGAAACCTATCTTGTCCAGCTGTTCGCGATAACGGCTGATGTTCTGGTTGGTTGTCACTTCTGGGTGCTGGCCTGTCTGAATGGCATATTGCTCTGCTGGAAGTCCGTATGCATCATAACCCATTGGGTTGAGCACATTGAATCCCTGCAAGCGCTTGTAGCGTGCATAAATGTCTGTTGCAATGTAGCCGAGTGGGTGACCGACATGCAGTCCTGCTCCCGATGGATAAGGGAACATGTTGAGGACATAGAACTTCTTCTTGTCCTGGTTCTCACTCACTTTGTAGGTGTTCTGCTCCACCCATCTCTGCTGCCATTTCTTTTCAATGTCTCTGAAATTGTATTCCATATTGTTTAGTTTTGTTTGTATATTTCGTTGTATATTGTTTTGTTCTTCTTTCTGTTGTGATTTTCTCTCTCAATATTGCTTTCTCCTTGTTGCCTGTATTGCCATTGTTGCCGCGGCAGAGTCGGTTTCAAGGTGCAATAGTTTGTTTCAGGGTGCAAAGATACTAAAAAATAATAAGGTGTAGGCGCACTTGATGCATATTTTCCGCTTTCATTATGTATATTTCCCGTTTTCGCTATACAGATTTTCCGCTTTGGCACCATTGTCCCCCATGTCGTCCGCATATTGTTCCCATGCTTTCGCCGTGTCCGTTTCCAGCATCGGCTTTCCGTGTTCGTGATGTCGCCGCCATCAGAATTTGTGTGCTGTGTGTGCCAAATCGACTGCGAAATGTGTGTGAAAACTGTGCGCTGTGTGCGTTTTTACACAGAAACACCTTTTCCCGTGCAGAAAAATCGGCGTGTTCCTGTCTTTATGCGTTAATTATTGCGACAATTTGCTATCGAACTATTGCTTTTTTACATCATTTTGTCATTATCGGTGTCAAAATGCAAAAGTGTGCTCGCACACACAAAAATGGGCAAAAATAGGCGTTTTTCCGTGTGTTCGAAAACGGCAGTTGACAAAAGTCAAGAAAACACGCTATTTCTGCATAAAAAACATCAAAAGTTATTGCATGTTCCAGAAAGTGCGTACCTTTGCATCGTCAAACGAAAACAATGCGTAAGACAAACAAAACAAGACTCAATAAGTAACCAGATATATAACGGTTTTAGTTGAAGAAATAAAGGTTTATTGTTAATAAGGATATCAATAGGTATTAAGTAAGGTAATTTTTT